>CAZWIS010000020.1:0-50941 GCA_964634275.1 uncultured Candidatus Cloacimonadota bacterium | reverse complement strand
TATAGGTGTGATATACTTGTGATTTTCGTTATAGGGACTGTGCCACTGTCTTAAGACCATTGAATAATCGGGGTTTGGGGCAACGCCACATACAAAAAGGGTGGTGGGTGGGTAAAGATGGTTGTTTTTGTGGGCTCAAATTGGCTGAATACACACCGATTTGTTATACAGGAAGACACATTCAAGGGTCTTTGATAACGAACAAAATACGGTGCAAACACAAGTGTCTGCACCGTAGAATATCACTTACTCCGCTTATTCATGCAAAACAGCGGATTCGAAATTTCGCTTTGTAGTTAGGGATCAATCCTTTGTGAGCTTCATGGGCCGTGCAATATATTTTGTATGCAATAGCTTGTGGGCTTTGTGTGAGAGTGGCTCTCCCAGAAACTCCTTATAGATCTTTTTGATCGATGGATTATTGTGGGATTCACGGTGTGTGAGCCCTTCATCTTCTTTGTAAAGTCCCTTTGCACGTAGCAACCTGATTCTGTTTGTCGAGCGGTAAGGTTGTCCCCCGCCCCCGACACAACCACCCCGGCAAGCCATGACTTCCACGAAGTGATAAGGTGTTTCTTTACCTTGTTCTTTTGCCGTTCTGATTTCGTCCATGACTTTGGCAACATTCCCCAAGCCTGATGCCACAGCGATTCGGATTTCAGTACCGGCAATTTCAATTTTACCTCTTTTGATGCCCTGATACCCACGCACAAAATCAATCTTCGGATTTGGTAACTCACTGCCTGTTATTAAGAAGTAAGCGGTACGAAGAGCGGCTTCCATCACCCCTCCGGTGGCTCCAAAGATCGTTCCGGCTCCGCTGTATTCTCCCAAAGGATTGTCGGCGCTTCCATCTGGAAGTTGTGCCAGATCAATCCCGGCAGTTTTGAGCATTCTTGCCAATTCACGCGTGGTAATGGTAACATCTACGTCCTTGTGACCAGATGCATACATATCTTCCATACGGTCGATTTCGTATTTTTTGGCTGTGCAAGGCATTACTGAAACGAGGAAAATCTTGTCTGGATCAAGTTTCATCTTTTCTGCCCAGTATGTCTTTGTCATCGTGCCTACCATTTGGTGTGGAGATTTGGCAGAGGAGAAATGGGGGATCATATCGCTATAAAACTTTTCCAGATAATCAACCCACGAGGGGCAGCAGGTTGTGATCAAGGGAAACTTGTCCGGGCTATTTTTGAAAATATGGACAAACTCGCTGGCTTCCTCCATGATTGTGAGGTCTGCTCCAAAGTTTGTATCAAACACATAGTGGAAACCCAGTTCCCTTAGGGCGGTGTACATTTTGCCTACAACGTTTGTCCCAGGCTTGTATCCGAATTCCTCTCCCAGCGCTACACGAACGGCTGGTGCTTCCTGTGCTACAAGGACGAGGGTTGGATCGCTCAGAGCTTTCCAGACAGGATCGGAATCATCTGTTTCGTAAATAGCAGCCACAGGACAATAGGACGAACATTGTCCACATTTGACACATTCAGATTCCTCCAGAGGACGGTTGAAGGTGGGTCCTACAAAAGAATTGAAACCACGTTCACTATTCTCAAGGGCATGGACATCCTGAATAACGTTACAGACATAGGTACAGCGTCCACATTGGATACAATAGGACTGATCCAGGGTAATCGAAAGTGAGGATTCGTCTCTGCCTTTGTATTTGCGCCGTACTTTTTTGAGGTTCATATGGCGGATAGCAAGCTCCTGGGAAAGGTCTTGCAATTCGCATCGTCCGTTTTTGATACATTCGGGGCAGTTGTTGGGATGGTTGGAAAGTATTATCTCCAAAGCGTCCCTTCGCAAATCCAACAGCTTCTTTCCTTTGGTATTTATCTTCATCCCTTCTTCACAGGGAGTGGAGCAGGCTCGTAGAGTCCTGCCATTGATCTCTACCATACAAACTCCGCAGTTTCCAAAAGCCGGCAAATCCTCATGATAACAAAGATGCGGAACCGGAAAACCCGCTTTGGAGCAAGCATGCAATACCTTGGTATCCTTTGCTACCTGAACTTCCTTTCCATTGACATATACGGTAATCATATTTTCTCCTTTGAACACTAACACAAAAGCCAAAAAGCACCTTCTATGAAGTGTAGACTCTGGGCGATCAAGAAAAGTGATGATGTATCTGAATCAAAGAAATAGCCGTCGGGATCGACGGCTAAAATCTGTGAACAACTTCACTATATCACTTATTTCTTTTTATGACGATTCTTGCGAAGTCTTTTTTTTCTCTTATGAGTAGCTATTTTATGTCTTTTCTTCTTCTTTCCACAAGGCATACTTTATACCTCGCTTCTTACTTGGACTTCAGTTCGACAACGGTCATTTTGAATTCGCGTGAGAACTTGAAGGTTGGAACGGTTCTTTCTGGAACCGGTACTTGTTGATCGGTTTTGGGATTGCGGCCAGTTCTGGCTTTGCGGGTTTTGAGCTTGAATGTGCCAAAACCGCGAATCTCAATATGATTTCCTGTGGCAAGACTGTCTTTGATAGACTGCAACAGTGAATCGACTACGACAGCAACGTCTTTGCGGATGATGCCAGTGTTCTCCGAGATGATTTTTACCAAATCAGCTTTCGTCATGGTACTACTCCTTAAATTATTTCTATTCAATTGTGTAAGACACTCATCAAACAATCAATTAAAGACTTACAAATCTGTGCCTTGTATTTGTGTCAAGAAAAATCTAAGCTATCTTACTTTGTATGAATAGAAAAGCTCTTGGGAAAAGACCATGTGTATCGTGACAAAAGAGAACCTGTCAAAGAGCTGTTTCGTGTATTATTTGTAGAGAGCGAACATAATCTTCATTGGAAAAGATATGCTCAGTTAGAACTCTGCATAGCATCCCTGCGATTCAAGATCAGGCGTTTTAGATTCAATTCATGTACGATCGGAACCCAGATTCTTTGAGGATTCGCTTCCGGGTAAATGTCCTCCACAGGTAAAGAATTAATCAGTTTTTGGAGCAATTGTTCTGTGGACATCTCCGGATTTCCATATATTATATGATTACTTTCGGAGCTCATGTATTCCAGATACTTGATATCCCTCTTTACCTTATCCAGGGAAACCGGTTTACCATGCCCTGGAATGATGAGATCGGGATTCAGGTCCAGAATAAGTTTCAAGCTCTGGATCAGGCTGTTACAGTCACCCCACCAAAAGTATGGAAGAGCCAGGCTATCACCGTTGTTGGATAGAACATTATCTCCGGCGATTAGAATCTTTGACTGGGGGAGATAGACATAGCTCATGTCCATTGAATGTCCGGGGGCGTGGATTACTCTGCAAGGGCTTTGCCCCGAGAATATAGCATCGCACTCAAAGCTTCCCTTGTACCAGTAACAGACTTTATCAAACAATTTGTCCGGTGCTGGAATCAGATGTTTTTCATGATCCACATTTCTATCCGGCTTGAACATGTTTCGTTCATGATACAGAGTGTTAAAGTGGTCTTTGTGGCTCAGAACCCGTGTGTCATTTGTCTTAAGGATTCGGTTTCCAAAGCAATGATCACTGTGCCAGTGGGTGTTTACAATATACTTTAGCCGGATGTTGTGAGACTTAAGATATTCCAGGATATCCTTGCCATCCATGGGACGCACCATTGTATCGATCAGGATAAAACTATCTTCTACCTTTAGCAGGCTGGCATTTACCAACGCAGCTTCACTTGTAAAAAGGACTATATCGCTATTGATTGGTTCTATTCCGAGCATGAAACACCAGGCTGAACTACATCTATTTCAGAAGGACTTTGCTCAATTCCATAAAGATAATGTCGCCGTTGATGGGTTTGGTAATAACAGCATCAAATCTATTGTAGCGAGTATCAAAATCCGGGCCTACTTTGACATGGGCTGATAATGCCAAAATGGGAAGGGAGTGAAACTTGTGCTTGATTGCTTTTGTAGCTTGAAATCCATCCATAATAGGCATTCTTATATCCATTAGAATAGCATCTACATTTTGGTATGATTCCATAATGTCGATTGCTTCCCTTCCGTTTCGGGCTTCCAATATTTTGGCTCCGCTTTTCTTCAAAAGGTTCCTTGTAATCATCAAACTGGCTTCATCATCTTCGACTACCATAATACTAAAAGCCGAAAAATTCGGAATATTGCCGGCGCGGTAATCTGCATTTTCCACAATCTCATATTCATGACGCTGAACCGGAATATCCAAATAAAAGCTACTACCCTGATCCGGTGCGGATTCGATACTAAGCTTTCCATTCATTACCTCGGTTATCTTTTTGGAGATGGCCAAGCCTATACCAACCCCCCCATAAATACTACTCCCACCTTCATCAACCTGTCGGAAGAAATCAAAGATCAGTTCCTGTTTTTCGGGAGCTACTCCAATGCCCGTATCCTTCACGAAATAGCGGATACTGTCATTTTCCAAAAGTGTAAACCCAAATTCGATCTTTCCTTCATAGGTAAACTTGACTGCATTCCGAAAGAGATTGCTAAGCACTTGGTTTACTTTGCTAACGTCGATATAGATACTACTGTGAAGAGCTTTGAGATCTGGACTGAAAACGAGCTTTACCTTATCCTGTCTCCCAGCTGATTCAAAGATGTCTTCAAGGCTCGCTTTATTATCAAAGAAATGGTCAAAGCACTTTACGTTTTGACGTTTGGGACGCATAATAGCCTGTTCTGCCAGTGCCAGATCAAATATATCCTGGATCATTTTGAGCAGGGTTTCACCGCTCTTGTAGATATGAGTGGCACATTCTTTTACCTCGCCCATATCACTTGTACTATCCAGTATCTGGCTAAACCCCATGATATGGTTTAGAGGTGTACGCAATTCATGGTTCATGGAAGCCAGAAATGCAGTTTTTAGCCTGTTGCTTTCCTCTGCTTTTTCTTTGGCAATCAAGGTCTCTTTCTGGGCATTGTGAATGTCTGTTACATCCTCTGCAGAGCATACAACATATTCGATTGCACCATCTGCTCCTACCTTTGGGATCTTCCAGATCGACAGTAAGCGCTGTTCACCTGTATGATGCAAGGACCACTCTTCGGTATGGATGGGTTCACCCGTACTGAATACTGCTCGGTTGTTTTGGACAGCAGATCGGGCGATATGATCGGGCAAAAACTCACAGATATTGTGATGCTCGAGTTCAGCTTTTGTCTTACCGTTAAAATCCGCAAGAGCTTGATTGACAGATCCATAGGTAGTTTCATCGGTCAGATACCAGATTTGAGTTGGGATATTATCCAGCAGGATCTGCTGATCCTCACTTTTACGCTGGAGCTGGGCTTGTAGCCTCTTTCTTTCCTCTATATTTCTGGTCACTCCTACTATTTCTATCTCGCCCAGCGAATTTACGTTTGGCCGGGCTGATATTTCACACCAGATCAAGCTACCGTCTTTGTGATAGTGTTGCAACTCCAATCTAAAATCTTTTATCTGAGTAGGGTCTTGAAGATATAATGGTATTTCCTGAGCCAAAAGGCTTTGCATGAATTCACAATCTTTGGGAGTAAGAATATCTTCCAAGCGATGCTGGAGTGCTTCCTCTGGAGTAAAACCGCGTAATTGCAGTACCGTGGGACTTATGTATTCGTGCTTCAGGGTTGTCACATTCATAATCCAGATCACATCAGAGGAGTTTTCAGCAATCAGCCGATATTTCTCTTCACTTTCCATCAAATGACGGTGTCCCACTACTCTTTCAACTGCACCCAGGATGATTTCACCCGTTGTTTTTAACATTCGGATATCGAGATCATTCCAGTGTTTCTCGTGGGTCGTAGTATCAAACCCGATAAACCCGCTCATTGTCTGAGATGATACGATAGGGATACTGACGAAGGACTTGATATTAAGTTTTCTTAGCAGCTCTTTCTCTTCTTCCGCTTCGGCAGGTAGATCGTCCAGCTTGTTTAATTTTACCGTGTTTCCACTGATGAACTGCTGCTGCCACCAAAGGTAAACACTTTCTTCTGAACACTTCAACCCTTCTATATGTGGATCCAGACCCAATGCTGTCCACTCGTATGGAACATCAAAACACTCCAGTTCTGGTGAAAAGCGGAAGAAGAAGCTATGATCCGCATCAGCAATCTTGCCGATCCTGGCAAGAGCAGTATGGATCAGCTCGTCTATATGTTCAGTTTCAACATTCACAAAACTGCTGGATATCTGTGATAGTGCCTCTTCCAGTTTCAGCCTCTGATAAAGAATCTCTTCTGTATCGGTACGACTGATCAGCATCCCAATCTGCCGAACATACAGTTCTATCAGATCATAATTTTGGAAGTTTTTACCTTCCTGCATCAGGATTACAAAATCACCAATAATGACATCACCTTTTTTGATATTGATAACGACAGTTTCTTTGATTCCCAGTAGGGTTTGGACTCCATCGATTACAACCTTAGGGAGTACCCCTCCGTTTAACTCATGAAGGCTTTCAAATCTGGTAATAATACTGTGTTTTGTAAGGGAATCCCGCTGAGGATCATAGTCCCATTCTTTTTTAAGCAAGTCAAATCCTAATATTTTTCCTGCTTTGAGTATACTCTCCGGAGCTCCTGATACAGCCTTTGCAATAAACTTTGTTCTATCTGCGTTATAGACGTGGAATACGCCATATTTGGCTTCACAAAGCTCTGTCATAATATCTGATATGGATTGGTAATCGATGCTATGAATATCTGCTGCCAAAAAGTTCTCTGAGACTGAGATTACCTTTCGCAGTTCGTTTTTCTCCCGTACCTGGTCGCTGATATCAACAAAAATAGTATGGAAATAGTATTTCTCCGTTGAGATTGCATATACCTTGTAGTATCTGCCCAGCGCTCTGGAGAATTGCTCAAACTCATCATGTCCGCCTTCCAAAGCTAATTTGCCATAATATGCAATCCAGTCAAAAGGATCATTTTTCGTCTCGGGAAATAGACTCAATATCCGTTTCCCCTCCAGTTCGGATTTAGTTTTACCCAGCATTTTTTGTGCAGACTCGTTGGAATTCAAAAACTCATAATCACATGGAGTTCCCTTGTCGTCGAGTATAATCCGATGGTATATATATGCCATTGATGAGTGTTCAAACAAACTGAACATCTTTTCCATACAAGCCTCACTATATTCAAATCTTGCTAAGTTTTACGAAGTCTACGATGTAGAAAGATCACGAAAGTTGTCAATCATTGTTTTGTGGTAAGCACTTCAGAGAGGGCAGTTCATTAATTGGATAAGACCGTTGAATAAACGGGTATGGGCAACTGTCGAAAAAAAACCGCCATCTTACAATGGCGGTTTTGCGAAACGTCTTATAGATCAAATTATTTGAGTAGTATCACCTTTTTGGATCTGCTATTATTTGCAGATTTTAGCCGAACGATATACATCCCGGATCCGACTTTGAAGCCATTGTCATCAAACCCGTTCCAACTCATTTGGTAGTTTCCTTTTTCCTTGTAGTCATTGAGTATGCTGCGGACTTTTTGTCCTTTGAGATTGAATATGTCTACCTCTACTTTTCCCCCCTTTAGGACTTCAAATGATATGTTGGTTTGTGGATTAAAGGGGTTTGGATATATGGAAAGCTCTGATATTTCTGGCGGTGAGACATAATCTTCACTCGTAGACACTTCCGAATAAGTGAACACTTTGCGGTTGTAATAATCTAAGTAGTCACCAGAATCATACCCGAGAAGCCACTCAGTCATGTTACCAGAGTCATCATAGATAAAATCTTCCTGCATTACATTATACCACACATAGGCTGAATAGGAATAACGTAAGATTTGCTCAAGCTTCATATTCTGATCGTAGTGATACTGGAACATATTGTCTGGGTGCCAGCTATCATTATAAAAATTAGAATCCACTTCTTCATCTATGTACATCACCGAACCCATTGGAAGGATATCGTGTTCACCGATTATCAACTGTTGCATGAAGAAATTCATATAGTCCTGGTAATTTGTGTTGTCCTGAGGATGATAACTGATCACAGTCTTGCTACCCGGTATCCACTGATCTGCTCCATCTTCATAATACGTTGTAGCCGATATCACACGTCCGGGGGTATCCCATTCATAGTAGACTCTATAAAATATACGGCTGGGATTTCTCCACCAACCGCCAGAGACCTGTACATATTCCAAACGCTGGGTAGCGTCGTTATATTCAAAAGTAATAGTCATGACGGTTTCTACGATATCCCCATCAATGTATTGATGGAGAACGGATTGTAGCTGATTCCCATCATAGGTAAAGAGAACTTCTCCAGTAGTTACCCAATCTTCTAAAATCAGATGTTGGGTTATTACTGAATGCGGCAAACCGTCCGGTCTGTAGGTGACCAGTTCGTTATGATCCATTTCCCATTCCCGGTAGTCATACCAGTAATATGTCAAGAATCGGTTTATCCGCATTTGACTATCATAACCGATAAATACTGATCTGGCATCGTGCCATTCATCCCAAAGATATTGCTCTACATAGTTCGTCAGAGCTGTTGTACGACTGTTGGAAAATGGATTGGGCGAAGGTACGAATCGTAGGTTTTGAACCCGCCCGATAATGCTTTGTTCCATGTCATAGTTGTACGCAAAAAGGCCACTAAGGACACTCATTAGTGTAATAAGCACCAGAATGAAGATTACTTTTTTCATTGTTCCGCACCTCATTTTTTGTCTGACTATTATCAAACTCCAAGTATCACATTCTAATCAGAAACGGCAATTTGTCAACTTTTTTTTATACATATCCTTGTTTTTAACTAAAGACATGCGTTTAAAGGATGTAACCCATCCTAAAAAGATCGTTAAACGTGTGATCCTGCTAAGCAAAACGGAGTATTGCCAGCCAATCTGAGAGGACAAAAACAGCCATCTATACCCACCCACCACCTTTTTTGTATGGGACACTGCCCCATTCCCCGATGAATCAACTGACTTTGAAGTGAATTCTTGTGAGGTAACTCGCAGTCGGAGGATCGGAATCCTCCGCTACAGTAGCGTAGCTTTCCGAAGCTACGAAGTTACAACAAAATCGGAGGATCGGAATCCTCCGCTACTGAAATCCATATTTTGCATATATCACACCTATATCAAGTGTATTTGTGAATACGCTTGATATAGGCTTGATATAGACTTGATATACGCTTGACTACTAAGTTGACAGTAGTGTAGGATTCTGATCCTACAAGTAAAGACCGTTGATCATGTCCTCCTGTTTAACAAATCAGTGTCTTTTCAACCAATTTAAGCGCACAAAAACGCTCATCTATACCCACTCACCACGTTTTATTGTATGGAGCGCTGCCCCATACCCCGATTATTCAACGGTCATATTGAGGTTATGGGTAAAAAAACAGGTGCAAAACCTATTGAGCTCTGCACCTTGGTGATCAAATTCGGCTTGAATTATAGTTTTTTGTGGCACAACCACCAGTCGTAACACTCAAATTCGCCGGCTTTTGCTCTTTCCAATCTGTCTTTTGCTGTTTTTACATCTTTGGCAGGTGGAATGATAACGCGATCTTTCAGGATTTCGTTATTTGGCCAATTAGCGGGCATGGCTACTCCGTTTTTGTCGGAAACCTGCATGGCATGTACTGCTCTGAGGATCTCATCCATGTTTCTGCCAAGTTCCTGAGGATAATATAGCATAATGCGGATAAGTCCTTCGGCATCGATGATAAAGACTGCTCTAACAGTGTTTGTGCCTTTTCCGGGATGGATAAGTCCGAGCTTGTTGGCGACTGCTCCGGTATCGGCAATTATGGGGAATTGGATTTCGACATCCATGTTTTCCTGTATCCATTCTTCCCATTTGATATGGGCAAAGACCTGGTCTACACTCATGCCGATGAGTTCGCAATTTAGGGCTCTGAATTTGTCATATCGCTGTTGAAAAGCGATGAATTCTGTGGTACAAACGGGTGTAAAATCTGCGGGATGGCTAAATAGCACAAACCATTTTCCCTTCATGTCTTCAGGAAGATTCATCTCACCTCTGGTGGTCTGAACTTTCATGCTCGGGAATTTATCTCCCAAGAGCGGAATGCCAGTGTTTGTTGTTTCCATTTTTTCTCCTTGTAGTAGATTAGTATTTCTATCTAAAGAGTATCTGGTTTTTCAATTTTGGCAAGGATTTTTGTCACGGCTTCCATCAATTTCTGGGCATTGGGAAGTTTGTTATAGTCATAAATATAGGGACGTCCGGCATCGCTGGCGATTCCGATATTGGGATCGAGCTCCAGCTCTGCCAAAAGCTCGATTTGCTTTTCAAAGATCAGCTCTTCTACCTTGGTACCATCGAATATTTTCGTTTGTTTTCCACAGTGTGGACATGCGAAGTATTTCATATTTTCGATCAGTCCCAAGATTGGCACACCGAGTTTTTCCGAAAAAGATATGCTCTTTTTCACATCGATCAGGGCAATATCCTGAGGAGTTGTGACCATTACGGCTCCATCGACATTTTCCAGGGTCTGGATGATGGAAAGGGGCTCATCTCCAGTTCCGGGAGGACAATCGACAACAAGATAATCCAGCTCTTCCCACTCAAAGTCAGTAAAGAACTGCTTGATCAATGCCATCTTCAGAGGACCTCGCCAGATCAAGGCATTTTCAGCCGAAGGCAAAAGGGTTGCGACGGTTAAGACACATAGGTTGGAAAGGACTTTGATGGGGGTTGGCATAGTTTTTGCCTTGTTGTATGGGAGGGGAATCCCTTCGATATTCATCAATTTTGCCAAAGAAGGGCCATGTATATCGACATCCAAAAGCCCTACCTTTTTTCCCTGCATTGCCAAACCATAAGCGAGGTTGACGGCTACAAAGCTCTTTCCTACTCCGCCCTTTCCACTCATTACGACGATTCTATGTTTGATTCTTTGCAGATTTGCCTTTAGCATCTGCTCCTTTAATTCGTTTTCTTCCATTTCCTGTCTTTACCTCTCAATTTCTGCCAATCTATCGCTGACCCAGCATAGCAGTTTTTCCAATCTGCTTTTCTCTTTCTTCAGAGTTTCGGTGTCATACGAATACATATCGTCGCTATTCATTGCTTGGGGATTTTGCCATCCGGCTCTGCGACCAAATGAACCTCCAAGAGCCCTGCGAAGTCCTCTTCCAAAGGGTCTGGATTGTGCTCTGCGTTCTGGATAACAATTACCCAACCCTCTTCCTGGACGTCCATCACCAAATGGTCCTGTTCCATCAAAATTAGGCATAAGATACTCCTTTTTTTTCTTGTCGCGGCAGGCTTATCTGCATCTGCGACATCTGTTGCAACCGCTCATAAAGCAGTCGTTTAGGCTCAACAGTTGTTGAGACTTGCACTTTGGACATGATAATGCTGTCTTGTCCTGTGCCTCTTCTATTGAAAACTTGTGAAAACAGCTTTCGCAATACCAGTGGGACTTTTGAACAAGGACATTTCCTCCTTCGATCAAAAGGCTGCGTCCTTCCACCAGTGCAGTACTCATCTTATGACGAGCGCTTTCGTACATTCTGGTAAAAGTAGGCCTGGAAACATTCATCGTCACCGCTGCTTGTTCGTGGATCATTTTTTCATAATCGATCAAGCGCAGGGCTTCATACTCTTCCAGATTTATAACGATTGCCTGGCGGTAATTTGCTCTCATCCAAATAGGGCGAAAGCCTTTGATGATCGGCAGTTCATCCAGGGTGCGTAGTAGTTTTCTACGTGGCATAAACTCTCCCGAGCGTTTCTACATTCGTGTCTGAATACATGTTTAATACTCGCTAAGTTCGTGTTTTTGGAAGGCTTCATAAGCCTCCCGGACAGATTTATTTTTGGCTCCGATATATATCTTTAATGGCATCTGAGCGAGTACTATAGCGGCGTTTTCACCAGGACCGTTTCCGGTAATCAATACATCTGGCTTTGCTTCAAAGAGCAGTTTTGCTGTTTTTGTTCCAGCTCCATGTGCCACAGCTTCGATATCTCTATTGTCCAAGGCGATTAGTTCATCTGTCTGATCATCATAGATCAGGATATACTCTGCTCTTCCAAAGCGAGGATCGATAGGTGAATCCCACCCGGATCCTCCGGCTGTAAATGCTATTTTCATGTTTGTTCCTTTGCTAAATTGTTAATTAGCTTGTTCCAGGTTGATATGATTATATCTCCGCTCCTATTGGGCGGATGTTCGACAATGCTTTGTCCCAAGGTCATAGCTGCTGTAAAACTCTCGTCATAGGGGATGTTTGAGAGATGGACAATACCGTTTTCAGATAGATATGCCTCGAGCTGATTGGTCAGCTCCGGGTTTAGATCTGCTTTGTTGATGATGCATGCGGCTGGAATTCTAAACTTGTGTACGAGTTCATAGACTCTTTTCAAATCGTGAATACCAGAAGCCGTCGGCTCTGTCACCATGACTACGATGTCCGCACCCGACAGGGATGATACGACCGGACAACCAATTCCCGGTGAACCATCTACGATCATGAACTGTTTACCGTTTTCGACTGCAATGCTTTTGGCATCTTTTTTGACTCGGGCAACCAACTTCCCGGAATTGTCTGCTCCGCTGCGAAGCCTGGCATGAACCATCTGAGAGCCTGTTTTAATCTTTGAAATGTAAAGCTTGCCTACGTTTTGTTTTCTCATTATGATTGCCTTGGCAGGGCAAATCCTGGCGCAGTATCCACATCCCTCGCAATCGATAGGATTGGCAAAATATACTCCCTGAAGCTGTTCAATGGCCTCGAATCTACAGATTTCTCTGCATTTTCCGCAGTGTATGCAGGTGTGTGGGTCTATTTCTGCGACAAAACCACTGTAAAAATCTTCCTCAATCTCCACCATAGGATTCAGCAACAGATGCAGATCAGCAGCATCCACATCACAATCCGCCACGATTACATCACCTGCTCCCAAAATGGCAAATGCGGCAGCTATCGAAGTCTTGCCCGTGCCACCCTTTCCTGAAATTATTACAATCTCTTTCATTTGGGAAGTCCCCCAAAACCAATCAGATAGTTCGCAATCATCCTTAGCTGTGTTTCGAAGCCCGCATGCCGGGGATAGATCAATTGACCCTTTGAATACAGCTCTGCAATGTGCCTGTCGTTTGGTATCTTCGCCAGAATCCTGATATTTTTACTATCGCAATACTTCAGGACATCATCGTTGCCAATACCATAGCGATTGATAACGACGACATATTGTCTGTTCAATTCATCCATGGTTTCGATTGCCAGCTTGAGATCATGCAAACCAAAGGGAGTCGGCTCCGTGACCAAGATGACCAGATCCGCCTTCTGAGTAGCTTTGATGACTGGGCATGAGGTTCCTGGAGGAGCATCGTAGAGCTTTATGTAACTATCATCAAAATTCTGCTCCACATATTCGAGACAGCGGGAGATCAGAGGAACAGCTTGTTCCTGTCCAATATCCAGCTTACCTTCTACAAAATCCAGCTTTCCAGCCTTGATATGCTTCAATTCACCCATTTTTACTGCCTGCATTGGCAAGGCTTGCTGTGGACAAAGCTCGCTACAGGCAAAACACGAATGGCAGAGCTCATTAAATACCAATATTCTGTCCCCGAGCTTGATGATGGCATTGAAGAAACATATCTCCTGACAACTTCCGCACAGAGAACAAAGAGCCTGATCCCATCGGGGAATCATTTTATCAATATCTATGCGGTTGAGCAGGTCACCATGGACAAATATCCCGGAATTGGGCTCCTCCACATCAAGATCCGTCAAGACAAGCTTATGTGTTTCTGCCAGATACATGGCAAGATTGGTGGAAAGAGTAGTCTTTCCTGTTCCTCCCTTACCGCTGGCTATTGCTATTTTCATCTACGATCCTCAATGATCACAGAGGTTAGTGCCTGATTTGAGATCTTTTTCGATGTATTTCTGTACCAATTCATGGAGCGGAATATCCGGAACCCCGATGAAGACTTCGATTTCGTTCTGGGCAAAAAGAGCCTGTGCCCTTTCTCCCATCCCTCCGGCGATAATTGCTTTGCATCCCAGATCACGGAGAAACTTTGGATGCGAACCCGGCTCATGTGGAGGCGGGACTATCAGCTCTTCATGGACTATAATTCCTTCTCTTACAGTGTAAATTGCGAATTTCTGACAATGGCCAAAGTGTGCACTCAGCGTGTTGTTAGTAGTAGGTATGGCTATTTTAGTGTCCATATAGTTCTCCTTTTGTAAATCAGGTGTTTGTCAATCGGCCGAAGCTGAAAAACCACCCTCATCAAATGAACATATGCTCATTCTATGAGACCGGGATTTCTGTCAATAAAAAACATCTGGCTATACAAAAAACGTCGTTTTGAAAACCATCACAGAAAACGGCAAACGGTAATACTCAAGCAATAATCTGCCGGTAACCATGAATTTCGCAAGGTCTAAACCCTTGCAATCAAATCATAATGTGAATTGATTGTTAGGATGGTTAATTCCACGAGTTATGTCCAAGTGCCTCGACAAACTCTCATTATTGAAGTTTTTGATGACTCTTTATAGCTGCACTATCTCCAATCCAATCTCCGATAGATTTTGGATTTATAACCCCAGTCTCATTGATAGGGTATTTTTCGATGAAGGGCTTGCAGAAACTTACTTTTCTTAATGGGTTCCACTTTATCTCATAGGCAGAGAAAGCTGCATTTTCTTCCTCTAAATAATCAATTTCCTGCTGTTGGGTAGTTCTCCAAAAGTAACTTCTGGCATTGATGCCATTATTTGCCAGGTATTTTCGCCTTTCGCTAATTACAAAATTCTCCCATAAAGCACCTACATCACTGCGTGAACTAAGCTCATTGAAATTCCCGATGATGGCATTTAGGATACCGTTATCCCAAAAATACACTTTAACTCCACGGCTAATCTCATTACGCAGATTACGTTTTAATGCATGTAAGCGGTGAATTATGAAAGCTTTCTCCATCAAGTCTATGTATTTTTCCACGGTTTGATTATCAGCTCCAACCATGCGAGCAATTTCGTTGTAGGATACCTCGTTGCCAACCTGAAACGCCAAGGCTCGGATAATCTTCTCTAACAAAGGAGGTTTTTTTATCTGTTCCAACAGAAACAGATCTTTGAACAAATAGCTGTCAGCGAGCAGCTTAAGCAGTTCCAATTCATTGCTTGGAGTCGTTACAACCTCTGGATAGTAGCCATAGATAAGCCTATGGGATAATAATCTGTCCTCGTTCAACCTTCCATTATCCAACAACATTTCCTGATAGGATAGGGGATAAAGGTAATACTCATACTTTCTGCCGGTAAGAGCTTCCTTCAGCTTTCCCGATAGCTCAAAAGCAGATGAACCTGTGGCAATAACTTGGATATCGGGATAGTTATCTACTATTAGCTTTATCCCCAATCCAATCTCCTCAATCCGTTGAGCTTCATCAATGAACACAATTTTATACTTTCCAATAAGTGCCTTCAGTTTTGCCGAAGTTGCATTTGCGAATTGTTCACGGATATCAGGTTCATCTCCATTGAACTTGATGTACTGCCCGCTATAGTCCTGAAGAAGTGTGTATACTAAAGTAGTTTTGCCACTCTGGCGGGGTCCAAATACAATTATTGCCTTACCCCTAAAAAACCTGTCTTTGATCTTAGCGCTGATAATTCTTGGTATCATGGTTACTCCAACGTTTTACGGTACTTGATGCAACCCAAAACCAGAGGATACTTATGTCAAGCAAAAAAGCGAATGTTGCGATCGTAATCGCACAATATTATGTTATTTTGCGATTACGATCCCGAAACAGAGTATAAAGAGTCACTGAAATCTGCAAATCGAGGGAAAATGCATTTTTTGAGCCCTCTTTGGAATCCATTTCGATCACTCCTACCCGGATCACTCTAAGAGGTCTGGGTTTCAGTTCATCCAGGCGATTCTGGCCATGCAGATTGAGATAATCACACAGGATAGTCAGTGCTCTTAGCTCAAGGTTGGCTTTGAATGCGTCTATTTCGCTCCCTGTGAGCAGTTCGGTAACAGACTGGTCTCAAATCTCTACAGTCTTGACTATTCCTTCGCCCAGGGTCAACAAAATTGAGAAACTCGCAAGTGCTGTGCAGCGGCATGGCTTCAGCCTCAGACCTTCATGTCTCAGCAGTTGTTCTTTGATGCGTTCCAGTAGTTTCGCTTTCATCCTATCTCCTTGCGAGTGTATTGATACTGTCTCTGGAGCAAGGAAGCCACTACCCTTGATTAACACAAATACGGATGCATAAGGATGCGACAGATTTTTGGATTGACAGATAGTGTTTACTCAGATTTGTGAGTTATTTAAAGAAATTCAACCAAGGGGCTGCAAATGAAAGAGATTGAATGCATTATTAAAGACATTCGCTCCAAGCTGAAAAGCAATGCTTACCAAAAGGAAGAGCATGTTAGACTCGGAATAATTGCACGTTTGAGCCAAGCTTTAGGGTGGGATATCTGGAATCCAGATGAATTCTATACTGAATACACCATCAAGCTCAAATCAAAGGAGGGTAGCGTTGATGTAGTCCTCTTTCACTCTCTGTTGAAAGATAAAACACCTGCAGTTTTCTTTGAAGCTAAATCTGTGGGGAAGCTCAGTGGTAATATCAGAGATTCCGAGGATCAGTTGATGGAATACAATCAATACAATGCTGCAGCACTGACAATTCTAACAGATGGAAGGATTTGGAGGTTTTACCTTTCTTCTGCTCCTGGAACATTTGATCAAAGAATGTTCAGTTCAATCGACTTGTTAGAAGACGAAATGTCATACATTGTTTGCATACTTAGGAGTGTCCTCTCAAAAGATAGATTTACTAATGATGCCGTTTCAACAGCAGGCAAAATGTTGAACGATTTGAAACTCAGCAAGGTAGTTGAAAGAGCTAAGCAAGAAGCCCTAAAACGAGGTAATGAGTTTCCGGACTTGAACATGTATCAGATTGTGCATTTAATCATGAAAGAACACGGGCATGATGTTTCTATAGATGAAGTAAAACGCTTGTGGGATATTAAAAAAACAGGACCCGATGATCCCCCACCTCCACCACCACCGCCCGATATTGATTATTCTGGAACATGCCCTTTGAGGATATATGTCATCGACAAATGGTTTGATCGGAACCTCGTCAGTAATAGATTAGACTGGAGCGATGTTAAGTATCTGGTTTACGGTTATATTCTGGAAAAAGGACGAAAAATCACCTTAGACGGAAGAAAAGGAGTGTTTTCCCAAATTGAAGAAACAAGAAAGAAAAGTACGAAGTCAATTGGGTATGGGCACTTCATTGACACTGGTTTTAATGCTAACACCATAGTAAAACACTGCCGTGAAGCACTTGTATCTGCAGGATATGATATTCAAAAAGACCTGATAATTCAAATAGACGAGATGAAGGGAAAATGACTAAAGAACAAGAAAGGGACGAGTTACACCGCACGATATGGCAGATAGCCAATGATCTGCGTGGAAGCGTTGATGGGTGGGATTTCAAGGCCTATGTGCTGGGGATGCTTTTTTATCGCTTCATATCGGAGAACCTCACTACCTATTTAAATGCTGAAGAACGCCGAACCGGTGATCTGAGCTTTGACTATACCAAGCTGTCCGATCAGGATGCAGAGATGGGAAGGGCTGATACTATCAAAGAGAAAGGCTTCTATATCCTACCTTCAGAGATATTCTGCAATGTTCGCAAGAATGCCAATAATGACGCCAACCTTAATGAAACCCTGAGCAGAGCTTTCAATAACATCGAAAACTCCGCCAAAGGTTTTGATAGTGAGAGTGATCTGAAGGGTCTATTCGATGATATCGATGTGAATAGTAATAAATTGGGAGCTACCGTCACCAAGCGGAATGAACGACTGGTAAGAATCCTGGAAGCCATCGGCGGATTGAAACTGGGTGATTATCAGGATAACACGATAGATACTTTTGGTGATGCTTACGAATATCTAATGACCATGTATGCCAGTAACGCAGGCAAATCCGGAGGGGAGTTCTTTACGCCTCAGGAAGTTTCAGAGCTACTCGCAGAAATGGCTGTAGTCGGCAAGAAAGAGGTCAACAAGGTCTATGATCCTGCCTGTGGCTCTGGTTCTCTACTGCTCAAGTTTGCAAAGGTACTGGGTAAGGAAAATGTGCGGCAGGGCTTCTATGGTCAGGAGATCAACCTCTCCACCTACAATCTTTGCCGGATCAACATGTTTTTACATGACGTGAACTTTGAAAAGTTCGATATTGAGCATGGCGATACTCTGTTAGAACCCAAACACTGGGGTGAAGAGCCTTTTGATGCTATCGTTTCTAATCCCCCCTACTCCATTAAATGGGAGGGAGACTCCAATCCGCTTTTAATAAACGATTCCCGCTTTTCTCCTGCAGGAGTGCTGGCACCAAAAAGCAAGGCAGACCTCGCCTTCACCATGCACATGCTATCCTGGCTATCCACATCCGGTACTGCAGCCATCGTTGAATTCCCGGGAGTATTATATCGGAGAGGAGCGGAGCAGAAGATACGCAAATACTTGATCGACAACAACTACATCGATACTGTGATCCAACTCCCCCCCGACCTGTTCTTTGGAACTACGATAGCCACCTGCATCATAGTGCTGAAAAAGAGCAAAAAGGACAATTCCACACTCTTCATCGATGCCTCTGCCGAGTTCGTGCGGGGAGGCAATAAAAATAAGCTTTCGGAGGCTAATCGCAAGCATATCTTACAAGCTTTTATAGATAGAAAAGATGTTGACTATTTTGCCCGCTTGGTGCCTAATAGCGAGATTACCGAGAATGAATTCAATATCGCCGTAAGTTCCTATGTGATACGAGTGGACACCAGCGAGGAGATAGATATAGAAAAGCTTAATGCCCGCATTGCCGAGATTGTGATCAAACAGAACCATCTTCGGACTTCCATCGATGAAATCGTTGCTGATTTAGAGGGGTAGAGAATGAGGCTTTCTGATATACTCTCTGACCCACCAAAAGACGAGTTAGTGCAGATTGAAGGCTTTTTGGTAGAAAAGAATCTACCACATGGTAGGCAGAGAAAGATAAAAGTCGGTCGGATATCTTTACCGTTTCTTTGTAATATCTGCGGAAACGTTCATTCATTCCTGTCAGACGAAACGCTGTTCTGTATAGGGGTTAATGAAACCACTGTAAGTATTGACAGTGTAGTTGTCTGCGCTCGTTGCGGTAAATCATCAGTACCTGCATGGTTTCTTGTAACAAGTGATGTAGATATCTTCTCCAGATATCCAAATGTTAAAATTCTCAAATATTCTTACAAATTATCTAAAAATGTTTCGCTTAGTGAAGAGCGTTTTGGAGGTTTGACGGATTTGTTAAACAAGGCTCAACTTGCTTATGCGGAAAAACTAGGAGCAGGATCACTAGTGTACCTGAGGAAGATACTTGAGATTATTACATTCAGGACAGCAGAAGTCGTCGGGATTAATACAAAAAAACGAAACAACAATCGGCGACCATTTAAAGAAGTCTTAGAGGAAGTTGATCAGAAACAAAGCATTATCCCACGCGAATTCTCTCAAAACAGATATAGGTTGTTTGTAGAGCTAAGTAACGTGATCCACTGCGATTCAGACGAACAGCTAGCCTTACAGAAGTATCCCGCTCTGAAACGTCTTGTGATTGGTGTTATTGAGAACATAAAAAACAATCAAGAATTAAATGAAGCAGTTAACGATTTAGGATGGAACGGAGAAGGAGAACTCGGGTGAGCAAGATAGATGATCTGATACAAGAGCTTTGTCCAGATGGTGTGGAGTTTAGAGAGCTGGGGGCTGTGCTTAATTACGAGCAGCCAACCAAGTATATAGTGAAAAGCTCAAAGTATAGTGATGAGTTTTTAGTTCCCGTCTTAACTGCTGGACAGACCTTCATTCTTGGGAACACGAATGAGGATTTCGGCTTGTATAAAGCCTCATCAAATAAACCGGTAATTATATTTGATGACTTTACAACATCATTCCATTGGGTGGACTTTACTTTCAAAGTCAAATCCTCAGCTATGAAGTTGCTAACGCCCTGCAGTGATACATTAGACTTTCGCTTTGTATATTATGCCATGAGGTGTATTACGTATTGTCCGCAAGATCATGCAAGGCAATGGATTTCTGTATATTCAAGATTTCAAATCCCACTCCCTCCCCTTCCGATTCAGCAAGAAATTGTTAGCGTACTTGATAAGTTTATTGAGCTGGAAGCGGAGCTGGAAGCGGAGCTGGAAGCGCGTAAAAAGCAGTACGATTACTACCGTAATAAACTGCTTACACCCATAGAAATAGACGGCAAGTGGTATCAGAACGAGCAAGATATTGAGTGGATGACCCTGGGGGAAGTGTGCTTAAAAACTGATAACATCAATTGGAAATCCACCAAAGGCACGGAGTTTCAATATATTGACTTATCATCTGTCAGTAGAGAATGCAACAAAATCACCAGGACTAAAACCGTTAGCCAAAAAAATGCTCCAAGTAGAGCACAGCAAATAGTAAGGATTGGCGACGTAATTTTCGGTACAACCAGACCTACTCTTCAGAGATACGCACTTATAACTGACGAACATCATCATCAGGTTTGCAGCACAGGATTCTGTGTTTTAAGACCCGATATAAACAAACTGTTGGCAAAGTATCTGTTTTTCACAATTACTACATCTGCATTTAAAGCGTATGTTGGGAAAAACCAGGAAGGTGCGAGCTATCCATCAATATCAAACAGCGCAGTGAAAATGTTTACTATTCCCATCCCATCAATTGAAGAGCAAGAGCGCATTGTCGCCATATTGGGTAGATTCGATACTTTGGTCAATGACATATCTTTAGGGCTTCCTGCTGAGATCGAAGCAAGAAGAAAGCAGTATGAATACTATCGGAATAATTTGATTGCTTTTAAGAACATTGCAGAGAAACAGGATGCATAGATGAAGTATGATATCGTAACTCAAAGCCGAGAAAGTACAGTTGTAGCAGAATATAATTCGACTCTAAAAAAAGAATCTTCCTATCAAAATGAGGCAGCCCTGGAAAAGGCATTTATCGAGTTACTAAAGACACAAGCCTATGAGTATCTGCCCATAAAGACCGAAGCAGAACTGATAAACAATCTGCGGATACAACTGGAAGCACTAAACAATTTCAAGTTCTCTGAAGCAGAATGGGATCTGTTATTCCAGGGCAGAATAGCCAATCTGAACAATGGTATAGAAGAAAAGACTAACATCATCCAAGAAGACTATATCCAACTCCTCACCTGCGACGATGGTACCACGAAAAACATCTATCTGCTGGATAAAGCTGATATTCACAATAATCGACTGCAGATGATCAATCAATACAGCGTGGAAGACGGTCAGCGAGATAATCGTTATGATGCCACCATATTGGTTAACGGACTCCCAATGGTTCATATTGAGCTTAAAAAGCGAGGCGTGGAGATCAAAGAGGCATTTAACCAGATCAATCGCTATAACCGTGAATCGTTCTGGGCGGGAAGCGGTCTTTTTGAATTCGTACAAATCTTCGTGATTTCCAATGGCACGCATACCAAATATTATAGCAATACCACCCGCCACACCCATATCAAGGAACAACGTGACGGCAAGATTAAGAAGGGCAAGCAAACCAGCAACAGTTTTGAATTCACCTCATGGTGGGCTGATGCCACCAATAGACCGATTACCGATCTGATGGATTTTGGGCGAACCTTCTTTGCCAAGCATACCCTGCTGAACCTCTTGACCAAATTCTGCGTGTTTACCTCGGAAAAGCTTCTGCTGGTGATGCGCCCTTATCAGATAGCTGCTACCGAGCGGATACTGAACCACATAGAAGTTTCCAACAACTATAAAACATATGGAACGATAAAAGGTGGGGGCTATATCTGGCATACTACCGGTAGCGGTAAAACCCTTACTTCCTTTAAGACTGCCCAATTAGCCAGCAAGCTGCACTACATCGATAAAGTGTTGTTTGTGGTGGATAGAAAGGACCTCGACTATCAGACCATGAAGGAGTATGATAAGTTTGAAAAAGGAGCTGCAAACAGCAATACGAATACCGCCAAGCTGAAGAAACAGCTTGAAGACACCCAAGCCCATATTATCATCACCACCATTCAAAAGCTGGCTGTACTGATCAAAAAAGAAAAGGGACACTCTGCCTACAACCAACGTATTGTGATAATCTTTGACGAATGTCACCGATCTCAGTTTGGCGATATGCATACAGCGATAACCAAGAGCTTTAAGAGGTATCACTTGTTCGGTTTTACGGGTACTCCCATCTTTGCAGTTAATTCCAACAGCAACTCAAAAGCTGACTTACGCACCACAGAGCAGGCTTTTGGAAAGAAGCTGCACACCTATACAATCGTGGATGCGATCATGGATAAGAACGTTCTGCCCTTTAGGATAGACTATATCAGTACCATGAGAGAGCAGGAGAACATATCGGACACCAAGGTCTGGGATATAGACAGGGAAAGAGCTCTGGCGGCCCCAATACGCATCACCAATATTGTGAAGTACATACTCGAACACTTCGATCAAAAGACAAAGCGCAATAGCCATTATCGGCTCAAGGACAGAAGACTGGCGGGATTCAACTCTATCTTTGCCACTGCCTCGATTGATATGGCTAAGAAATACTACTCTGAAGTCCAAAGACAGATGGCTGAACTGCCAAGCAGTAAACGATTGAAGGTGGCTACAATTTACAGCTTTGGAGTCAATGAAGACGAGCCGCAGGTAGATGGCGTTATCGAAGATGAAAATTTGGAAGATACCAGCAGATTGGATCAAAGCTCAAGGGACTTTCTGGATAATGCCATCATTGATTATAACAAGCTCTTCAAGACGAACTTTGATACCAGTAGCGACAAGTTTCAAAACTACTATAAAGATGTCTCTCAGAGAGTGAAAGACCGGGAGATCGACCTCCTGATAGTTGTAAACATGTTTTTAACGGGTTTCGATGCTACTACGCTCAACACGCTTTGGGTGGATAAGAACCTGCGTCTGCATGGATTACTACAGGCATATTCCCGCACGAACCGGATACTCAATACAATCAAGACCTTTGGAAATATTGTGTGCTTCCGCAATCTGGAGAAAGCCACCAATGAGAGTATCGCCTTGTTTGGAGACAAGGAAGCCTGCGGTATTGTTCTGCTCAAGACCTTTGATGAATACTACAATGGCTATCTATCCGGAGGAAAGAAGATCCCAGGTTATGTTGAACTGGTGAGTGAACTACAGGAGAAGTTCCCCTTGGGAGAAAGAATCGTTGGCGAAGAGAATCAAAAAGACTTCATCAGGCTGTATGGCAATATCCTGAAGGTTCGCAACATTCTTTCGACTTTTGATGATTTCATTGGGAATGAAATCCTGAGCGAGAGGGATGTGCAGGACTATCATAGCATGTATATCGATCTCTACAATGAATTCAGGGGGAAGAACAAGGGCGACTCCGAGAACGTGAACGATGATATAGTGTTTGAAATGGAGTTGATCAAACAAGTAGAGATCAACATAGACTACATATTGGAGCTTATCAAGAAGTACCACACCGGGAATCAGAAAGACAAAGAGATCATCGTTACCATCAGAAAGGCTATTGATTCGAGTGTAGAACTACGCAATAAGAAAGACCTGATCGAGCAGTTCATCGCAAGCCTAAATCCTTCTACAGAGGTAGATAAGGACTGGCACAGTTTTATCGAGGGGAAGAAGCTGGAGGAACTGAACGGGATAATCGAGGATGAAAACTTAAACAAGGATGAGACCTATAAGTATATCGCTAATGCTTTTAGAGACGGATATGTACAAGAGACTGGTACGGCAATTACCAAGGTTTTGCCACCGGTATCAAGATTCTCAAAAACAGGCGAACGCACTAAGAAGAGAGAATCTGTTCTGGAGAGGTTAATAGCTTTCTTCAATAGATTCTGGGATATTACAGACAATAATCCTAGGTAAGAGTTTTATTTATTCTGGATACTGTTAATCATTAGGAAGCGTTTTTTGTTTCTGTTGAGTAATGGGGCTTACAGATAGTTAAGGACATTAGTATTGGAGAGATAATGATAAAAAAGATCAATTTCGTAAAAAAGCTTGGGGTGTTTAGCGACTTCACTTGGGATAATGAGGTTAAAGACGATAATGGGGCAGTAGCTGAATTTAAAAAGGTCAATGTGCTTTACGGAAGAAACTACTCAGGTAAGACATCATTATCTCGTGTTTTTAAAAGCCTCGAAGATCGCGGAATCTCTGAAAGAATAACTAATGCTGAGTTTGGAATACTCATGGACAATGCCCCTCAGATAACCAACAATAATGTGTCGCAATGCCCAGCAGATGTGAGAGTATTCAGTAGCGATTTTATATGTACACACCTTCAATGGCTTAACGATGAAAACAATGGGGTAATAAAACCTTTTGCCGTAATGGGTGATAGGAATTTAGATATTGAGAGGAAAATCAAAGATTTAAACGATAAGCTTGGTAGCGTAGCAGATCAAAAGGGACTGATGTTTCAACGTTATCATGCAAATGAGTTATTCAATAGTGCAACACAACAAAAAAACGATTATGAAAGTAAGTTGAATGAGAAGCTCAGGAACAAGGCTCGTGAGATTAAGGAGAACCAAGTTTACAATGACGTCAATTACGACATTACCAAGATTAGGCAAGATATTGCGAACATTAAACGATCTCCGAGAGATCCTTTATCTGATGAGGATATCAGTATATACATCAAGTATTTAAAAGAGGAATTGAAACCAGAACATGAGACTTTTCAGTTAGATATTAAGGATATAGTCGAGTTAGCTAATGAAGCAAATCTTCTTTTAAACAGAAATGTCTCACCTTCAAAAACAATTCAATTGCTCATCAATGATGCACTTCTTCAAGAATGGGTCAGGAACGGTATCGATCTTCATCGATCAAAATTAACCAAATGCGCTTTTTGTGGCGGCGCCATAACTGACGAGTTATGGGAGAATCTTGATTCACATTTTTCAAAGGAATCAGAGATATTGAGGCAAGAACTTACTCAATTACTGAGTGTTGTACATAACAACATTGAAACCTGTAGATCTGATGTTCCAATAACTTCAAATGACTTTTATGCCATATATTTAAATGAAGCTCTTCAATCTATCAGTAGTTTAAACGAAGATAAAAAGAAACATTTAGAGATGCTGTCGACAATCGGAAAGCGCCTTGATTTAAAACTATCTAACATTTTTGTCTCAACTGACCCTCTGAATACAAGCGAGTTATCCTCTTCTTTTAGAAGCAGCATAGAGAACCTAAATCATCTCATCAACAGGAATAATTCAGAAGGATCGGCTTTATCATCGACGCAAACAATCAAGAGAGAAGCACTACGTCAGGACGCTGTTCTTAAGTTCATTACTGATATTGACTATGATCAATCTATCAACGACCTTAACAAGCTTATAGAAGACGAGAAAGTGCTACATACAAGATTAAAGGAAATTGATGAAAAAATAACCAAGCACAATCAAGAGCTGCGTCAGTTAGCTTCGGAACTACAGGATGAAAGAAAAGGAGCATATAAAGTTAATGAGTACTTATCAAGTTACTTTGGGCACGATTCATTATATTTAGATGCAGTTAAGAATGACGACACAGATGAATATAAGTTTGTTATCAAAAGAGGGAATGACCTAGCATACAATCTCAGTGAGGGCGAAAAGAGTTTGATATCATTCTGCTACTTTATAGCTAAACTTGATGATTTGGATACTACGGGAAAGAAAATAATCGTTTGGATTGACGATCCTGTTTCAAGCTTGGATTGTAACCACATTTTCTTTGTTTTCAGTTTAATTGAGAATCTTATTGCCAAGCCAATGAAGGTCCTTGGAGATAATTCCAAGTTTTCACAGCTATTCATCTCAACACATAATCTGGATTTCCTTAAGTATTTGAAGACTATAAGCGTAACGAGGAGACAGCATGCACATTTTATTATCCATAGGGTTCAAGATAAAAGTTTTATTAAGATTATGCCATCTTACCTCAGAGAATATGTAACTGAGTTCAACTACTTGTTTAATCAGATCTATCTGTGTGCTGCACAAACTGGCCCTAGTGATAATCCTGAAAACTACTACAACTTTGGCAACAATGCACGTAAGTTCTTGGAAGCTCATCTTTTCTATAAATATCCGTGCAAGGAAGAGGAAGGATTTGGGCTAAAAGAAAGAATTCTCAAGTTCTTTGATAATGATCTATTATCTCAAATAGTAACCTTTAGACTTAGCAATGAGTTATCGCACCTAGAGGAGAGTTTTGATAGAAGTATTAAACCTATTGAAGTTTCGGAATTGCAGAAAGTAGCTTATCTGATTCTAAGTAAGATTAAAGAAAAAGATATTGATCAGTATAATGCTTTAATTCGCAGCATTAATGGTACCGATATTATCGCACCTACTGTAGTATAATTGTCGAGGTCCTACACTTCCAATGAAAATGCGGAAACGGACTGTGCTCCGGAGACGCCTATGGGGTTCATCTCTGAGTCGTACTCTATCTGATCTTCTTTGACCCATGGTGCGAGGGCTTTGATATAGTCTCTGGCATCATCCAGGCTGTTTGACTTGGTATCCCAGGAGCCATGGTTCCAGACTATATCTGGAATGACGGTGTTTATAGGCATCGGTTAGTGGATAGACCTTATCTTGGGCTGCCAATTCCCGGCAGATGTCACTGGTACGGTCATCCAGGATACAAAATGGATTCCGGACTAAATCCGGAATGACGAGTATCTGGCTTTGGCTTTCTTGTAGCCTTGCATTCTTCCGAACTCTCGGATTCTCAGTGCGATATGCTCTGCCAGCCCTTGCCAGTAGTGGGATGATCGATTAGCAAGGTCATTGAACTGGTCATTGAGTGTATCTGCCAGCATCCCGAAATCGGCTCAAGCAAGCAGCTTTCGGTGATCAAAACAGGTCCAGAAACGTCTAAAACCCATTTGCAAATTTCCATAACCAATCCAATCTCCTCAATCGGTTGAGCTTCATCCGTGATCTTGCTATCTTGCTGAAGAATACTTCTATCAGGTTTAGCCAAGAGCCATGTTTAGGTGTAAAAACAAAAAGAAACACATAGAGTTATGCCTCGCGATCGTTCAATGGATACCTTTTCTGTGTCCTTGCCGCGCTTCATTACCCTCGGTCATGATATGGCGCATCCCAATGTGAATTTCGGCTTCGATCCCGCCATATCACAAGCATATCTTTTAAGCAGGTTAATAGCAGAGCCGATCTTATCCCTCTTGGGATGCTGCTGCATGCTCAGCCGGATTTGACATTCGATCTCTGTTACTTTGCGTTAGCGGATTGTATTCTAAGTGCAGTTTATAAAGAGTCAGTGATTACTTAGATTTGGCTCACAGAAATCTGCAAATTCTTTTCAGATATTATATTCTCTCATCGACTTAGCTATTTTGTCCAAGTGATCACCCCTTGCAGATTTCCGAGACTATTTATAATTGAAGAGCAGATAATCATCTCTCGACAAATTAAGATAGAGTAGAAGATAAATGCTTGACAGATTGTTTATTATACCAAAGCTGTAGATTATAGGGATTGAAGTATTATCGCTTTGCCAATAGGTATTGGCAAAGTTTTTATGGTTAAACGATAACACAAAGGAGTGAGCCATGAATGCCAAAGCTTCTGTCGCATTAGTTATTTTTTGTTTTTTTAGCCTGCTGTTGGCGCAAAACCAGAATGATTATCGTACATTCCAAAGCGGGGACTGGTTTAGTCCTGAAACTTGGGAAGTTTACACCGGAGATTCCTGGGTACTTTCAGCATCAATTCCTGATGCGGCAACGTCAAATCAAATACGCATCTGCACCGGACACACGATATCGGTAAGCGACAATATCACCATCGACCAGATGCTTGTGGAGGCAGGTGGGGCAATAAACCTGGCATCCAACAAAACTATTACGGTTAATGACGGTGTCGGTGTTGATCTGGTTGTAGACGGCATCCTTAGAATCAACGGAGATGCCAATCAAAATTCCATTGGCGTTACAGGTATCGGGAAAGTGCAAATTACAGGAGATTGCTATTGGTATAGCGGTGGTATTACGAACACTGATTTCTGGATTACTCCCACTGGTACCATGCATATTCAAGGTAGTGCCAACAAGATCATGCGCCTTCAAGCGAGGATATACAATCTGGGAACCGTGCTGCATTATGATGGTGGAGGCACCTTTATCGGAGTAGGTAATTCCATATTTGATAACCTGGAGGGTGGAGTATATCATGCCATGGGCTCTTGCAGCATCCGCTATGAATATGCCTACGATTGGTATGATCAATACACTTTCAACAACTATGGTAACATCATTAAAAGCAACGAAGATACCACACTTACTCTCTTTCGCGGTACCTTCAATAACTACGGCAGTATTCAGCTTCTGGCTGGAACTCTGCTGCTATCAGGGAGTAGTACCAGAACCAGTTCCGGACCCATCGACATCGCCGAAGGAGCCATCTTAAAAGTGGCAGATTCTTCCTCTCTGAATCTAAATGAAGGAACCTTGATCAGTGGTGGTGGCACCCTATTGCTTCATCAATCAAACACCAATGCCGTGTTGAGAGTATATTCCGGAATTGAAGGAATCCCAATTTCTGAAGAAACCATAGTCGATTTTGTACAGGGAACCATCGGTGGAACTGGACGCTTGAATATAGCAGGTGAGATGTTGTGGCAAGGTGGCAGGATTGACGGACCCGTGATTGAACTTGGTACTACTGCCATCTTAAGAATCCAATCCGGAGCGGAGAAACGCATAGCACGCTCAACCTTGGATAACTATGGTCAGGTGCTTCACGAAAGCGCAGAAACTCTGAGCAGCAGCAACGGAACGATCCTCAACAACCACAATGGCGCTATTTGGGACATTGCTCAAAGCGGTACCATTCAATACCGTTCAGATCTGGGAAGCCCGCGTACCATTTTGAATAACTATGGTACTATGCAAAACAGCGTGGATGCGCTTACCACTACTCTGAATCGAGTTGAATTCAATAACTCTGGACAGTGCCTTGTTCAAGGAGGCGTTTTACGATTAAATAGTTATGGCTCCGGGATCAATTCTGGCAGTGTTCATATAAGTGATGATAGCGCGTTCAACGTGGAAACTAATTTCACTTGGACAATGGCTGAAGGCAGCGTGGTACAGGGCAGTGGAGTGTTTAAACTGGATGGTGGTAAACTGCTGCAAAGCGGGATGACAGAAGGAGCCACAATCGGGAGTGATATCGATTTTCAGATGACAGGCGGGCAGATTGGTGGAACTGGGAAGCTAAATATATTGTGTGATATGCTTTGGTCTGGCGGGGAGATCATGTGCGAGAACTTCATCATCTCCGAGAATTCCACCGTTTTGGGCACTGGAGCCACTGCGGATCTGAAAACATCCGGTTTTGGATACATTACAAATCATGGTTATATATGCATTACTGCTTCTGTGGGAAGCGGCAATATTACCTACGTCAATCTGGAGGGTGCCATCCTGGAATTTGGACAGGGAAGCGGTATCTGGCACACAGGTGGTGGCGGTGCTTCCACCACTGTCACAAATACCGGGATTCTGAGAAAGACCGGTGATAGCTTCAGCAACCTGTATAGAGTTGATACAACTTCGAGCGGAATGGTGGAAATATTGGCAGGCACTTTGCAGTTTGAAACCAGCAATTTCAACAACCATGGTCAGGTAAATATCCTTGAAGGCAGTTTGAAACTGAATAGCGGTAGTGGTATAGGTAACGGATGTTACTTCATCGCAGAAGATGGCCAACTTGTTTTGACCGGTAACTATTCACTCACCTGTCAGGAGGGATCTCTCATTAATGGTGTTGGGAGCATCCAGCTAAGCACTGGTGGCGGCTTGAATAGCAGTGGCAGCGAAAACGGCTTGAGCATTGATGATACTATTCACATCAATCAGGCAGGAGGCAATCTGGGAGGGGTAGGGAAACTCTACTTTAATGGAGTGCATAACTGGACGGAAGGAAACTGCATAGTGGGAACCTACTACTTTGGCGAAGATGGTCTGATGACGATCAGCGGATCCGAAACCAAGCGTCTCAGCGGAACCTTTCATAACTATGGTACTATCCAGATGAGTGGAAGCTTGGGAGGTGGCAATCTGAACTTATACAACTACGAAGACGCAAAGATCTTGATCGTGGGAAGTCTCGCAGTCTGGCACACCGGTGGGGGATCGGCATATCCATACTTGCACAATTACGGTCTGCTGCAGAAGAGTGGAGCTGAAAGTGCCACTTGTGATGTGATGTATCTAAATAATTATGGCCAGATTTACCTGCTGGAAGGCAATCTTGCTTTCTACTGCCCCAGTAATGCGAATTACAACCAGGCGGGATCGGGAGCTTTGTATCACTTGGCAGGAAAAATGGTCTTTCGCTACGGCAATCTTGGCGTGAACAACGTAAATATCATCCTGGATGGAACTTTGGCAGAGATTCGTGATCACAACAACGACAATATCTTAGCTACCTGTACGGGAACCGGTGCCACCGGCTCTTTCACCTTGTTGAATAGCGCAAATCTTAGCACGAATAGCAATTTCAATAATTCCGGCACTCTGGATTTGGGTACAGGAAGTCTGCTTGGCCAAGGAAACTTCACTGGCACTGCTAATTCCTCCTTGATCCTCGGCTCTCCCGATGGTATCACTTTGAGTGAAGCGACCGGAAACATCCAAAAAAGTGGCAGCCGCATCTATTCTTCTTCTGCCAACTACTGTTACAAAAGCGATGTAGCTCAAGATGCCGGAGATGGCTTGCCGCATACTGTGCGCAGCCTTGTAGTGGAAAATCCAGAAGGACTGAACATCGGTTCTGCACTGGTTGTTACACAAGCTTTGAGTCTTGTTGACGGCGCAGTGAAGGTTCCAAATCTCACTTTGGGCTCCGGCTCTTCAACGGGTAGCTTACAGCATGAGAATGGCTATGTGGTTGGTGATTTCTGCCATTGGCTGGAAACTACAGCTACAGAAGTGCTCTTCCCTGTGGGCACTCCCAATCAATATCGTCCTGTAAGCTTGAGTTTTATGGAAGAACACACAAGCGGAGGAAGCCTTGCTCTCTCAACCATTTATACCAGACCTGGAAGCTTTGGCCTGCCTCTTTCCGACGCCGAAGAGAATATCGACAACATCGGAGCCGAAGCATATTGGAAGCTCACTCCTTCGGATGGCTTGCAAACAGGTAACTACAACATCAATATTTTGGCTTCTGGTTATGATGGAATCAATGACTACAGCGGCCTCCATCTTCTGCAAAGAACAGATTCTGAAAGTCCCTGGCTGGCCAATGGAATACATATTCCATGTAGCGGAAGCAATGAAGCTCCAATGATTGCCAGAAGCGGACTCAATAGCTTTGGCGAGTATGGCCTCGGCTCGACTTCGGTGAATTTCATTAGCTTGGGAATTGTGCAAAACCTGCAGATCAGTTTAGCTGAAGAAGGGGTGATCCTTGTTTGGACTCCAGATCCGGCTGCAACATTCTATAAAGTATATGCTACAGACGATCCTTATGCAGCCTTTCCGGAAGCATGGACGGTGGTTGCTGATGATCTTGAAGTATCTCAGTGGACAGATCTCCTACCCCTGATTCAGCGCAGATTTTACATCGTAATCGGAACTGACTGAGTTCTATAGAAAAGACAGCTCAAAAAGCCATTGACAAAAATTAGTTTGTTAAAAACTAATGCTTGACGAGGTAAAGTTCTTATGATTACGAATTTCTCTGTCTGTTATACTTGGAGGTTTTATGCCTAATATGCCTCTGATATGGTATGTTGCACCGGTTGGAGCTTTGGCTGCTCTGATTTTTTCTTATGTATTTTATACTTTGGTCAAGAGAGAAAATCCGGGCAATGCGCGGATGCAGGAGATAGCAGGTTACGTTCGCGAGGGAGCCTTTGCGTATCTCAAACAGCAATACAAGGGTGTGGCTATCTTTTTCGCGGTGGTTTTTGTCATCTTCCTGGTCATGGCACATGTGCTAAAGGTATTGGATCCTCTGATTCCCTGGGGTTTCTTGACAGGTGGATTTATGAGTGGTCTTGCCGGTTTTATCGGAATGAATACTGCTACGATGGCATCCAGCAGGACAGCCCAAGCTTGTAGCGAAAGCCTGGACAAAGGGCTAAAGGTAGCTTTCCGGGCTGGATCTGTGATGGGATTAATAGTCGTGGGCTTGGCATTGTTTGATATTTCATTCTGGTTTTATATCCTGAATCACTTCGGTTACCCTCTGGAAAAGATTGCTGTCGTGATGCTCAGTTTTGGCATGGGTGCATCCTCTCAGGCGTTGTTTGCCAGATTGGGAGGAGGTATTTATACCAAAGCGGCAGATGTCGGAGCCGATCTGGTAGGAAAGATCGAAGCGGATATTCCGGAAGACGATCCTCGCAATCCTGCTACCATTGCGGATAATGTAGGTGATAACGTAGGTGACGTTGCCGGTATGGGAGCGGATTTGTACGAGTCTTTTGCCGGTTCGATATTGGCTACAGGTGCTTTGGGTATGTCCGCAGTATTACAGCTTGCCTCCAGATATCCTGCGATTGAAGCTCTGATGATCAATTTTGTAACCGCACCGATGATCCTGGCAGGCGTAGGAGCATTATTATCCATCATTGGCATTTTTATGGTTTCTACCAAAGAGAATTCAACGATGAAGGATTTGATGTTTGCGCTCAATAAAAGCGTGTACATCAGCTCGATCCTGATCGCCGTCGCATCTTTCTTTATTACCCGTTATATGCTGCCCCCGCAGTATTATTTTGGGATCTTTTTATCCACGGTAGTAGGTTTGGCGGCAGGAATTCTAATCGGCTGGTTTACCGAACTATACACGTCTCACAGCTACAAAGCCACCCGGGATATTGCTGCCCAGGGGGAATACGGCTCTGCCACTGTGATCCTCGAAGGACTATCAGTAGGGATGAGATCGACCCTGGCACCTGTCATAATCATCGTTATGGCAATAATGGTAGCCTTTACAGTCAGTCACGGATTTGATATAATAGAAATGGGTTTATACGGTATCGGCTTTGGAGCAGTCGGGATGCTTGCCACTTTGGGAGTGACATTGGCAATGGATGCCTTTGGACCGATTGCTGATAATGCCGGAGGAAATGCCCAAATGTCGCATCTGCCAAAGGAAGTTCGTGAACGCACGGACAATCTTGATGCCGTAGGAAACACGACAGCAGCGATAGGGAAGGGCTTTGCCATCGGATCCGCAGCTCTGACAGCGATGGCGCTGCTCGTAGCTTATCTCGAAAAAGTCAGGGATGGCTTTGTAATGCTGAGTCAAAAACTCGGTGAAACGCAGTATTTGATTATCAATTATGGAGATATCCAACAAAAAGTGGATGCCTCACAGGCGACCTTGCTCAATTTTGTAGAGTATTATCAGATTCATCTTCTCAATCCGAAGTTCCTGGTCGGCATCTTTATCGGAGCAATGATAACCTTTTTGTTTTCGGCTCTTACCATCAAAGCTGTTGGCAGAGCTGCCGGACAAATGGTAAAAGAGGTACGCCGCCAGTTTACCACTATTCCCGGTATCCTCCAGGGCAAGGCAAAGCCAGATTATGCCAGATGCGTCCAGATTTCTACTCTGGGAGCCCAGCGTGAAATGGTCTTTCCCGCTTTGATCGGGATTATTACTCCGATCATAGTCGGCCTTATCTTTGGAGTCGCAGGAGTCATGGGTTTATTGATTGGAACCCTTACCACTGGGTTTGTGACGGCTGTCATGATGAATAATGCCGGAGGAGCATGGGACAATGCCAAGAAATTCGTCGAAACCGGAAAACACGGCGGATCAGGTTCTTTGATTCACAAAGCCACCGTCGTTGGTGATACAGTCGGTGATCCATTCAAAGATACCGCCGGACCCTGTATCAATATCCTGATAAAACTCATGAGCATGGTTTCCATAGTCTTTGGAGGCTTGATAGTCAGCTATTCCCCAATGATAGAAAGGCTCTATATGCCGCGCTATGAAAACAAAATTGCAATCGAGCAGAGCGTCATTAGCGATAGTACTACAGTGAACACAGGAGATGCCACAGATATTGAATAGGCATCGTTGAATCCCCGCAGACATGAGCCACGTAACTGGATATTGTTACTTTATACTCACTACTTTGGCAGTGTGGATGTTTCCTTTTGTGTCTGATACCTTTACCATATAGATCCCTGAGCCGATTTTGTTCCCATGGCTATCAAGCCCATTCCAGTGGATTTTTTTCCCATGCAAGTTTGCCTTGTGGTAAACCAATTGTCCCTTTAGATTATACACCTCAAGACTTTTGAACTGATCAGATTTTGCTGTGCCTGTCAAACGAATGTTCAATCTATCCCTAAAGGGATTGGGATAACAATTGATCTCCACTCTTGCAGGCTGGATATACTCATTGGTACTGCTTACGTAGGATTCGCTCAATATGGTTGCATAAGCTGGTCCCGGAGGGTTACTTGTGGGATAGGCATAAACGAAAAACTCCGGGGAGCCATCATTATTCATATCTCCCAAAGGGTAACAGTAGCCATAGCTGATTCTTGGTACAGGAGAGGGATCAATAAAATCCGGAATGAGGTCAAGAACCTCAGAAGTCTGCCTGTAAACGGCGTAGGATCCCTCGTAGGGATCGTTTGGCATGGGTCGATGTAATTTAACCCACAAATCGGAATAGGGATCATTATTCAGATTTACATAGGATTCTATGGTATAGTAAGTATAGCCAAGCTCAAGATTGACACTTCGGAGGTTCGTGAGATCATCATGCCCATAAAAAACCTTGGCTCCCCTGCCATCTGCTGAACCATAGTTTATAATGATATCATCATATCCATCGCCGTTCAAGTCTCCATTGGCAATCATTTTCCCAAAACTAATTCCTGTAGAAGTACCCAAAAGTGTCTCATAGATAGGAACATTGGTGATGGTTTCACCTCCCGGGTAGATTTTCAGATAATAGTGATAGCCTTCGCTCTCGTTTTGGGGATTGACCGGGACAGTATTTGTGAGAATGATATCATCATATCCATCTCCATTGATATCACCGGTTTGCATATTCTTGCCCAAATACTCTTCCATGACTGCACCTCTGATATGCACTGCCGGAGTGGTTCTAAAGGGATTACCCCCCAAAAAGACATAGACATTGCCCCAGTTTTCCCATTGCGGACCCGGGGCATATACCAAGAGGTCATTGATCCCATCTCCGTTCACATCGCAGTTTGTGATCAGATTAGTGCCAAAACAAAGATCCCATTCATGCGTATAACCCAATCCTGCCGGATTGATAACAACATCCGGGGTTGTAAAAGGAGGATTTCCACCAAAACTAATAGTTACTATGCCTTCATGCACATGTCCCCCACCATAAAATCCCGTCACTAAGTCGGCAATCCCATCTCCATTCAAATCACCGGCATAAGCAATTGCCCCTCCGGTACTAATCCCCCCAATGGGATCGGGAGCATTATATATCTGATCCGGAACGGCACTACTATCAGGAATACTGTAATAGATATATGTTTGCGTTGTTACGTCAGAAGCATCCGATATGCAACTGAAGACCAAATCTGGCCTGCCATCACCATTTAAATCCCCACCTGCATCTACGAAGGTGATAAACCATCTTCCAAAGGGGATATCAAACCTTGCGATTTCCTGTAAGGATGCCTGGGCGAAAGCAGCGTCAATCGTGATGCACAAAAGCACTGCTATTGATAGAATTGCAGATAATAGCGATCTTCTCATAATCTGTTTCCCGTATTTCAAGGTTTTCATTTTCTCACTGCAGCGAACCGATTGTTTTCCGGATCAGGTTTTAACGCTACAGTATATTTGCTGAAACTAAATACACTCATGTTACATTAAGCGGCATGACTTCTCATTCCCAACAATGTTCATATTTGATATGAGCTATATTTGTGTCAATGATAATTATTATTATTATTCTGTATTCGATACTGCGCGCCGACACATTTGGATATCAAGGGAAGTTAAGCCCGGTTCATCTCACAATTTCCCACAATTGTTTATTAATTAAGACCGTTGAACGTGTCTTCCTGTATAACAAATTGGTATGGAGCTGCCCCTTACCCCGATTATTCAATGGTCTTTTCATTGTTGTTGTTGCCTTCAGAAGCTACATTGTTTCGGAGGATTGGAGTCCTCCACTACAGTTGCGTACTTTCCGAAGCTACATTGGTTCGGAGGATCGGAATCCTCCGCTACAGTTGCGTAGCCTTCAGAAGCTACGATTGCCGGCTTTGAAACTATTACTGCGATGTTCGGAGGATTGGAATCCTCCGCTACAGTTGCATAGCCTTCAGAAGCTACGATTGCCGGCTTTGAAACTATTACTGCGATGTTCGGAGGATCGGAATCCTCCGCTACTTAAGCCCATATTTTGTGGATATCACCCCTGTATCAAGCGTATTTGTGAATACACTTGATATACGCTTGATATAGGCTTGATATAGGCTTGACCCCAACATATTATTTGACAGATATTGATTTGATCCAAATTATGGTCTTACAATCAAAGTGGAGATGAAAATGAGTTCATTAGCGGTATTGGGATGTATGTGGGGCGATGAGGCGAAAGCCAAAATCGTAGATTATTTGGGCGATAAAACCGATGTGGTGATCAGATTTCAAGGCGGGTCAAATGCTGGACACACGATCCACCACAATGGTGAAAAGTATGTGTTTCATAGTGTTCCATCTGGCATTCTGTATCCCAGAACGATATGTGTAATCGCTTCCGGAGTAGTAATCGAGCCGGCAGAACTGCTAAACGAATTGTCCCATCTCAAAGCCAAAGGGATTGATTTTGAAGGCAGATTGCTGATTGATGAAAGGACTGGACTGGTTTTACCGCTTCACAGGAAGCTGGATAACGTTTACGAAGCTGGCAACAGTAAAATAGGAACTACCAAGAGAGGAATTGGACCAGCATATACAGATCTCACAGCCAGGATTGGAATCCGCTTGATTGATCTGAAATACCCGGAATATCTGCATCGTAGGCTGACGGAAATGTACGAATTCCACCAAATTCCGATCGGTAATGCCGAGCTGGATCTGCAATGCAAGGAGCTGGCAGATATTTGGCAGAAGCTAAAAGACTATGTGGTTCAGACGGATCTGCAGCTATATGAATGGTACAAGGAAGGCAAAAGCCTCGTCTTCGAAGGTGCCCAGGGAACTCTTCTGGATATCAGCTATGGGACTTATCCGTATGTAACTTCATCCCATACAATGGCAGGTGGGATTTGTACTGGAGCGGGTATTCCCATGCGCAGTATAGATCATATTCTCGGAGTTTTCAAAGCTTATTGCACACGTGTAGGGGATGGACCCTTTCCCACTGAGTTATTCGATGCCACGGGAGAAAGAATTCGCCTTCAAGGGAACGAATTCGGATCCACCACCGGCAGACCGCGACGCTGTGGATGGTTTGATGCTGTAGCCGCTGCATATAGTGCCAGGATCAATGGCATAGACAGCATGGCTATTACGCTGTTGGACGTTTTGAGCGGACTTCCCGAAATAAAGATTTGTACCGGTTACTGGCATGGAGAAGAAAGGCTAAAGGGCTTCCCCACCAGTCCTGTACTACTTTCAGAGATCCAGCCGGAGTACCTCACTCTCAAGGGTTGGAACAAAGATATTACACAGATCAAATCGATCGAAAAGCTACCTGCCGCTGCCAAAGAATATCTGGAAGCTTTGCAGGATATCCTGGATCTACCCATCAAGCTGGTATCAGTAGGCAAAGACAGAAGCCAGACGATAGCAGTCAAATAGCATATACCCGTTACCACAAAAAAGAAGGAGTTATGAAAAAACACTTTCTATCGATCATTTGCCTCGCCCTCAGTATGGTGCTGATGGGACAGGCGATTCCGTTGGACTTTCCCTTGCCCCAGTACATGAATCCCATCTATGATGGTTTTAGCAGAAATTACGTCAATGCCACAGCCGCAGGCAGTGGTTATACAGGAGTATCAAAACCCGGTAGGGTAGAACAGATTTTGCTGAACCCCGCAGGATACTTGATTGATGATGCCACGATGTATGTGAATATGAATGTAAAGCCTCCAATCAGTGAAATGGACTATCGTGCAGAAGCCCGATATAGCTCTCCAATTCCTTTTGGGATGATCGCTTATGGCTTTGGGATAGGTCCCAAGCTCAATGCTGCCATCGCATACAGTATGCCAAAGTCGCTAATCTTGGATGATTTTAGTATCATCCTTGGCCAGGGAGCTTCCTTGTTACAGAGATATCCCACCTACAATTTGCACCAGTTTACCGCAAATCTCGGATACCATAGCGAAAACCTGCATGTGGGATTGAACCTGCACAACCAGCTACATTACCTGGACGACATTATCATCCATCAAACGTTTGACCGGGTAAAGAAATATACCTACGTCCTGAGGCCTGAACTGGGAATGATCTACGAAACCAGACACCTGAACTTTGGCTTCACAGGAATGCCCGAACAGAACATCTCTATCGATACTCCGTACGTCGATTATGACAGTGTGTTGCCTATGACTTTGGGTGGAGAAATCACCTACAAACACGAAAACCGGAATTTCAGCATCGGAGCCGAATACGAGCAAAGCAGCAGCGTCAGCGATAGCTTTGACGACCGTTTACGTTTGAGGGGCGGATACGATGTGCGGGTAGGTAAATTCACCTACCGCTGTGGATTTATGACGAATCCAGGTGTTTACAAAGGCGACTTCTTATACCCCCAAAACCCATCTTCATCCGAAGAAACAGCCTATGCCTGGAACGAAGTCCCCACTGGTGGAAACATCGGTGACACAGATCAGTATATGCTGACCGGTGGCTTCACATATCACCACAAAGATGGCACGATCAATCTCTCACTCGTCAAGGATTTGGCAGGAAACTTCCCCATTACTCAGATAAACTTGGCTGTCAGCGTTTATCTGTCCTCTTTCAAACGCAAGGATTTCCTGTATAGGGACTAAAATGAAAGTCGAGATCCGAAAAATAGAAGGCTACCAACTGACCGAGCTGGAACCGGCTATCAGCGAATACCTTTCTGTGCTTCGCTCCAAACCACTGGCAAAACGCAAACGGATCATGATCAAGCCCAATTGCCTGGGTGCTTATACTCCAGACAAGGCTGTGACAACCCATCCAGCCGTATTGGAAGCTATCATTATCTATCTGCTCCGGCTAAAGAAAGAGGTTTGGATCGGGGATAGCCCAGGCGGTTCAGTTAATATTGAACAGATGTGGGAAAATACGGGGCTGAGAGATCTGGCAGATCGATATCCGGTCAAACTGATCAACCTCAATACATACAAGTTTCGGGAGTATGACCTGGATGGTATGAATATCAAGCTATCACAGGCTATATGGGATTGCGACGGCATCATAAATGTAGCCAAATACAAGACGCATAGCTTGACGGCTTATACCGGAGCAGTTAAAAACCTCTATGGCTTGATCCCTGGACTGATCAAATCCGAGTATCACAAAGAGTATCCCGATACCGGTAGTTTTAGCGATTTACTCAATACGATATATGGCATCGTCAAGGATAGGATTATTTTCAATATCATCGATGGCATCGAGGGTATGGATGGAGCCGGTCCTTCTGCCGGGAGAGTCTGCAAGTTTGATTTGCTGTTTGGATCTCCTTCGGCGTCTGCAGTGGATTTTGCCGCATCAGGAATCATGGGGTTTAAGCTGGATGATATTCCCTACCTGGCAGGCTCCCTACACAAAGACGGCATACTCCCATCCAGAATCGATATCCCTCGCAGCTTTTTGCACTATCGCCTTCCTGGAGTTGATATCAATACCGTCAAATACAGATCCGGTATTCTAAAATTTGTCCCACCCGTGTTTGGAAAAGCGCTAAAACTGGTGTATGACATGTATCCCCAAATCAGCGATCGCTGTATCAAATGCGGTATATGCGTCAAAAGCTGTCCAGTAAGTGCCATCGCTTTTCAGGAGGACGGTTTCCCGTTGATCAAGCGAAGCGCTTGTATCAAATGTATGTGTTGTCATGAGCTATGTCCACACCATGCAGTGGATATCTATGTCTCGCCCCTGGCAAGGCTATTGAGTGGCTTATGGTAAAAGGTAAATCCAAGAAATACCAGAAAGCATCAAGGATTATCTTTGGTGTCATCCTTGCCTTTATCTTCGGCTGGATAATGTTATGGGGTTCGAACAGCTTTTACAATACGCACCGGCTTCGCAAAGAGCTTGCCCAGATGAATGCCCGGGTGACAAAACTATCTGCAGTAAACGATAGCCTTCGCACCGAGAATGAGAAGCTAAAGACCAGTCTTGAAGCAGCCGAAAAAGCTGCCCGTGAACGCTTTGGTCTGGTAAAGCCCGGAGAGAAGGTCTTTCGCTTTATCCCCGCTCCGGAAGAAGAATCCAAGAAGTAAACAGGAGCATTGATGAGCACAGCAAATACTCCCAAAAACAATCCGCTGACTGTCAAACCGGATCCGCGCTTTTCGTCCCTCCTGCTCAAAGCACTAAAACCGAGCAAATCCGGAGGAGATGATGATCTGCAAGCTCTGTTTAGCTACGTGGAGCAACAGTATGAAAGCTCTGCCAGTGACAACACGCTTCTGGCACAATACGCTATCCTCACAATTGAGCAAATAGGAAAATACCTGGCAAAGAAGAAACATACTGCAAAAAACTCCGTTCTGGCTCTGTTCAGCCTCATGGTAAATCTACCGATCGAACCCGATACACCTGCTTTTGTGCCGATCAGGGAATACTTTGGAGATAGCTGTGATACCGAGATACAGATTGCTCACTTTATCAAGCTCCAAACTATAATCATCCTGGTCAACAATCAGGACACAGAAAACGCCAGCAGTTTTAGCAAAGAGATCGAGCAGTCATTTTTGGGAGAGGTATCCTGCACGGCAAAGGTTTATAGCCTGCTCAAGGCTAATGTTTTGAATCAGCAAAAGGATTATCTGGCAGAGTTTATCCTTCGCATCAGGCTTCTGGAGACAGGAATCAAGGACGGCGATATCGACTTTTGCGTTTACTCGCTGTGCGAATGGACCAAAGCACTCTACTGGCTACGCAATACCGAGCTACGGAAAGACCTGTTGCAAACGCTATTGGGCGATAACGAAACCCGGCACCCTATGATTGTCACAAAGCTTTTGTACGAGCTCTTTTCTTTGGACGACCGGATCGTAAAACCTTCGGAGAAAATGCACTATGTAAAGAAGCTTATGAAGCAGTGTGCCACGATGCTCTCCGTTCAACAGCTCCAGGCGATCTATTTCTTTGCCGGCAATTATAGCTCCGGAATGCAATCCAGAGTCCGGGAATCTATCGTTTATTTTCAATACTCAAACTATTATATCTACAAGACATGGCAATACCTCAAAAAAATCACGGCATACCTCCGACAACAATTATCAGTTTCCCAGTTTGTCCATGCCATCAATTTCGTGGAAGACCGTTTGCAGGAATTCAGTAACCAGATCAGCCTCCAAAACAATGCTTATGTGGAAACCCTGCAAGCTGGATATACAAAGATCGAGGAATTGTATCGGGAAGTGGAAGAGCTATCTTTGACCGATTCTTTGACGGGTTTAAACAATCGTAGATTTTTGGAAAACAACCTCTATCAAATGGTGATACTGACCCTCCGGCATAATGCACCCGTCAGCTTTGCCATGATCGATATTGATCTGTTTAAGAGGGTGAACGACGAATACGGACATCTGGCAGGGGACTATATCCTCAAGGAAATAGCCCGGATCATCAAAACCCAGTTTCGCAAGAGCGATATCGTGATCCGTTATGGAGGAGAAGAGTTCTTTGTAGCTCTGTTTGATAGCTCTGAAAGTAGCGTTCGGGAAAATATGGAATCCCTGAGAGACGAGGTGGAAAACCATAGATTCTTCTATCGAAATCAGCCAATTCCGATTACGATCAGTATCGGCATCACCTTTATCGAGCCGGATGATACGGTAGAGCCAAATCTAAACAAAATCATCTCCGATGCAGATTCTGCTCTTTATCGGGCAAAGAATGGCGGCAGAAACCAGATCTGCATCCAGAAGTAGATAAATCCGTCTTGACAGTTTGATTGAGTTTTAATATTTATGACCGCACAAGGAGTGACCAATGGCAAAAGTAAGTGTAAAAAATCTGAATAAGTATTATGATAACGGTTTCCATGCATTGAAGGACGTCTGCTTTGAGGCAGAGGACAAAGAATTTGTCGTTTTGGTAGGGCCATCCGGATGCGGTAAAACTACTGCTCTCAGAATGATAGCCGGACTCGAAGAAGTAAGCTCCGGTGAAATTCATATCGGCGACACATTGGTAAACACGGTTCCACCAAAAGACAGAGACATTGCTATGGTCTTCCAAAATTACGCCCTGTATCCCCATATGACTGTCTATGAAAACATGGCTTTTGCCCTCAAACTTCGCAAAGAATCCAAAGCCGACATCAAGGTCAAAGTCGATCATGCTGCAAAGCTATTGGGTATCGAATCCATGCTCGACCGCAAGCCGGGTCAGCTATCCGGTGGTCAAAGACAGCGTGTGGCACTGGGACGCGCTATTGTACGTAATCCAAAGGTCTTTCTCTTTGATGAACCACTCTCCAATCTCGATGCCAAGCTTCGTGTCCAAATGCGGGCAGAAATCGTAAAGCTGCACAAACAGCTCGAAAACACCATGATCTATGTAACGCATGACCAGGTGGAAGCCATGACCATGGCAGGCAAAATTGTCGTAATGAAAGATGGAATCATCCATCAGATAGATACCCCGCTTCAGGTTTACAACCATCCCACCAATATGTTTGTTGCCGGTTTTATCGGCAGTCCTGCAATCAACATGATAACCGGTAAGCTTGTAGAAACCGATGCCAGGCTATACTTTGACTGCGTCGATTTTAAGCTGGAGCTTAACCCGGAACAAACTACTCTTTTGGCTGCTTACAAAAACAAAGCCATCGTCTTCGGAATCCGCCCGGAAGATATCTATGACGCCAGTTTCGACTCCATGGCGGAATGCCCCAGGAACTTCACAGCCCTGTGTGACCTGGTAGAACCATTGGGTAGTGAATATCATGTATTCCTGAAAACAAACCAATTTGAACTGACCGCAAAGTTCGACCCCAAAAGACTCCCCGTCATGGGTGAAGACCTTGGTGTAACGGTAGATATGCAAAAGGCTCATTTCTTTGATCCCGAAACCGAGGTCTGTCTGATCTAAAGCATCTAATGGCTGGATAGAAGGGTAGTGGACTGGAGAAAGAGCAGAGCCCTGTATGCAGTTCTGATACTGCTCTTGCCCTATGGTCTTTTTGCCTTGCGCTTGCCATCTTCTGCCCGAGCCGTAGCCTTGCAGGAACTGAATATCGGATCAGATTCCGATCAGCTGTTTGATTTACAACCCGGAATCCGATTTGCATATCAAAACCTGTTTTCCATAGCGGATATTGGTCTGTATAATTTTGAGGGTAGCGTTTCCGAAGGAACCCGGCTCTACACTACAGCTCTTTCGCAACTATCAGCCCCGGATTACACATGGCAGGATTATCAGTTTGGAATCGTCCAGCGCATCGGAATCGCCTCTTTGGGTATCATTCAGCATCTCAAGATCGAGACCATCCATCCCGATGAAGCACACAAAACCTGGTTTACAGATATTGGCATGTCCATCAGATTTATCAATACCTCGGTAGAATTCCAATCCCTCAGCGTTTTTTCCGATGAAACTGAATACAAAGCAATGCTGAACCATCAGATCAATCAAGATACCCGGATTGGAGTGGGATACTTTATTGACGAGTATAATGACTCCTCTACCCTCATTGGATCTTCCTATATGCTTACACAGAGGTTGGAGCTACTGTCTTCGTGGCGGGACGAACCCTCCAGCCTGGGATTGGGGATCGGGCTCAATCTGGCTCCCGTATATATCTGCTATGCCGTTCGCAGTCATCCAAAACTAAATCTATCGCATGCCTTCGACCTGAGCTTCAGATGGTGAAGACAGTCACCATCATCTGCATCTGTCTCTTATCACTACACCTCTTGGGGATCGAAACCGAGCTGACAGAGCTGTATCTTGATGATCTGATCGATCGATACTGGGAAGAGCTGGCTGACAGCCCCGTCCTAACGAGAAGCATTTACGAAGAGCTAAGCTTTTATAGCGCAGTGAACACCTCCGACATCGGTGGAGAGCCACACCAAAGGCTATCAAACCGATTTGCTCTGCAAAACAAAAGCATCAATTTTGAGCTATATCAGTATAGCGACATGAAACAAGATCAGCATCACTACAACGCAGGGCTTTGCCTTTACCCCCAAGTATCGTATTGCCCCCAAATAAATCTTGGCAGCTATCGTTATGGCTTTGGCAGGGGTCTGCTGATGGGACATAGAGGCTCGGCAAAAGAAGCTGTTTCGCTCCGTAATGCTTCCAATCCGCGTACCTATTCTCCCTTTGGAACCGCAGTAGTCTTTCGAATCGGGGAGTTTCGCCTCAGCCCCTTCATGTCTGTTCAATACAGAGCCGCCAATATCGCTGATAGCCTGATAACAAGTATCCCAAAATCCAAAACAACTAAAGGCGCAGAGGTACAGGAACGGATATATGGAACATCGTTGTCCTATCAAAAAGAGGCTTCTGCCATTGGCATTCTGCTCTATCACCAGGATTATGACAAAGCATTTGAGGAAAGCCTCTCCAAAGGGATAGATAATGCCGTTTCGATCTATTTCAAACATGGGATTGGGAGGCTGGGGTTAAGCTCAGAGACATTTTTATCTGGCAACCATCATGCCACGACGAGCAGTATGGAATACGGCTTTGATGGCTTGAAGCATTCCATCCGCTATTCTGATCTCCCCGTTATTTACGCTCCGGTTTTCGCAAACAACCAGTTCAAGCTGGGTTCCGGCTATGGCAAGCGCGAACTTGAATATAATCTGGACTACAAACCTATGCCATATCTTCAGGGCAGGATCAGTTATGCTCTGCTGATGCCTTATAATTCTATCAAAGCCAGTGACACAAAAGCCCGGGGAAGCCTGTTTCTGGCATGCAAACAGAGCAGAACCACACACAGTCTGTCGATCAGCAGGTTTGACCGTGAACTGGTCAGTTCGGTAGATTCAGTCTTTGTGCATAGCCTGCCCCAGCACTACAGGTTTCATTACAATCTGGATCATGCTGTCCGTCCAGCGGCAGCCTTCAGGCTTCGGCTATCATATCATTACGAGGAAAAATCCCGCCTGGAACAAAACACAGTTCTGTGGGATTCGTCATTCCGCGTTTTTGACAAAAAGCGCAATATCCGGCTCGGAATCCAGAGCTGGTATACCCTTAATCACCTCTATAATCCAGCCCTCGATCAATATGAGCCACAGGGTTATGATATCCTGAAAAAGTCGGACACGATGCTCTACCTCAATGCAGGATTCCCGCTGGCAAAACTTCGGATAAAGCTGGGCTATCAACACTATCTGAACAACCCGGGAAACAGCCGGATAAACCTCAGCTTTGCCGGATAGAACGTATCATCGCATGGATTTAAAACTATGTGATTACTTATCCCAGAATCAGGCTATCTCCTCCGTATATCCATAAAGCCATTTCCTTATCCATATCACCGACTATATAAGACCGTTGAATAATCGGGGCATGGGGCAGCGCCCTTACAAAAAGGGTGGTGGGCGGGTATAGATGACTGTTTTTTTATGCGCTCAAATTGCCGGAAAACCCATCGATTTGATATACGGGAAGATACGTTCAACGGTTTTTTATATGTATAGAAAAACTCGCTTTCCTGGACACATGGAATATTATATGTATAAAAAATGCCATTTTTTTGGACACATGGCAGGTGGCATACCCTACAGATGATATTACCGATCCACATGGTGCAAGCAGAGATGGTATAGGATTGCAAGAGGTTGTTGTTGGCGTAGTAGCAGCTACTGGTGCATAGTGACCTCATGGATTGGTGGTACTCCAACTCAGAACAATACTGATACCGGAGGAGTGAAGATGTGTAATGATAAAAGAGCCCGGGACGCCCAGATTGACCATGACAAAGGTTTCAACTGCGCTCAATCCGTGCTGATGCAGTTTTCCGAAGATTTTGGTGTGCCTCGCTATTTGGCTGCAAGGCTCGCATCGGGCTTCGGAGGCGGCATGCGAATGGGTAAGACTTGCGGAGCCCTGACAGGTGCCTTGATGGTGCTTGGGCTGGCGCATGGGTTTGACACTGCTGAGCTGAAGCTGAAGCAAAATATGGAGCTATTGACCCAGGACATGATCTCCGACTTTCACAATCTTCACGGCTGCACCGATTGCAAGGACATCCTCGGTATTGACGTTACCGATCCCGAAGCCCATGCCAAAGCTCGGGAGATGGGCATCTTCGCGACAAAATGCCCACTTGCGATCGTAAACGCTGTCAAGCTAACAGAACGATATCTGGGATTGAATAGCATAGTCAAATGATTTATTCCATGGTATATTCCTGAATTCTCTTATTTTTCACTCCCCCCCCTTGGAGCAGGGCGTTTATCACTTCTTAATCAAGCCTTAATTTAGCCTTAATAGTTAAGGCTTGATTAAGGCTTGATTAACGCTTGATTAAGGCTTACAAGTAGGAGCCATTCAAATAAATCAAGATAAAAACCGATAATGAACAGTGAACAGTGAATAGTTAAACGTTAATCGGGCATGAGGTAGCGCCCCATACAATAGAGTGGCAGGGGGGTGTAGATGTGCGTCTGGGTTGGTTGATACACCACCGCTTTACTTAGCAGGAAGACACATTCAATCGTCTTTTAGTATGTGCCTTTTACCTTTATGAAAGTACCTTTTTCGAGTTCCTGATAAGCAAGCCTGATCTCTTCGGGGGTATTCATCACAATCGGACCTCTCCATGAAATGGGTTCATGCAGTGGTTCTCCACACAGAAACAGGAATCTGCATGAGTGATCTTTCGTTTTCAAAAGGATTTCATCTCCATCTTCATAGAGTACGATTTGAGTATTCTCTATCATTTGTCCATCAGTAAGGACGGTTCCTTCATAGACATAGATAAAACAAGTGTAACCGCGAGGAGCAGGAAGCTCAAGATCAGTATTGGGAGGTAGTTCTACATCCCAGTATTGGGGCTTTGCATATAGATCGCCGACTGGTCCCTTTACTCCATGAAAATCACCGCCGATAATCCTTACCTTCGCTCCTTCTTTCGTATGCACTACCGGCATGTCATCTGCCCTGAGGTCACGATAGCGGGGGGTACACATCTTGTCTTTGGCTGGGAGATTTGTCCATAATTGAAAGCCATACATCCGCCCTTTGGGATCTGGCTTTGGCATCTCTTGGTGGATAATCCCGCTTCCGGCTGTCATCCATTGGACTTCTCCCTTGTGAATCGTACCGCTGTTTCCCAGGCTATCACCATGCTCAGCAAATCCTTCCAGCATATAGGTAATAGTTTCTATTCCCCGATGTGGATGCCAGGGAAATCCAGCCAGATACTTTTTGGGATCATCATTCCGAAAATCGTCCATCATCAAAAAAGGATCGTAATCCGGGTGCTGATAATATCCAAACACTCGCTTCAGGTGCACTCCCGCACCTTCCATCGTAGGTTCAGCGTTTCTGATGTTCTTTATCTTGCGTAGCATACTCTTTCCTCCTTCTTCATATAAAGACTATTGAACGTGTCTTCAGATATAACAAATCTGTTTCAGCCGATTTGAGCGCACAAAACTCTCATCTATACCCTCCCACCACCCTTTTTGTAAAGGGCGCTGCCCCATACCCCGAGTGTTCAACGTATTTGCATAGCTAATATGACGACGAGTATCTGTCAAGCAGTAAACAGGTTTTGAGATAAACAATAATCCATCATGTCTGACTTCAAGATTCCGCTTGACATCATTTCCTCTCTTCTCACATTAATGCCACAATGCTAAGTTTATTACTTTGGGAGATATAGATGCTGGATAAAAAGCTGAATACTGCGACCAAGATACTCCATAAATTCACAAAACCAAGCCGGAAGAAACACTTTTCCGCTCATATTCCGTTGTATATTGATAAGAAGAATTTCATCATCAAGACAGCGAATACGACCGATGAATTGCATGCTGCCCTGAAACTGAGACACGATGTGTTTCTCGAAGAATTGCTGCATAAAAAAAAGAAAAGTGGAATGGATAAAGACGGTTTTGACCATCGTTGCGACCATCTGATGATTATCGACAAGCGTAATGAAACACTGATCGGCACTTACAGACTGCAATCTTCCCTGCATACCAAAAAATGGTATACTGCCACAGAGTTTCACATGAAGCACATCAAGAAGCTTCCCGGGAACAAACTCGAGCTTGGTCGTGCCTGTGTGCACAAAGATTATCGGAATGGGATCACAATAGCACTGTTGTGGGAAGGTATCCATGCCTATATGATGGCGAGCCAGACGAAGTATATGTTTGGATGCAGTAGCATCAAAACGATGGACAAAGACGAGATCCGCGCAATTTATTATTACTTGAAAAGCAATGGCCATATTTCTGATGATCACAAGGTACGTCCACGCGGAAAGTTCAAAGTTCCGGGGCTAAAGCGTCATGTCCGCAAATACCCTGATTTTCATGCGAGTCTGGATTTGTCTGGTTACAAGGATCGTATTCCATCATTACTGCATTCATATCTGAAGGTGGGGGCAAAGGTCTGTGGAATACCGGCTATGGATCGCAGCTTCAAGTGCATAGATTTCCTCACTCTTTTGGATGTGGAGGACATAGCAAAGGCTTATACCCGCAAAATGAATAACTGATTCGAGCTATGAAAAGGTTTTTGGGACTGCTGTGGCATTTGTATCTGGTGACGGAATTCTTCCTGATAGCTACTGTTATCAAGCTGTTTTATCGGGATCCAGACCGTCGGAGAAGGATGCTGAGCAAAAATACCAGCCGAACTGCCAGGCATTTTTTGAAGGCTTTTGGAATCACTCTCCACGTCCACAATCCGGAAAGACTCCGGATATTGCAGGAACACAACCATCTGATTATTGCAAATCACGTTTCCTACACCGATATTATCGTTCTCTCCTCCATCCATCCATTTGTCTATATCACTTCCGTAGAAATGGGGGAAAATCCTTTCTTGGGAGATATTACCCGCTTGGGTGGATGCCTGTATACCAACCGTAAAAAATACACCTCGCTTCCCCAGGAGATCGATAATTTTGCCAGTTCTCTCCAGCACGGCTTTAATGTGGTACTCTTTCCGGAGGGAACCAGTACCAATGGAGAGACCGTAAGAGAATTCCGCAAATCCTTGTTTCAGATCGCGGTAAAAGCCAAGTCCCCTGTCCTGCCAATATGTATCCGCTACACACATATCGATGGTAATCCAATTGATGACACTTCCAGAGACACAGTATGCTGGTATGGCGATATGACTTTCGTCCCCCATTTCATGAAACTCCTGGGACGCAAGATCAGAGCCGAAGTGCATGTTCTGGAGCCCAGCCCCTGGGATGAATCAAACACACGGCAAGTTTTGTGTGACAGGGTGTATGATCAGATCCTGAATTGCTATCAGCAGATTGGATCTTCGCTATAAAAAGTCATAGCAAATAAACCATTCTATCAATCCTAAAAGAGCTTTCGCAGATCGTTCAATTGCGATATTGTCAACCCGCCAATCGTTAGAGTCAATCCTGCAACTGTAACTATTGTAATCCTATCTCCCAATAGCATAAATGCCAAAATCACAGTAAAGACAGGGATCAGATTGGTGAAGACATTGGCTTTGATGACTCCCAAATTTCTGATTGCACCGGTAAAGAGCATAAAAGCACCAACGGAGGCAAAGATGCTCATGGCAGCTATGGTCAATAGCCCCATACCGGAATGTGTCATATTGAAAAAGTGTGAGCTGTCATTGATAAAAAACATCGGCAAAAAGTAGAGCATGCCAAAGAAACTCTGCCACGAGACTATCGTAAGTGTAGTGTATTTTAGCGTCAGGCTTCGCACTGTGATACCATAAAACATGCCAGAGAACACAGCCAGCAGCAGATATAGAATTCCCTTGATGGTCGCACTCAGATCCGGACTTTCAAAGCTCAATAGTGCCACCCCTCCAAAAGAGACAATCAATCCAACGATCAAAAGCGGTGTAATTTTTTCCTTCAAAAATATCCAGGCTCCAAAGGCAGTTACCAATGGGATCGTACTGATGATCAAAGAACCAAGGGTCGATGATACATACTGCATACCGTTTGCCTCTCCCAAAAAGTAACAAAAGGGTTCGCAAAACGCTACCAGCATAAAGCGGAAAAGGTCTTCCCTGCGGATGTTTTCCTTGTGACGCAAGATCAACATCACAAGAAACAGCAATACCGATGCCAATACGAGCCTGAGGACTACGATTTCAATCGGCCTGTACCATCGGAGAGCTACTTTGATCCAGACAAAAGTCAGCGACCAAAATAGCATTGCAAATGTTGCCTTCAAATATGTAAGTGTATTCTGCATAATAGATTAATTCCTTTCAGTAACTGGTTCAAAGGCTATTGCAGAGGATTAGGTGTCAAGCACAAAAGCAGTCATCTCCACCCTTGTGGCATGGAGCGCTGCCCCATACCCCGATTATTCAATGGTCTTCAATATTGGCAAGCATACCCCCAAAAAAGCGATAACAGATATCGGCAATTAGCTGTTATGCAA
>CAZWIS010000019.1:0-53366 GCA_964634275.1 uncultured Candidatus Cloacimonadota bacterium | reverse complement strand
ACAAGGATGGCAATGACCAGGACATAGCTAAAATCACTAAACCCGATCAATTGATCCATCAGTGGAGATTTTTCCGGAGCAGGAGTGACGTCCGAATAGCTGTCCGGAATAGTATCCTGCGCTGATGGGGCATAGTCCGAAGGGCTATCTCCCGGCATTCCAGTTTCCTTTGGGAGTGGTTTGGAAACATCAGCAGTTTTTCCCAATAGCTTTTGAGCACGGGGATAATAAGATGAATTTGTGGGAACTCTGTCCAGAGCTTCCATTGCCTTGGTTTTTTTGTCCCTTTTGAGAAGCAATTCTCCCCATTTGAACAATATCTCTGCATCGGAGGGATAGTCTCTTGCCAGCTTTTCGTAAGCTTCATCCGCTCTTTGCAATCTTCCTGTGGTACCGTGGAAATCAGCCAGAGCCATCCGCTCGGTTTTACTGCTGATATTTTTACAGAATATATCCACTACTATCCGATAGGGAGATGATAACACCATGCTAAGATGACTGCAAGGATCATTTGTGAGTACATGCACTACAGCGTCGTTTAGTGATTGGTATGTTTCGATCCGATTGATTGTCCGGTGATGGGCTGTAAACTCTGGTCTGAAGGTATCCAAGCCAGAATTTGGAAATATAATTCTGAAAGATGTCCCGCTACGGTCTGCTTCGATCCTGTATTCGGTACCGGAGCTGAGTTCTACAACAATACGGCTGATGATATCATCATAATTATGCGCACGTACAGAACGGACGCTGACGAATCCGCACAACAGAGTAACCGCCAACAACAGGACACAGCACAAAAGGGCTCTTTTCATCATTCCTCTTTCAATCAAAGCTCCAGGGGCAAGGCAGGGATTTATATAGCCGTCAAAGCGCAGAACCGGCTTGATGGACTGCGCTAAGACGAATAGCTTAGTAACTTACTTTGACGTTTATGTCTTTGAATCTCGCAGGTGCTATACCATGGGATAGCTGCATAGCCTGTCCCGGTTCTCCTTTTCCACAATGGAAAGTTCCGTGGTATTCCCACTCTTCGGGTCCGCAGATACGATCGCAAGCATTCCAAAAGTCTTTTGTGATCCCATAATATGTGGGTTCTTTGACTATTCCCGTAATAACGCCATCGACAATCTTGTAACCGATTTCGGTGGTGAACTGGAAGTTGTTGCGATTATCATCAATAGACCAAGTCTTTGTGAAATCGAGCAAGTAGCCTCTTTCTGTATCGGCAATCAATTCCTTTAGTGAACCTTTTACGGGTTCGATACACAGATTGGTCATTCTTACCAGAGGGAAGTCGTCGGCATAGGATGCCTTCATATTGGAAGACGGTTCCAGCCCCAGCATGTGAGCTATATGCCTGGAAGTTTGCTGATCCTTTAGGATGCCATTTTTGATGATATCCACTCTCTTACCGGGTACTCCCTCATCATCGATAGGATGATATCCCAGACCTCGTGGATCGGAGCTATCGCTATAGATAGTCAGAATATCCGAGCCGTATTTGAACTTACCAAGCATTTCGGGCTTGATAAATGTCTTTCCGGCATAGGAGATTTCCATCCCAAATATTCTATCTGCTTCGGTGGCATGACCTACTGATTCGTGGAGCTGAAGTGCCAGATGTCCATTGCCAATAATGATATCTGCTCTTTCCTCGGAGATCGTGGGAGCGTCCAGGAGGTCTGTGGCTTCCTTCAAAATCCGCTCTGTGTTCTCCTCGAATTTTTGATCGTAAAAGAGCTCGAACCCTCCTCTTCCGGCAGACATGTGTCCTGGCCAGGTACGGGTTTGGATATGGCCTCCATCAGCAGCCACGACATACATCATCGGTAGTGTGTTGTAAAACCCCGTATGGCTGTAGCTTCCTTCTGTATTGATATAATACTTTTCCTGATACATGAATTGTGCCATCACCATCGAATGGACGATCTTACCATGGGGTTTGATCTGGTCTGCCAGTCTGCCCAAGAGCGACATCTTTTCCTCTTGATCCATGGTAAACGGATTGATCCGCGGCTGATGGAGATATTCTGCAATGGTGGCAGCCTGGGGCTTGAACTGGACAGGATCACTGATAAATGCGCTGCCCTGTTCTGCATTCATGATAGCTGTTTTGATCAGCTTATCAATATTTTGGGGACTAACATTCCGGGATCCGGCAAATCCCCAACATCCGGAGATCAATACCCGGATTCCAATAGCGTAGGAATCCACGTCACTACCATAATTACGGAGAAATCCATTTTGGAAATATATCCCTTCGGTATCTGTCTTTGTAATACGAACATCGGCAAACTGAACTTTCGGTAACCTGAGCTTTTCTATCGTTTGTTTGATTAATTGTTCCATTCTGAGCTCCTAAATCGTGTTTGTGGAAGATGTGATGTTGAAGGCTTTGACCACTGCGTGAGGGGCTTTGACAGCTTCGATATCAAAAAACTCATAGTTCCCGGAGAAGGGGATGGTATAGCTGCGGTTTTCCAGCATCAAAACGTTCTTTAGGATACGCTCTATCCGCTCGGTAAATCGAAGGTTATTGACTACTTTGCAAATCTTGCCGTCCTCTATCAGGAAGGTACCGTCACGCGTCAGGCCAGTAAGCGAAGTTTCCTTTTCGTTGATAAAGTTCATATAATGCAGGCTGGAAATGTAAAGCCCTCTTTTGATCGATCCAATCATCTGCTCGAGGGATTTGTCTCCGCCATTCAATACCAGGCAGTTTGCCGAATTACCATTCTCGGGCAATCCAGTTTTATGAGCATAATAGCTGTCACACATGAAGTTTTTGAACACACCCTTCTCAATCAGTGGCAAAGGCTGGTACAGATGACCTTCACCGTTGTATGAAGCGGTGATGACATCCGGATCGGTAGGATCGTCCGTAATAGTAATATTTTCCGGAAAAACCGGCTGGTCCAACAATCCCTCAAAATAGCTGCTGCGTTGATCCAATGATCTGGCACTCATGGAATAACTGAGATACTGCACAAATTCTGCTATACAGCGCGGAGCAAGGACTACATCGTATTGACCTGCTGGAACATCGACTATTTCGGAGCTGGCAAAACCGACTTTTAACACCAGGCGTTGGACGAAATCAACCAGATCAAAACGGGCGATGTCTTCTCCGCCAAAGGTCTCCAGTACTGTTACCTGGGTTTTGTTGTGAACTGCCTTCACCTCCAGATAAATCGGGGACGAACTGGATGATTTGTCCACTCCGTTGCTGTTAACTACTCTGGTCTGGCTGTAATTGCAAATGAATGTACCGTAGATTTTGAAATCATATCCTGCTACTTCATCTGCCACGTGCTGGAGTATTCCAGTCTTGCGGGCAAGGGGAAGGGCTGTGATATTGTTTACTTCCGGTCTGGCATCTGCCAATCTGGTATCAGTCTCGATATCTGCAAAGTCCGGATCCTCCGGCAATGAATCGATGATTGCCAGTGCTTTTGCCATGGCAAGATCGATCTTGTCCTGATCTGGATTATCAATATTGAAGCTATAGTTCTTTTTCCCCTTGTATAGGCTTAACGACACAGAACAATTCTCTTTTGAGATATTGTAGTTGGTCTGGCTTTGGAAAAAGCGAAGAAAATCGGTTTGCCATAGCTTTTGGTAGATTACCCATTTCAGCTCTTTGTGAACCGATAGGGTATCAGTAAGGTATTTAATAATGTCCTTCATATATATACTCCTGATATTATTTACGTTGGAGGTGGCGAGTTTGCGTTTTGATATTAGACCCAAGTGGTATTATTATGTCTGCGTTTGGGACTATTTGTTCTATGTACAAATTCACCTTTTTGCTTTTGAACCTTGCCGTTATAGACTTCTTCACCTCTGATCCAAACAGATTTGATTGCTCCACTCAGTTCCATCAACGATCCATCTTCCAGAGCGATGTCTGTCTTCGTAGTCTGGTTGGGATCGTAGATCACAAAATCCGCATCCGAATCAATATCGATGGATCCCTTTTGAGGATAGATTCCCATCCTCTTGGCGGCATTTTCAGAAGTCATTTTGATACAGCTGTGCAGCGAATACTTCCGCTTTTTCCAAAGCTCGGACAATACCCACAGATAGCTGTATTTCAATAATCGGGGATCCGTTCCGCTGAATATTTCCGGGATATCTGGTTCAGCCAATTGAGACGACAGATTGTTGGAAAGCATGTAGATTTTGTTTGTGCGAAATAGCTCCAAAAGATCCACCAAACGTTCGCTCAGCTTCAGCTCCAAAGGGCAATCCCGCACAGTCCCACTAAGTAGATGCATCAAGTCGTAAATGCAGAGCGAAAAGGAAATATCCGAACGTTTTGAGATACTATTGATGAATTCGATAATCTCAAAATCGGCTATCCGTGGGAGGTGTATCGGGTTTTCCTGCATTCTGCGCAGGATCTTCTTGATCGCGGAAATCTGGGATGCCGAACTATAGGTCTTGCTCTCCTCCAGGTCATATCCCTGGTAGGCAAATGATGTGTCCGAATCGTAGATATCCAGAAACAAATCCATTATCTCGGTATAGGAAATATCCGAAATCTCCGGATTTATCGAAGGATTCATCAATAAAAGCCCTACTACCCCTTTTGCCCATAGATCCTGGGCTGCTTCGCTATGATAGGGATAATCGTCGATATCGACATGACCCCAGACAGCCATATCACAATAGCTATGTTCACGATAGACACTCTTCAGATTGTTCAAAGCTCTGGCTCCAAAGATCGGAGTATCTGCCGTATAGCTCATTTCTGCCAGAGTAGTCCAGCCCCCGCTGAGCGCTGCTTTGGTCACAGTCTCGATTTGAGCGGGATATTGATCCAGTTCATTCAGGATGTGGCTATGGACATCCACTGCCCCGGGTAGAAGGATTGCTCCTTCCAGATCAATCGTTTCCACCGGCTCTTCGGTCTCAATGGTATCTTTGCTGATTTTGACGATTACTTTGTCAAAGAGAACGTTTACACGTTTGAGAGCTGCCGAAGTGGTGGGGATGTTTGCGTTGATAAATAGTTTCATATTCACGCCATAATATTTATTCCGGCATCGACAAAATGTACTTCACCGGTTACACCAGAGGACATATCAGAGACCAGATACAGAGCACTTTTGGAGATATCTTCCAAGGTGATGTTTCTGGCAAGTGGAGCTGTTTTTTCTATTTTTCGCTGCATCTGGGACAAGCCACTGATGGCAAGCGAGGAGAGAGTACGGATCGGGCCGGCAGAAATGGCATTGATTCTAATGCCATGGCTACCCAGACTATTGGAAAGATACCGGACAGTGGCTTCCAAAGCAGCTTTTGCCACCCCCATGACGCCATAGTTCTGTACCACCTTCTGAGCCCCATAATAGCTAAGAGTCAATATCCTGGCATCTTCAGCCAACCTCGGTATCGCTTCTTTTACTACTGCAACAAGGGAATAAACACTGATGTCCATCGCCATCATAAAACCATGCCTGCTGGTCTGATGAAAATCCCGGTTAAGCTCATCCTTGGGAGCATAGGCAATCGAATGAATAATAATATCGATCTTGTCAAAGTACTTGTCCACCTGGGTATAGAGTTCCTTGATATCATAATCTTTTGAAACATCACATTCCAGACAGAACTTTGCCCCTAATTCCTCGGCTATCGGTAACACTCTTTTCAAAAGGGCTGGTGATGCGTAGGACACGCCTATGTTTACTCCATGTTCTGCCAGGGCTTTGGCAATCCCATAGGCTATACTATGATCATTCGCAATACCAAAGATCAATGCGTTTTTTCCTTGTAGATTCATCTATCTGTTCCTTCTGACAATTTCTCCAGGAGCTTGTCAATCCGCTCCATCATCTGTGAATTGCCCCCATTGGCAAAGATGATCTTTGCCCTTTGCAAACTAAGCCGGGCAGAGCTTGGATTTCCTCTGGCAAGCATGATATTCGCCTCCAACCAGAGATCATTCGCCAAAGCAGAAAACTGGGAATGGTTATAATCCAGCAGCTTTGCAGTTTGCAAATATCTCGTTGATTTTGGCAGTTCGTTTGCCACAAAATAGTGGTAGGCAAGGCTGTATGCCGCCATTGATACGATCTGAGGTTTTCCCTCTTTAACCAGCCTGTTTCTGTTGTTAAAATACAAACGAACGAGTTTCTTCAGCTCTTTTTCGTCTGGCTTTCTCTGCCAGGCATTGGCTTGAGCTCTGTAACTGAGAATCTGGATCCGGGCATCGACTGGATATATATCCTTCCCTTGAGCCAATTGCTTGATTCCGTCCCAGTCGCCGGCAAGGTAATAGCTGTATATTTCGAGCAAAACTTCATGGTAAGCGAGGGAAGGGTCTGTACTTTGGACCAATTTGTTGATCCGTTCACGGTAATACTCATACCCCTTTGGATCGGACTGCAGCAAAGATAGCCTTGCCATGCCGGAGAGGCACTGCATGATCCCTTCTATATCAGCAAAAGCCTGATAAAGTGATTCTGCCTCGATATACATTGCTTCAGAATCGGCAAATCGCTGTTGAAGCTCGTATTTCTGTCCCAAAAGGAGGTGTTGATCCGCATTGCGTTTTTCTGGCGGTTGCTGCATTCTGGGCAACGATGAACATGCTCCGATCAGCAATAACAGCAATCCCAATGTCCAAAGCCTACTCATCTTTTGGTAGCTCCATTATTCGTCCGGGTGTAGGATTTGTAGTGGTCTGAGAGGGACTGATTCCAGAACGTATCAGAGGATTGTTGTTTATCCCCTCCAACGTCTTCTGTGCCTGCGACAGAGTCGCATTCAAATTGTTTATCAGAACTAACAACTCCGGGCTGTTTCTATTTAGCGTGGATAGTAGTTTGCGGGTCTCTTCCAGATTGGCATCCAAAGAGATTATCGTATTACGTATGGGTAAAACCAGGTTTTGCCCGCTGGGATCTATCATCCGAACGATCAGGCTATCAGGATTTTCATAATTTCGCGTGATACGGTTTACAGATACCAGGATTGAATCTATCTGCACCATCTGTCGCTTCGTTACTTCTGTGATATCCGCTACTGTATTGAGAATTCTGAATATGGAACCGGCATCGGCATTGTGATCGCGATTCAGGTTTACACTGAAATCGAGCAACTCGTTCAGAACAGTCTCGATCTGCCTCATGTTTTCGGTTGCTTTGCCGCTCATATCGGCAAGATTCACCAATATCCGGAAAATCGAGCCCTTGTCCGGATTGTTATCACGATTGAGTTCAAAGGTCAGGCTATTGATATTGTCCACAATGGATGATATAGCATCTCCAGCCCGGGGAGAGATCTTACGAAAGAGAACCTTACCCTCCGGAAAATCTGTGGAAATGATATATCCACCATCCAATAGTGGAGTACTACTATCCGGATTATCTATATACTCGAGAAGCGTGCGGCCTGTAATCGGATTATTGGTTCTGGAAATGACTCCATCAGTCATCATTATTTTGTTATAGCTCTTTAACACATAGAATTGAATCCTGATCTCGCCATTGTCTGTCAGATTGAAATCCCTGATCCTGCCAATCTCAAAGCCTTTGTACAAAATCGGAGTCTGTGTGGAAATCCCAATGGCATCTTGCAAAGCTGTATAATAGTAGTAACGCTTCTCAAACATGTTTTGCTTGAGAGCCACAAATACCACCGCCATGATCAAGATAATCAATGGAACAGCGATAAACAGGAATACTACCTGCCTCGTATGCCTCATCTTATAATTCATAATATACATTTATCCCAATGAACTGTAATGGAATTTGAAATCGAAAATTTGTCAAGTAATTGCTATAGAATCCTCAAATTTATGATTAATATTATTCCACACCATAAACCGATCGGAAAATGGAGGCATAAAATCTGTATCGGTAGAACATAATATCATCGGTAACATTGTTTTGATCCGAGATAGCACTTTAAGCATTTTCTCCCGGTCAAACCGATTGAGCAAATAGTAGGGATCGTCCACCAGCAATACTCTTGGTTCGAGCAGTAGACTTCGGACAAAGCAGACTTGCTTGAGTATTGATTTCTGGACGAAAGCCGGTCTGAGCTCAAGATCTATCTCCAGTTCAAAGAGTTGCATCAGTTCAGCTACCCTCAGTTCAAAATCTTTCTTGTCTTTATCCGGGAAACGCAGCTTGAAAGGCAGGAGCAGGTTTTCTCTCAGACTGAGGTTCGAGAGCATGATTCCCTCGTTAAAGACATACCCAAATGTCTCTGTAATGCTGTTTTTCCTATAATATTCGTCATGAGGGAGGTCATCTAAAAAGACTCCACCCTCTGCCACGGATTCAATATCCACCAAACTCTTTAGCAGCACCGAGGCGTATTGCTCCGTTTCATCATACAAAACCAAAGTACCTTTCGCTTCGATATCCATAGTCAGATTACAGACATCATCCATACACAAGCGATCTATCCTGATTCTCATTTTAACCCGCAAACCTGAAAAACCAGGTAACCAATATATCCACTACAATGATCAAAAATATCGAAATCATCACTGCCCGGATAGTCCTTTGCGGAACTTCCGTCGAAGCCTTGAATACCTGCATCCCATGATAGGATGATACCAGTGCGATAATAAAACCAAAGATCAGAGGTTTGATCAAGGACATCAACACATCAGACAGCGTTAGTACAGAGAGGAAATCGTTCATAAAGGAGCGGAAATCGATCCGATTGAACAAGGATGAAAAAAACCAGCCCCCCATAATCGCCACGATGTTGAAGTAGATCGTAAGCACCAGCATGGCTATCATGACTCCAAACAGCCGCGAAACTACCAGATAAGAGACAGGTGATACTCCGAAAGACTTGAGAAGATCTATCTCCCGGTTGATTACCATATTCCCCAATTCAGTCGAGATTGCAGTACCGCTTCTGGCTATGACCACCAGTGCTGTTATGATACTGCTGAGTTCGTTTACCACAATAGTAACCAGAATTATATGAATCCAGATACCCTGTCCGAAATTACTGAGCAGATTGTATCCCTGCATGATGATCAAACCACCGATTCCCAAGGCGATGAAACTGATTAGTGGCAAAGCTTCAAATCCAGTAAACAGGATCTGGCGCAAAATCACCAAAGAGCTGATATGGGAATTTTGTTTGATGCTAAATATAGCAGAAACCGTATTGACCAGAAATGAAAAAAAGTCCAAAATGGACTTTTTTTCAGAGCTATTACTCATAATCTTGCTTCACTTATCATCAATTTATGTGCCCTGATCTTATTCGAAAGGATATGTCATCCTTTATCGAAAGACCATACAAAAGATCAGGACTATTTCAGGATCAGTGTTTTCTTTGTCGAAGTATACCTGCCGCCATAATTTACGACGACTTCATATTTCCCTTTTGGAAGGTATCTGCCATTGTTGTCCAACCTATCCCATTCCAGATTGATTTCTTTGCCTGCTTCGCCACTATACAGATTCCGGACTACGATCTGAGAATAATCCTCGATGTGTACATTGATTATGGACCTTTCGCTAAAGCCCAGCTTTATGTTTGTCTGATGTTCCATTGGGTTGGGACTAATCTCAAAAACGACCAATGTCTCTATAGATTTGGCTATCAAAACAGCACTCATCACAATCATTGCGATGACTATAATAACTCTGAAGTAATTCACTTTCATGTTCACCTCTACCCCTTTAGTATATGTAAATAATACAAGCAATTATCATTCCCAAGTTCCATCTATCATAGCGGAAATGGGTTCTTTGTTCGTTTCCTGAGAGTTTTCTGCCAGGGTAATTGCACCGATCACACCAGCTTTATTGCCAAAAATGGCTCTATCGATGCTTACTGAAGTTCTCAGGATATCGGGAATGAGGTTTTGCACTCCCCTTACGATATCTTCCAGCGGATACTCATCGATTTCGGATGCTCCACCACCTATCACCACGTGATCCGGTGTCAACAGTATGATTGCATTTGCCAATGCGGACACCAAATACTCCAATCCCCTGTTTACTGTTTTTCTCGCCACAGCGTTTTTCTGAGCCAGTAGCAGAATGTCCCGCAAAGCAAGGTCTTGAGCAACAATCCCCTCTTCCTCGAGACGGTTTCTCATACCATTGAGAGAGGCATAAGCTTCCAGGCAACCGAATTTGCCACAATTACAGGGACTGCCATTGTAAACGCTTATGACATGTCCCATTTCCATGGCAAAACCTTTGCTACCAAAATAGACTTTCCCATCGAGGACAAGCCCAGATCCAATCCCGCTTCCAATCGTAATTCCAAGAACGCTATCTGCAACTGTAAACCTCGTTGATTCTCCCAATGCCATCAGGTTTGCATCGTTATCAAAGTACAGAGGCATTTGTACTCCCTGGGGATTCAGTTCCCTTAGATATGCCCCTGTCAGGAACGGTAGATTTGGATTTTGCTCGATGATCCTCTGGTTTTGGTGATCTATCATGCCTGGAAGTCCGATCCCTGCTGCCTGGATCTGAGATAGCCCCAGTTCGATATCTATGCGTGTGAATATCTCGTTAATTACACTTAGTAAGCCTGGCATGTCTTTCCTGAGAAGTGGAATCGTCTCGAAGGACAGTAAACCCCGTTTACTATTCCCCCATCCGTATTTTACTCCACTCCCTCCGATATCAATGCCGATGTATGTATCCATTTTTGTCCTATCCAGACATTATTTCATCAATAGTAATTTGGTCTGACCGCTGTATCCATTACCACGAAGTCTCAAAAGATACACTCCGCTGGATAGCTTTCTTCCACTGTCGTCCGTACCATTCCAGGTAATACTGTGTTCTCCTTCCGACTGATTCATCTCCATCAGGCTTCGCACTTTTTGCCCTTTGATATTATAGATTTCCAACATGGTATTTCCGGCTGCTGGAATCTGGTATCTGATGGTAGTTTCCGGATTGAAGGGATTGGGATAGACAGACAGTGCCACCTGATGTGGAGTCAGGATATAGTCTTCTACGTCCGTATGATTCAGGTTTACCAGCCTGGTCTCACTTTCCAGATATACTTCATTTGGGCCAGGATTGTAGACAGATGCTACTTTCACTTCGTACCATGTGTTGGACTGCATTCCTGGCAGGATATGCTGACGGGTGTTTCCAGCAAGCTGAGTGGATACCCATTGTGATGCCGGAGCTTCATAGACTTTGTGCATTACCAGAAAATAATCCGGATCCGTGTAGGAATGCCATACCACACGAAAGCGGTCATTATTGTGCACTGCCACCGACTGCAGATAGGGTATGCAAGTACTGCCGGTAATGCTTCCCAAGTTTAGTCCACCCTGAATAAAGTTTTCCACAAAGATGGATCTGGCTTTGAGATCGTCAAGGTTGCTGCCAAAGAAAAACACATTGTAGTAGGTCAGGCTTGCCTGTGGTGCCAGGTGAAGGGTTTCTGTACCGGCACTACCATGCCCATCTCCAAAAATTGTATACAAAAATCTGGTATCGTTCGGAGAAGGTTGTTCGTATTCCGTTATATCATCCTGCTCTGGTCTTAACGGAAGATACTTATTGTTATTGGGGTTTCTTCCTGTCATCAGCCAGTATTTCTCGTTTGCTGTCCGACGGGGTGCGTATCCTGGAGTCAAAGTAAGTGGCTGATAGTCGTTGGGTCCATCCCCAACCCTCCAGTACCAACAATGGCGCATACCATCAAAACCAGGAATAATAATCTTGTTGCCTATCAAGTACGGAGAGATTCCTCCATCAGAGTCAACATCACGCGCATAGGCAAATTCGTAACCCTCCCCTTTGACGTATCCGCTGACATCATCAACGGCAATCGTCGAGCCCCAACTGGCGGGACCAATATCCGGATCCACATAGCTGGCAATCGCCACATCAAACAAAGTGTCGATCACGCTCGAATTATAAATGGTAGTTTTGACCACTACAAAGTCGGAATAGTGCTGCAGATTCCAGCTATAGCTTTCCTGGTGTATTGCCAATCCCAGAGGATAATGAGTATTGCTGGCACTTCCCGATCCATAATCTCTATCTCCCTGTGTTCCCAGTGGGCAATAATCGTAATAATAGGCAGAATGCGTCTCGAATCCAGGTGTTTCAAAGCTCTGTCCTGAGGGAACTGAATACAGGTATGATCCCAGTGGATCCACGAGTTCAAAGGGACGGGGTGCCGGATTTCCCAATATACTTTTTAGCACTGTATCAAGGCTATTGTTTGTATTATAAAGGGGATGAACAAATGCCCGCGGATTGTATGCCGGCAACAGCTCGTATATCTGCCTGTCTCCATCAAAACCGATGGAAGTAAGAGTATCCACCACTGCTCTTTTATCAGGACTCCACAGCGGGTCTTCCTGGATAATTATCTGATTGTTTTCCATCGTGGGAGGAAAAGTTAGCCAATAAAGCTTACGTCCCTGGCTGTCTCTCCGATACTTTGTGGCAGAAATCCAGTTTGCCCCCATATACATCATCTGATTTCCGGAATATGCTGGATAGATTGCTTCGGTGAAGTTCCCATAGTTTGATATGCCAAATCTTACATTACCGGCTGTATGCAAACTGGTGGTCATCGCCTTTGGCTGTTCCAAGTCTTTATCTGCCGTCATGGCAAACGCAGCGATTGTAGTGGCTATGATGAGTATTAAGATCAGATATCTCATTTTATTTCCCTCCTGCATAACTGTTGTTCAGAATACCGGCAAAGATCGTTTGCAGTGCACTGGCGACTTCACTTTGTCTCATATACGATAGTGGAAAACCAAAGATGACGACACTTGAGGCACCGGAAGTATGTTTGTAAGCCAAGTATGTATCAGAATATAGATCATACTGAGCTTGTGTAGGTGGAAAAGTAGGATATGTAACAGGCTTGCATCCAAATCCATACAAGAAATTCAATCCGGAATCCGGATTAAAATATGTTAGCGTGCCGATACCCTTGCGAGCATTCACAATCGAATTAAAGCCAGTTTCCGGATAGTTTCCAGGATCAGCCTCGTCATAATAGCGGACGTGAATATCATTGAGATTCCCCAAACCAATCGCTTTTTGCATGAAAGTATTGGTTTGGATAGCTGTTGCCAGATACCCGTATTGTGAATTGGATGTTAGCCCCAAGCGGTTAGTATAAAATGATGGTACAGAGTTTAGTAAGCTTGAAAATACACCTAACAAATGATGGGTTCCACTAATAATCAAATTCCCCGCATTGCCAGTATAGATATCCAAAGCATCAATTGCAACTGGCAGATTTGATGACGAACTTGGATTGTCAGAATGCCAGAGTACAGCTTTGTAATTCATCAGCATACTGGGAGAAATGCTTCCTATACCGTTTTCCGATACATCAAAACTATCCACTGGACCCCAGGTAGTAGGCACTACACTATTGTAGAATGTATCCACATAATCTTCGGGAGAAAAAGTAGTATGGGATGCTGAATCATCAACGATAAGTACTCCGGACCGATTTGCAAAGGGAACATAAGGTGAGAGATTGATACTGATACTTACTGGAGTGGCATCATGCAAGCCTTGAAGATCGACTACACAGACTTCCATGGTGTGTGTTCCGCTGGACAGGTTTTGCAATATCGTATGGCGGTTGGCATCATCGTGGTTTGGAATCCGGAGCCACTGGCTGTTGTCTGCATGTGTCACAATCTGGGGGTTAAAGAACTCCGGCTGGATTGGGAAAGGCTGTCCATTTAACCTCAGATCAAATGCCACTATCCTGCTGCCATAATACTGTCCATTATCGCTGATACACATATTTATCTCGCTATCCCATGGATTGTCTGTAGGCATCCAAGATGTTTGAGTGATTATTCCATATTGTCCCCTATAGCCCCAACGTACATGCAGCTTGAAATCTGGAGAATTGATCGCCATATATTGGTTTTGACTGAACCATAGATTTCGGCTTTTTTGTTCTGAATTTGATGGAATCAAATCAGCGGCGTTACCCTCATAAATACCTGTGATGGAATAGTGATACTGTCCCAGCCCAGCCAATGTTTGCGGATAAATCATGGCTTTGGGAAGATAACCCGATACAGCCCGGAAATATACGCTGCTCGTCTGGGCTTCTTCTATTCCATGCCGGGTAACGACGTACGTCTCAAACTGAGTATATTGCCCTTCGGCATTTGCTACGAGAGCCGGAGTGCTAAAACCATTGAGCTTCACCTTGCGGATATCTGCCATTTCCAGGGAGCTATACCACTGCCCTTCGGTGATAGCATTCAGATTTGCATCCACGATGTTGAGCCGATACATGAAATGCCCGGCATACAAGCCTTCGACAAAGATATCACCTATTACTTCACTCAGTTCAAACTGGACTCCCGTTCCTACCTGTGCACCCTGAGCAAAATTGACATAGATCATACTCCCTATAATCCTGCTGCTTTTGAAAGCTGATGAGTACTGATTGATCTCGTTATTGGGAGTCTTGATTTTTACTTCGATGTGTTTGATAAGATCTTGCACTTTTCCGTTTACTGAATCAAACTCAAAGCCCAGCTTGGGTTTTGAAGTCCAGATATTTCCGGCATTTACAGAATCAAACAAGAGCCAGCCTTCGGCATCAACAGCATATCCTGCAGGAGGATTACCGCTCACAGTGCTTACTTTGTAGGCATAACTATTCCCGGATTTCTCTCCATTTATCTCGACCTCCTGTCGGTAGGTGAATTCCTCGCCGGATAGCGGAAGTTTGTCCTCATGAAAAGAAATTGCGTTGTGATTGAGCTGTGGTAAAGATACAGGATTTGATTTTGAACATGATAATATAGCTAACAAAACAATAGACATCATCAAGTAGATAATCGCCTTCTTCATCTGTTCCTCCTTTGCCGAAAGGCATTTTCAGTATGGAAGCAGGTTTGTTTGTTTTGTTTTTGTTGTCAATATAAAATTTATCCAAACACTTACAATCTGGAACTGATCACAGTGCTCTCATATGGCGAGAAAAAGTGGCTGTATAATATCCAAGTAAGCCCAACATATGTGCAATTTTTCATTATCAAAAAATAGCCCCACATAGTGGGGCTTAGTATTCCTAAACTTTAGAGAATGTATTTATTAATTGCTATCTGAGTAACACCATCTTGCGAGTAGATGATGTTCCGCCTGCCTGCATTCTGACATAATAAACACCATCTGAACAGCTTTTACCATCGATATCTCTACCATCCCAGAGAATACTGTGAAGACCACTTTCTTTGCTACTATTTACCAAGGAGCGAATAAGCTGTCCCTTCAGGTTATAAATACTGATTGTTACATTTTCTGTATCTCTTAGTTTGTAAGATATGGCTGTTTTGGGAGAAAAGGGATTGGGAAAGACATTTACAATTCCCGTCGCAGAAGCATCAATGAATGGAGGAATATCTTCTTCATCACTTCCGGTGGTAATATTTACGGGGCCATAAAAGACATTACTATTATTGATCTCAAGTGATTCCACCCAATAGTAATAGGTTGAGTTTGGTTCGAATTCACTATCAAAGAAATTGTAGGTATGCTGCATGGAGGTGTTCGTTCCTTCGATGAAACTTGCATTAAGCTTTATTGCGTATGCAACATCAGTTTCTTCGGAACGATATACATTGAAGCCCAGTATGTTGGATTCCGATTCTGTTGTCCACTGCAAATTTACCATGGTATGAGTACTCATTGTAGCAGTAAAAGAAGACATTGTTACCGGCAAAGTAGCACTTTCCGGATAGCTGAATGAGAAGTTATCCACATAAGAAACCCGATGACCATCAATGCCAAAATAGGGGTATATTAGCCCATCATTGATGGTAGTATTAGTGAAGGTGTTTGTTGCGCTTCTCTGAAGAATTGAAAAGGTTTCGTTCTGATTTGTGCGCCAAAGTTCATAGCTTACGTCATACAAATCGGTTCCACGGGGGGTAATGGAATATATCAGCTTGTACCATGAAAGGGGAATATCAGGTATATATGAGGTGCCTACAACCTCTGTAGAATTATTGAAAAAAGAATAACCGCTGCTAAAAAACTGCATTCCCATGGCCGGAACATCTGTGATTTGGCATTTTCTAATGGCGGTGTTGTTTGGTGATGAAGAGAAACCCACAGCGGCATAACCACCATTTTGGTAGCTGTTAATATGGGCTACTATAGTAATTGGTACGTCAATCTCGACGATATTGATCCCGTTCTTGTAGGTTATTACTCTGGTTTCTCCCATCCATAGCAACGGCTCTTCCAAAACACCCGGGAAAAGGACGGCACCTGTATCTCCAATGCCACCAGAAGAAGAATTGGTAACATCTCCCTGGACAGGTAGATTGAAGTACGTGTTTAAATCATTGGTATCGTTAAAGTTTACCGATTCTGTTACGGTACCGAGGCAAATCGCTATAAGTAGCGTAAATAGGCTGATGAAGGTGATTTTCTTCATTTTTTTTACTCCTTTGTTTGTTTGTTTGTTAGAATTTGTCTGCGCTCATCCATTAAGGTTTTATAAACCTCTTCATAGTCATCAACGGTAAAGCGACGCAAGACGTTATAAAAAGAACCTTCAGCACTATATACAGTAAAGCCGAGTACGTCTCCGCCATCTTTATCGATAGTACGAACGATCTGGCTTACTGTCTGCTGTTTTGTATTGATTTTTTTACTTTTCATGTCCCTATGTATTGTGAATACCGTTCCAAAGCCTCCAAATTGCGGAATATTTGTAATTGAATATTCTATAAGCACTTGCGTAGTTTGGGGAAAAAGCGTTTTGCCGATTATTTCAATTGAGTGATTTCAATGTGGGGTCTTGAAATTTCAGGTGAAACTTTTCAATACTTGTGGAGTAATTTACACAATCTCTGGAGTTTAGACAATTATATCGATTTCCAAACGCTTAATGGGTTAATGATTTGGACGATGAAATACCCGTTTTTCAGTCATACGTCCCATCGAGACGGCATCCATGACAGCTAAGATTCGGTGATAATAGCTGTGTTAAGTCCCATCAGGACGTCATATCAGATAGCTGGCTCGATTTGGATGATTTTCTGGTGTGCTGTTGCAATCCGTATTTTATAATTCTTCGGGATAAAGTAGCTTCCGACATATTCAATAGCATAGCTGCTTCTTTTTGTTTTCCTTTCACTTTGATCAGAGCCTTTAAGATAGTGTCTTCTTCTGTTTCCCCACTGGGAGATTTGAGAGTTTGGGGAGCGAAACTGAAGGGATTGATTTCGCATAATAATTCTGCACTCCACCGGTTTTTTTTACAGAGGATATACATCCGTTCCACGATGTTCTTTAGCTCGCGTACATTTCCAGGAAAGGAATATGAGGATAGCAAATCTATCAAAGATGTATCGATGACAGGTATGCTCTTATTCAGCTCTCTGGCATAATACTTTAAATAGTGGCTCAATATGGGTTCAATATCCTCCTGCCGTTCTCTTAAGGGTGGAATGATTATCTCGATAGTATTAAGGCGATGAAAAAGATCCAGACGGAACTGATTTTCAGATAGTTGAGCACGGATATCTTGGCTGGTGGCAGAAATAATCCTGCTATCGTATGGTGTCTCTTTGCTGCTGCCAACCGCAGTAACTTTTCTTGTTTCCAGAACTCGCAGTAATTTGCTTTGAACCGCAAAAGGCATATCCGATATCTCATCCAAAAATAGAGTCCCCTTATCTGCTTGAAGAAAGAAGCCCTTAGTATGGATATCTGCACCTGTGTAAGCTCCTTTGGTATGACCAAAAAGCTCACTTTCCACCAATGAAGGAGATAGTGCTCCAACGTTAACAGGAACAAAGGCTTGATTTCTGCGCAGGCTGTTTTTGTGAATCATTTGAGCGATTATTTCTTTGCCGGTTCCCGATTCACCCAAAATCAATACACTGGTATTCTGATGTTGGGCAGCTAACAAAGCAGAATTTACTACAGTTTGATATGCCTTGCTACAACCGACAAAGCCATGAATCTGATTGATCTTAGAATTTGTTTGATAGGGGTTATGATACTCATTTGTCGAGGTATCTTGAACATTGATGTTTACCACATCCTTCACTACTTCTTTTCTTTGAAGTTCTGCTATGTAATCTTCTGTGATATCATATAGTTTAAGATTAGTTGCATTGCTTTTTTTGTACTCCTTCTTCAAGAAATAAATATTGGATAGTGTTTTATAAACCCACATCAACTGATGCAAATCCTTTGCCTTGCTATAATACTTTATTCCTCTTTTCACGCTTGTGATTGCTGCATCGAAGGCTCCGATCTCTAACAAGAGATTGGTTTTATTAACTTCAATCTGTACTTGATCGCGTTCAAAACCACAGTCTCGAGCTATTTCAATAGCCTTGTCTATGTAGCTAAGTGATTGCTCCGCTTGCCTTAGTTTCCAATAACACAGGGAATAATTATTGTAGAGATCAATTAAGAGCAAAGGAGGGGGTTCTGGCACATTCTCCAGGATTTTCATACACTGATCGTAGTACTCAATAGCTTCCATGTATTTAGCTTCTTGAATCTTCAGGTTGCCAAGATTTGAGATAAAGAGAAACACCTGCTGTCTTAAACCCATTTGTTTCGCAAGTTCCAATCCTTGTTGCAAGACTTTCTCTGCTCTGGGATAATCGTTTACCCTACAAATCGCAGATCCAAGATTGTTGAGAATGTACAATATTTTAGAATCCAAGGAAAGTGCTTGTGCTTGTCCCAAAGCCTGCATGAAATACTTGATTGTACTATCCCACTTTGACATATCAACATATAATGCTGCAATAGATCCCAAAGCATTCACTGTAACATAGGATACTGGAACTCGTTTTATCAGATCCAAAATCTTGATTTCCTTCTTTTGCGCTTGCTCAAATTGGGAATGATGCCTCAAAAAATACATGTAAGCACAATGGGCATCGATCATTAACTCATAATCTCCCGAGCCCATAGCATAATCTTCTGCCATTTCCAGCAAGGGTCTTATCCTGTCTTCAGTCTCTGTCGTATAATAGCAAATTGCCTGCAATATATGTAACTTTACCAATAGATAATAGTCTTCCTCAACTATTGCTCTCCGAATTCCATCTATCGCAATCTCTTCCGCCTCTTTACGTTGATTCATGATGCACAATGCTTTTCCTGCGAAGTATTGTAATCTATTCCAATCTTGGAGAGAAAATTCATCTGGAGAATAGCCCTCAATCTGTTGCAGAACTTCTGGGGGATTAAATTCTGCTTGAATATCCAATTGCTGCATCATATTCGCACTTAACTCTATCGGCATTTTAACTTCCTCTCACGTGGGACATTTAGCTAATCTTTTCACAAAATCGCACGCACATAATCCCAACTTTAGCGTTACTCCTCTCTTTATCGCTATTCATTGTCAAGATATTTGTTGCTCTATTTTGTTACTCGGCATGTGAAAGATCCTTATCATAGCTGTAAAGACTCTGTGAAGTCTTCAAACCCTGATCACTTGGACACAGCCGCTGGAATATGGCGGGTATGAGCGGGAAAAACTGCTCTATCCCCGCCATATATAGGCGGCGATACATCAGCCAGAAAGAGATGGGATCACCATCTACAGACAATTGCATAAACGGCGAATGGGGTCAGCACCACATTCGCCGTTTATTAAATACTCTTTGGGTATTATTTGGGTAGTCTATCCCATCTGCCTTCAAACATTTGCCATTTACCATCGGCTCCTTTGAAGAGGGTAATGGTACGCAGGCGGTTGATCTCCTGGGCACACTTTTCCCGCCATAGCTTCGAGACATAGTAATAATCCTGATCAGTTGCGCTTTCTTCATATCCAATCAGGGCATACTTCATCCCCAGGCTCCGAAGCTGATCAGCTATTCTCAGGCTGTTTTCCTGCCTTTGATTGCCAATTATGACGACATCCATATCTTTCAGACCCAATTCATCGACAATATTGGTGAACAAGCTTTCCGCTTCCTGCCATGATCTGGGGAAATTTTGTAGAGATAGCTTCAGGATATGATCTGATGTATCATCCCTAATTTCTATTGAATCCAATCTGTAATACGTTGCACTATCGGATATTCGATAACCCGTTTGCAGGTAGTATTCGCCCGTTGGTAGGTTTATAGACAGGCTTCCGTCCTCGACGAGTCTGAACTGCTGATTCATCGGATAGAGTAATCCATTTCGATATTGGGATAGTACACTTTGGCTTTCATCCAGACTAACAGGAAGGCCATCCTCATCATTATACAGAATGCGCAGCTCTTTTTCTCCGCTTGGTTGAGCCGTACTGAAATCGGCAAACTCAGCCTTGATAATATTGTAATACTGCCAACGTCCTTCGATATATACGTTTATCACATCTGGTATTCTGGTATACTCGGCAGGAATTCCGTTTGCCTTTAGAGCGCTACAGAACAGTATTTTGTACTGATATGGCTGTAATACTTTTTGCCCGAAAGCTACGTCCAGACGTAACAGACCGGTCAAGGCATTGCTATTGATTTGGTATTTTTTGGCCAGTTTCCGATTCAAATTCTTTAGAACTTGCGCATCGTTTCTGCCTTTTGTGATGAAGCTTTTGGGATATAGGGCAGGTATTTTTTTCTGATAAAATGGTAGTGAGAGCTCCTCATAATGAACTGTTGGACTTAGAAGACTATACTTTTCCCGATCTGCCAGTTTTGCTGTGACGGGAATCATCTGCCGGTAAAAGAAATGTAATGCCGCTATTTGATCGGGTGTAGCCTGCCAAAGAAACTTCGGGTCTGTTTCGCTGAGAAATTGGTAAAACTGGCCGTGGAGTTGGGGATCAATTCTGTATTTGCGGGCAAAGTCGTCCAATGCCTGATAGTTGTTGTGACATAGTTTACGTACTTTCAAATAGAGGCTGTCAGCGAAAGCCGGTTCAGTTTTACTGCCAAAACCATCCAGTTCCTTTTGCCACAGATTCTTGTGCAAAAACACTTGTTCTCTGTAATGCTCAGGAGCTTCACTCCAAATCATTTCATTAGCCGGATATTCCAGTATAGCCTCAGTATCGACTATCTTATTGCCCAGTATAATCTTTCGTTCGACCATCCCTTGATCTGATGATTCGACCAAATCCAAAGATACCAAATCCTCTTTTTGGATCAAAAGATAAAATGCCCCTCTGCCGGTACTAAAGCTTAGTTGGCCCTCAGAATCTGTCTTTAGGGTCATAATAGACCTCAGGCTCGACCAATTGTATACCATTATGTTTACTGTGGCATCAGATACCGGTTTGTATGCTTCGTCCATGACGGTGATGGAAACTTGCCGGGTCCTATCCTTTGCATAGTTTGGAGTTGAATTGATCACACTGCCATATATGCCCTCTGCCAAAACTTCGTCATTCTCATCCGGTAGAGAAGCTCTTGCCAGGATGAGAACGGTTTTGTCTATCATCCCACTGAACCAGGTTTGATCGGGATAATAAGCGGCATCCATATCTCCGGTATAACGCCATTCGCCATTTAGATATACCTCTGCCCAGGCATGATTGTTGTCCATGTGAGCCCAATATGGAGTAGAGGCCGGTCTGGAAGGCAATCCTACCACCCTGCATGCAGCTACAAACAGGATTTGCATCTCTTCGCATCTGCCAATCAATGACTTTCCGATTATATCGAGCGGGGTCTGGTCCCTTCCAGAAGTTTGCCGAAACTGCAGTCTCTGCAAACACCACAGGCTTACAGCCCGGTAAAGCTCCAAAGGGTCGGGATTTTCATTCATAATATCCCGCAGCCCGGAATCAAGGAATACTCTCCTATATGCTTCTAGCCTTTCATCGGTGACGGTTTGCTTGGCTATGTAAGAGAGAAACATCTCCACGTTATATGGCATTTCGTATGTCCTCAGGTGTTCACGAAGCATCAGGTAGTTATCATAAAGAGCCATAGGATCACTTTCTGCCAGTACGGCATCGTATTCATAAGCAATCAGGAAAGCCATCAAAACATCAGGATTTTCTTTCAGTAGCCTGGAGTATCCGTTTTGCGTATGTTTTGGAAGGTAGGCGAGGTTTCTTTCTGCTTTGTCATAGGTGTCTCTAAATAACTCCTCGCTAATCGTTAACTGCGTCTCGGGCAGGTAATGAACTGCATTGACACAAAATGGAAAAACGCAGATCATCAGGATCAGGATGGTATGGATCAGTCTCATAAAACCAACTTTATTCTTTATTCATTTGATGTATCTCAAATCCAAACGTGCTTGAAGGGGCTAATATCCGGGAGATACAACCAATGCTGGTGATCCCTTCCAGATGATTTACAATAGCCCCCAACGTCTGCGGAAAAAGAGCTCGATCGAAAAAGCCATTATAAACAGCATCAGGATATACCACTTGCGATAGAGACTAAACTCGTAGCCGAGGGTTAGCTCCCTGCTTCTGGCAGGAGGAGGTGAATATGTGGCAGGATCGATAATAGTCTTCCCTCCGCTTTCCCAGGCAATCCAGGATAAAAGAGGAAGGTTAAAGTCATAATCCCGTTCTTCCATGGATGTCTCCGCTACCTGGAATCTTCCCGATGTTTTCTTCCCGCTCTCTTTATCTTCGATGCTGTAACGGTAGGTGCCTGCTTTGTCTATCGTAAGGCTGGCAATGTATTCATTGTTCTCGAATGCCATAAAATCATCAAAGACAATGCTGTCTTTCTCATCGATTATTTTCATCCGGGGGCTAATGTTTAGCTTTGTCTGGCGGATGTCGTCTTCTGTACGTAAACGGATTTGGATCTTTTCGCCTTTGAAGTAGCTGTTATTCGTTATGGCTGCAAAGCCATCCCTTCCTTTACTGGAAAGCCATACCACGATGTTTGTAATCATAGTTTGATAGGCTTTCTCTGGGCTCTGCATTTGCCAGCGCCACAGATTGAGAAATGATATCCCGATGCTGCGTCGGTTTGGAAGTTCAAATAGAACAATCCCAGCACTATTTTGGGGATTGTCAATCGTTACCAGAGTAGTAGCTCCAGTAGCTGGAACTGTGTAGTAGTAATCGATGGGAGGGATGTTTCCCTGCTCCTGAGCACTAATCTTCAGCATTGGATAGGTCTCTGCTTCGGGTCTCCATTTGAGGAATCCCGAGTACGAACTGCTGATGTTTGACATGCGAATAGGAAGGATCTCTCCCAATTCGGCAATTGGCAAACCTTGATACAGGACTCCAACCCCACGGTTATGCAGGCTTATAATCTCCTGTGCCAAGGTACTCCCCAATCTCAGATTCCCATTGTTTATGATTACCATTGCGCTCAGGTTTGTCGTTTCGAAGGAGTTCATGGCTTTGTTGTTTGCCGTCAGTTTCTGGTCTTTGACAGTGATATGGCTTATTTCCCAGCGTGGATTTGTCCCCAAAGCATCGATGATGAACTTGTTATCCCAGCCTGGTTGGTCTGATATCACATATATCTTTTCCTTTTCATTGAGGACTTCAATGGCTCCGGGATAGATGTTGTTATTCAATGTCCTTTCCCTAATCTGGGGGTTGCCGATGCGAATCGCATAGCTATAAAAACCAGTTTGTGGGAAACGGTGAATGAACTCAACCGTTTGCACAGCCTCAGAAACCAGATCCACTTGCTTTTCGGCATTCACCTTTCCATTAATCAGAAGTTCCACTTTTGCTCTGGCAGCCATATTTTCTGTAGTCAGTTCCGCTTGAACGAGGGTAGGTTCTCCTCTGTAAGCGTATTTGTTTGCCTTTACCCCAAGAATTTTCAGATCAGCAATTTGAGATGCTGTCGTATCTATCACAGGACAAAATGGAACATTCATCTGCAGGACGGAACTGAGCGATTCATCTCGCAACCAGCCATCCGTGGCAAGTACGATACTATGGATATCTTCCAGCTTGTGTTTCTGGGAGATTTCGATCAAAGCAGGCCCGAGCAAGCTATTGTTCCTATTACCTCCGATTCCATCGGCAAAATCGTATTCGATTATATTATAAGCCTTTTCCCGGAAAGACTTTTTCAGGGCAGAAAAAGTGGGGTTCAAGAGTTCGCTTTTTTTCCTGTTTGAGGTCAAAAGATCCATGCTTTCGGACACATCCCGGAGGAAAACAACGCTGGGTCTTTCAATCAGCGTTCGCAGGTAGTATATCACGGGACTTACGATCAGGATCAAAATAGTAGCAATGGCAATGCTACGCAAGCAAAGCAGGGATATTTTGCGCCACAGTGTGAGCTCCGGCTGACACCGATGGTAATAATACGCAGAAATCAGCACCGAGACAAAGGCTATAATGAGGTATCTGATCATATTCTAATATTCATATAGCTGGAGATTGAAACTCCTTTTGTGTTGTAACTTGGTACAATTGAGCCAAAGGTTTGGAATCCGAAACCAAATTCCACCCCGGAAGTTCGCACTCCGATTCCATAGGACATCCTCCAGGGAGAATCATCATTCCTGGTGGTATATCCGATGCTAATCGGGATATACTGGCTTGGTAACAATTCCACTCCAAGTGCTAATCTGGCTTTTTTGCTGGTGAAAATCGAGCTGGAAAAGCCCTGGATCACATCCATCGATACCGATGCCCGTCCCATTTCATACAGAGAGCCCAGTCTCAGTTCCATCGGAATGTTTGTCGTATGGCTGGATCCTGAAAGAGTTTCGTCGGTAGTCGTATAAAAGTCATCGGAAAGATTGGAGACATAGACGCTGTCAACAATCATCTGATACCGGGTATCTTCATTGTCCATCGACCAGTTTATAAAGCCAAATATGTTATCGAGAGTAAGCCCCACATGAAGATTGGGAATAGGTTCGCTGGCAGCTCCGAGCAATCCTTTGAAGCCAATACCTCCAATGCTTGTACCCAAGGTGACTTCCTGGCTGGCATTCAGACCATCAAAGGATGAACTGAGGTTTCCAGAATAATCCTTGGTATTTGCATTGGCAAACCCAAGCAGAATACTTGTGGCAAAACCGAACCTGATGGGGGGAGCTTTATCTTTCAACTGCTTGATCTGGATGTTTCCCTTTCCCCAGGTTAGATCCATAAAGGCAATGGCGGCAGCGTTGTTATTTTCCTGATGAAAATTGTACTCTACTCCCTCTTCATTACCGTAAAAGAGTATGTTCATATACTTTTTGGATATAGAGGCCGAACTATATAAATGGAGCGAAGACGAATAGGCATTGGAGCCCGAACTGATCCCAAACAATGGGTAGTGCCCTTGAGAACGAACTGTAAGTCTGCGGTCTATTTTTTTCAATAGATCATCTTTGTCTTCGTTTGTCAAATAGTCTTTCTCTACAAATTCGTTATATGCCTTTAGATCCAGAGCATTGTTTGTAATATGAAAAGCACCGTTAACAATGGGTATGATCATATCCTGATAAGCGGGAGTGATATTGGCGGGGTTCCAGTATATCGCTTCAGCTCCTTTTGAACGCATCAGATAGCTACCCGAAAACAGAGTGGATTTTGGAGTGGGAAAAGCGAATAAACATATATGGACAGATACCAGGACTGACACGATTAATATGAACTTCTTCATTTGTCCTCCGCGATCAGGATTTTGGCTCTGATCATCGTTTGCAGATGAATATAATCCGCAGGTGATGCGGTTATGCTAATATCCCCATCGGTAGCATCAAAAGTAAATGCCCAGCGCATATACGCTTTGGGGTTTGCAAAGACGAGCAGCTCATCTGTATTCAAATCCAATTCGAACTCCTGATCATGATCACTCAGATTGGGATTGTAAGCATCGAAAGATACTACCTTTTTGAATGAATACGTAGAGCTGAGATCAACATCCAGATTTGGATCAGTTCCAAAATACAATTGCGCTGTGGCACCAAAGGGGAACTTATTGACCATTTTCACATTCAATCCTGCTGACAAGGCATTGTTCCGAATCCTATTCTGATTCTCCTGCGAGATCTTTAACTCGTTGACTTCCTGCACGATTATCCGTTCGTTCTTGAGAATGAATCTGAAGGGAGCGTTAACCGTATAGGTGCCTATGATAGCGTCTCCACTTTTAATTGTGCCAATGTCTGTGATGCTGTTACTTCGGATGATGAATTTTGCATCCCTGATCTCGATGATGTTTGGCATAATGGCTAGTATCTCTTCCACACCGTTTGAAAACTGGATGTTTGTAACCGATGGCATATCTCCGTTTGCAGGCGCTACCGTATAGTATGTGCCATTTTCCCTGATGATCGGGATAGTTTTTTCTACTCCGGTATTTTCACTTTTCGCATAGAGATAGCCCTGAAATTCGCACTCGAAACCGATCGAGTTTTCCAGCACCATCAAGATATCAGCTTCTATTAACTGGACTGCATTTTCCAGCCCCATAGGGTATTCTACATCAATATGCGCTGCCGTCTCCTGAAGACCTATTTCAAAATCAGGCAGGAGCCCTTGGAACACGGAAAACTGCAACGCGTTCACTACTTCCAATTGGACTGTACCCAAAAAAGCGTTCTGTGGCAGAGAAGACTCGGCAGTAACTGTAAAGCTAAGAATATCCATCAAATTGCCTGCATTGAACATTCCGATTAAACAACCGTCCAAGGTATGATACATATCCTGCTGAGAAGTATCGATATCAATCGAGAAGGTAGTACCATCCGCTCTTCTAAGGTCATTGAACGAAATCGTAATACTTTCAGAATTTGAAGAGCCACCAGTGTATACAGATTTGAGTATCCCCGTATAGATCACACCAAAACTAATGCGATTGTTACTCTCGGTATCGAGCAGTGATAGATCACCCGTCGTGCTGGTACCGGATAAGATTGGAACTTCCTGGGAAGGCAAATTCAGATTAACCTGGATTGCGGTGATAGGAGGCGTGTCTATATCACCTTCAGTTCTGAGGTACACTGCATCAGTGCTATCGGCAATTATATTTACGCCGTCCACTAAATCTCTCATGTAGTAGTGTTGATTGACCAGTGGTACGCTAAGGTCGATATCCCATTCTGGTAAGTTTGGGTTGTTGATCTTGCATGCTCCAATCAATGCCAGAATAAGGAACAAAAACGGTGTTATCTTTTTCATATAACGTCCTTTATATTTTGTGTTTACAATTCTATTGATTGGCTTGATCGCTGATTCATCAATCAAGTCATTGATCCAATACTTTCAAAGTGCAAAAACCAATCCTATTACATAGAATTTTGTAATAATATGCACCATGGGACATGAGAAGATTGTAACTTCGTCTGTCAACAAAAATCACATTCTGCCCGGACTGGGTAAAAACAATGTTTCGCAAGACCAGCTCTGCTTTGACTAATTCTCCAAATGCCGGATGGTAGGGACCGGCAATGATGTCCTCCGGATCGAGAGTAGACGGAATCCCCAATTTTATCACACTGATGTCGTATGCACTTGCCAGAGCCTGATAGTCTGCACACTGTATGATAGCATCGTTCATACTCAGCGGGGTGTACCCTCCCCGAGCATACAATCTGTGTAATGCCGTGTTGCGGATTACTATTGTGGGATACAGCCTCAGATATTGTGGAAGTATCGTTTTCAAACAATGATGATTGTATTCCAGTGTCTCTTGTGTCCAGCCTGGAAGTCCGGGCATCAGCTGGACACCCAGTTCCAGCCCACTGGTCTTGATCAGATCGCAGGCATTATGGGCTGTGTCGCTATCGTAAGGTCTTTGGCATTGGAGCAGTACTGAATTACTGAAGTCTTGAATACCGAGTTCGATCGTACGAATTCTATTTGCTGTACACCAAGTGAGTATTTCAGAATCAATAGCGTCGGGACGGGTGGATATGCGGAAGCTACTGAGATCATCCAACAGGGGGGCAATTGCATCGATGAGACTCTGACGCACAGATTGATCGAGGGCTGTAAAGCTTCCCCCATAAAATGCGACTTGCTTCTGGATGTTTCTATGCTTTTGGATAAATGCTTTGATGCGTGGCAACGCCTGGTCCAAGCTGGGATCGTCCGTAGCGCTGATCTTCTTTTGATCACAGTAGATACATTGTCGAGAGCAGCCCCATTCCGGTATGAATACCGGATATATATTCATACCTAAATGCCAAGCTTCTGGCAGGCTTTGTGTGCAGCGTCCTGATGAGCTGCTTTTTTTGTCGGTCCCTTTCCTGTACCCATCAGTTTTTTTCCGATCTTTACTTCGACGGCAAAGAGTTTGTTGTGCTCTGGTCCTTCTTCTGCTATCGTAATGTATTGGGGAGGATCCTGGTTTTTGGATTGAACATATTCCTGCAGGATGCTTTTGTAGTTCACCAGTTCGTTGCGGGTAACAGTTTCCTCATAATCCTTGAGGATATGGTTGCGGATAAAGCGCGAAGTAGATGCAATCCCACTATCCAGATAGATGGAACAGATCATAGCTTCCATCGTATCACTCAGGATGGATGGTTTTGTAGCTCCTCCGGACTGATGCTCTTCCGGGCTCAAAAGGATGTATTTACCCAAATCCAGAGCATTTGCCTTGAGGGTAAGATATGTCTCCGAGACAATCTTGGATTTTAGCTTTGACAGCTTCCCCTCTTGCTCATCTGGATGTTTCGCAAAGAGCTCTTTGGATATGACAAATCCAAGAATGGAGTCTCCAAGAAACTCCATTCTTTCAAATGGTGAGGGTATTTTGTGATCGTTGTACTTTCTACGTAAATAGGATTTGTGTGTCAAAGCCGCTTTGAGCAACGTCGCATCATGAAAATTGTAATCTATCTTTTTCTGAAGCTGAACGAGGCTCTTTTCCCATTTGGGGTATTGCTCTGTGATCTTCTTACCGTTAAAGTAATCTACTATTCTATCTATGATCGTCTTCACGAAACCTCAAATCATCCCTGATTCAAAACCTGTTACTTATTGATATCTCCGGATTACGATGGCAGAATTGTGTCCACCAAAGCCAAGTGAATTTGATAGGGCAGTATTGATTTTGTGTTCGATTGCCCTATTCGGGATATAGTCAAGATCACACTCCGGATCAGGATTGACCAGATTCATCGTGGGGTGAAGGATTCCGGTTTCGATGGATTTGATACAGACTATCGCTTCAATCCCTGCAGCAGCTCCCAACATATGCCCCACCATAGATTTGGTGGAATTAATCTTCATCTTGTAGGCATGTGCGCCAAATGTGTTTTTTATGGATTGGCTTTCACCCTTGTCATTCAAGGGGGTAGAAGTACCATGAGCATTGATATAGTCTATATCTTCTGGTTTCAAGCCTGCGTCTTTGAGTGCCATCATCATGGCTCTGGAACTTCCTTCACCTTCCTCAGCCGGGGCTGTTATATGAAAAGCATCACCCGAAGCGCCATAACCAATCAGCTCTCCCAGTATCTTTGCTCCCCGAGCCAGGGCATGTTCCAATTCTTCCAAGACAATGATTGCAGCACCTTCGGACATCACAAATCCATCCCGCTGGGCATCAAATGGACGGGATGCAGTTTCCGGACTATCGTTTCTGGTACTGAGAGCTCTCATCGCAGAGAAACCACCTACGGCAAGAGGAGTCACCGCTGCTTCCGTTCCACCGGTCACAATAATATCCGCATCGCCATATTGAATGCTGCGCATGGCAGTCCCTATCGCATGATTGGCACTGGCACAGGCACTCATTACATTGAAGTTTATCCCTTTGAGATTGTGCTCGATTGATATATGTGCCGCAGCTATGTTACCAATCATTTTCGGGATAAAAAATGGGCTGATTCTTCTCGGTCCCTGGGTGAGACATTTGTTGCACTCTTCTTCAAAAGTCATGATCCCGCCGATCCCAGCTCCTGTGATAACTCCTGCCCGTTCGGGATCATAGTTTATCTCTGTAAAACCCGAGTCTTTTACTGCTTCCCGGGCAGCTATCATAGCATATTGAGTATATATATCCAATTTTTTCACTTCTTTGTGATCAAAATATTCTTCGGGATTGTAGTTCTTGATCTCGGCAGCAATATGTACTGGAAGACTTTCAGTATTAAAATGAGTAATCAGTCCGACTCCGGAGATGCCATTGACAAGGCTGTTCCAAGTATCACTTACATTGTGTCCTATAGGAGTTATAGCCCCCATCCCGGTAATTACCACTCTTCTTTTTATCATAAATACCTCTGTGTTTTCAAGTTTTATATTTTTATCTGAACTCTGAAGGATCACATATTTCCATAGTTCAGATTAAAACAAAAAGGAGAATCAATCCTGAATACGAGAGCAGTCAGGATTGATTCGTTGTCTGCATCAAAGCTTATTATTCTGCAAGCTTTGCTTTCAGGAAATCAATAGATGATTGAACAGTGCGAAGCTTGTCCTGGTCCTCATCCTGAATGGTGATACCAAATTCATCTTCAAATGCCATAACCAGCTCCACTGTATCCAGTGAATCTGCTCTAAGGTCTTCGATAAAACTGGCTTGTGGTGTAATCTGTGATTCTTCCACGCCGAGCTTATCCATTATGATCTGTTTTACTTTTGCTTCAATATCCATTTTTTCCTCCTATGTTATTGAAGAGACTATTTTTATTTATTGGGTAATAGATTTTACACTGCAATTAGTGCATTGTGAGTCCACCGTCAACGGCAAACACTTGTCCTGTAATATAAGAGCTCATATCCGAGGCCAGAAACAGGCAAAGATTGGCTACATCAGCCGGTGTGCCCATCTTTTGCAAAGGAATAACTTTGGCATAGCTCTCGCGAACCTCGGGGGCAAGCTGGGCTGTCATCTCTGTCTCGATAAATCCAGGGGCTATGGAATTGACGCGGACATTACGTCCCGCAAATTCTTTGGCACAGGCTTTGGAAAAGGCGATCATTCCACCTTTTGAGGCAGCATAATTTGCCTGTCCGGCATTACCCATCAAGCCAATGACAGATGCCATGTTTATTATCGAACCATTGCGCTGTTTCATCATATATTTGAATGCTTTTTGAGTACAAACAAAAGAGCCTTTTAGGTTTACCGCCATCACGGCATCCCATTCCTCTTCTTTCATTCTCAGCATCAGATTGTCTTTGGTGATTCCTGCATTATTGATCAGAACATCGATCGAGCCGTATGAAGATGCGATTGTGCCAAACACTGCTTCGACAGCTACCATATCCGTGACGTTTGCTGCGAATCCATGTACCTTGCCACCTTCATTTGTAAGCGCTGCCACTGCTTTGTCCACAGCTTCCTGAAACAAATCCACGATAATCACAGTAGCACCACATCCGGCAAAGGCTTCTGCGATGGCATAGCCGATTCCACGTGCTGCACCTGTGATGACCACATTCTTTCCGTTTAAGTTTATCTGCATTTATTGTCCTCTGAATACTGTTCAGTGCTATATGGCATCGCTATATTTGTGATGCTATTAGCTGAACATCTTCCAATTTGTCTATGTTTAAAACTTGCATTTCTTTGTCAATATTCTTTATCATTCCGCCCAATACTTTTTGGGGACCGAACTCTATAAAGCGCTGTACTCCTGCGTTTATCATGTATTGGATGCATTGAACCCATTGAACTGGAGATATGATTTGTTTGACCAGTCTATCCCGGCATTCATCCGGATCATTGGATGGCAACGCATCAAGATTTGACACTACAGGAATATCAGAAGGGTTAAAAGTAAAGGATTTCATCTCTGCCTCGAGCCAGATCGAAGCTTCATTGATCAGGGGAGTATGAAAAGGACCTCCCACGACCAAGGGTATTACTCTTTTGGCACCTTTGGCTTTGGCAAGATCGCCGGCTACGCGGACGCCATCCTCTGTACCAGATATCACAGTTTGGGAGGGAGTATTAAAGTTAACAGCCCGCACCAAGCCTGCTCCAGTGGCTTCATTACAGGCATGGATCACATCCTGGGCATCTAGTCCAATGATGGCGCTCATGGCAAAAGGTACCCCAGCATTTGCTTTGATCATATACTCGCCTCTTTTGTGTACAATATGCATGGCATCGGATAGGCTTAGCATTCCGTTGGCAACCAAAGCGCTGAACTCTCCCAATGAGTGACCTGCCACAAAGTCCGGTACAAGGCTGCAGACTTCAGTAAATTTGCGCCAGGCACAGATAGAATGAAAGAGGATTGCAGGCTGGGTAATGCTGGTGTCTTTTAGTTTGTCTTCTGGTCCTTCTGCCATTATCTTTCGCAGTTGGACACCATGTTTGGCATCAAAATCTGTCAGGACCTGTTCGAGCTTTGGGTCTTCTGTTACATAGTCCATCGCCATTCCGATGTACTGTGCTCCTTGTCCAGGGAATACAAAAGCAGTTTTCATAGCTTACTCCGTTTTAGTATCTGGCCAGAATGCTTCCCCAAGTGAGCCCTGCTCCAAATGAAGTGAAGAGGACTATGTCACCCCGGCGGATTTTTTTGTTTCGCACTGCCTCATCTGTGGCAATTGGTACGGTGGCAGAGGAAGTATTACCATATTTTTCTATGTTTACAATTACTTTGGACATCGGGACTTTCATCTTGTCTGCCAGCCCTTCGATAATCCTGAGATTTGCCTGGTGGGGTACTATCCAGTCCACGTCTGTAGTGGTCAGATTGTTTCGTCTCAATAGTTCATCCGAGGATGCGTACATGGATTTGATGGCATTCTTGAATATTCTGTTACCTTCCATATACACGGTATGCAGGTTTTTATCCACCGAATCGTGAGAAGCAGGAATTCTCGAGCCCCCTGCTGCCTGAATCAGATACTCTCCCTGGCTGCCATCTGCGTCTATGATGGAATCGATTATCCGCGAGATATCACTTGGTTCGGCTCTGGAAACAATAGTAGCTCCGGCTCCGTCCCCAAACAAAACGCAGGTGTTTCTGTCCTGCCAGTTTGTGATTTTGGTCAATATTTCTACTCCGATGACCAGAACATTCCTCTTGCTTCCGTTTTCCACATAGTTTTTTGCCACATCGATAGCATAGATAAATCCTGTACATCCGGCAGAGACATCCAATGCGGGGATTCCTTTGAGTCCGAGCTTTTTTTGGACAACGCAGGCAGTGGATGGGAAGGGATGGTCTCCGGAAATTGTAGCGACGATAATCATGTCGATATCACGATACTTTACTTCGGAGGATTCGATTGCTCTCAGAGCTGCCTGATGGGCAAAATCACTGGCAGCTTCCGTTTCGGATGCAATATGACGTTCAAACATACCGGTACGGGTTCGAATCCATTCATCAGTCGTATCGACAATCTTTTCCAGATCAAAATTATTCAAAATCTTCTTTGGAACATTGCTCCCAAAGGACGAAAACTTCGCATGGTAATTTGCCATCGTCATAACCTCTCAAAATAATCTTTGGCATGTGTGATAAAGCCAGATTCTGCTATCTTGGCAGCAAAGCGGATCGCATTCTTCATCGCTTTGGCATTTGACCTGCCATGGGATATTATGCTCGCCCCAGTCAATCCCACCAATAGAGCTCCACCGTATTCGGTATGATCCAGCTTCTTTTTCATATAAGAATATACCGGAAATGAAAGCATGGCTCCCAGCTTTGCCACCCAATCCTTGTTTATCTGCTCTTTTAGAATATCAAAAATCGAAATGGCGGCTCCTTCGATCGTCTTCAGCATGACGTTTCCAACAAAACCGTCGCAGACAATCACATCCGTCACTCCCTTCAAGATATCCTTTCCTTCGATATTACCGATAAAATTCAAGTCCTTTGATCCTGCAATCAAACGATGAGCTTCTTTTACCATCTGGTTTCCCTTGGCACTTTCCTCACCAATATTCAAAAGCGAGATCCTGGGATTTCCCTTGTTGAACAGGAATTCGAAATATAGGCTTCCGAGCTGAGCAAACTGCAAGAGATGCTCGGCTGTGCAATCGACATTGGCACCCACATCAAGGATGATTTCCGTCTGGTTCTGAGTCGGAAACGTTATGGCTATGGCTGGACGCTGGACTCCGCTAATTCTGCCATATATAAACAAAGAAGCAGCCATAACCGCTCCGGTATTACCGGCGGATACTGCTGCTTCTGCTAAACCTTGATGATGTAATTGGATCGTCCGAACGAGGGATGAATTTTGCTTTGTCCGCACCGAGAGCGAAGCACTGTCTTCCATGCTAATCCTCTCTGGGGCATGCACTATCTCTATTCTGGATCGATCGTAGAAGAATTTGCTAAGTTCTTCTTCAATTATTGCCTGATCTCCGACCAGGATTACCTGATCGCAGTAGTCTTCTTTGATTGCTTGAACGGCGCCTTCTATTTCCGGATGTGGCGCATTGTCACTCCCGAAAGTATCGACGGCTATTCGCACACTACTCCTTGATCGTTAAAACTTGTTTGCCGTTATAATTGCCACAACTTGCACAGATATGATGCGAGCGACTTGGCTCCCCACATTTGCTGCAGGTGCTGAAGCTCGGCATTTTCAGTGCATCATGAGTGCGGCGTTTATCACGACGGCTCTTGGATGTTTTCCTTTTTGGAACTGCCATTATTTCTCCCAAATATTCAAAAGCAGAAGCGCAGAATCACAGCTAAACAAAGTTCCGGATTCAGTATAAGGATAATGCAACTGCTCTTTTATGCAAATTATTCTTCAGTTTGGGCATTAACTTTGCAGGTCGCTTTTTTTGTCAATAAAAAAAAGCATAACTATCTATCATTTTGGCTCTTGACACCCGGTTTGTTCAGCCTCAAATACAGCAGAAAGGAGTACAATGCCGGATACAACAAAATTACCAATACGCCTATCATGCTGATCTGCTGATACTGTGCATTATCTACCCAGATCAATCCCTTCAAGATCATAAACAAGCCACCCAAAACAAAGGCAAAACCACCAATCCTGTGTGTCTTTTGCCATATTTCCTCACTCGATAGGGTCCATGGAGTCCGAAACCCAATGAAGAAGTTCTTTGGCACCTTCGGCATAATGTTTCCCAGTAGGATGAATAGTCCACCGGTCAATACGAGGATGATACTGATCGAAGATTCAGTATTACCAGATCTGGCTATCCACAATGAATAAAACCCCAGGATCGAAAAGAACAACAGCAGGATCGCAGTCAGACCCGGAACCACTTTTTCCATTCTTTGCCGGTAACGTTTGTACCATGGTGAATAGTATGGCAACAACATCATCAGCAATAGCAACAGGGTCGAAATCCCAAAGCTGAATCCCAATCCTCCGGCTTTGCTGGCCCAACCATCGATCTCGCCCACAGCGTTCCAGTGCATCGGCACCCGCACATCTCCAGGTAAAGTCCAGGCAAAATACAACGTAGAAAGAGCATTCAATCCCCATATTATGAATGCCCATTTGAAACTTAGTAGCTTTTTCATTTATTCTCCTTGTCTTCATCTATGATATTTATCATCCAGGCAACAATCTCCTCAAAGACGGATGTGTTCAGCCGGTAGTTGATAAACTGACCCCTGCGCTCCGCACAAATCAAATCCGCATTTCGAAGGATCTTCAGATGATCACTCAGCGATGCTTTTGTGATCTCAAAATGGCCGGCAATCTCACCGGCATTCAATACCGTATGCTTCTTCAGCAGATACAGTATCTTGCGCCTATTGGCATCGGCAATCGCCTTGAAAAATGAATCTTTCATTATACCATCCTGTATTTAGCTAATTGCCTAATTATCTAAACCTGCCTTTGTGTCAAGAAAAACCGCGGACACCTTACAAATCACATTTGTAATTGTGCAACGCTAACTCCTTCCGGATATACAATGGAGCTATGTTTCTCTTACAAAGTTCTCAATATTCAATTTGATGAAGACTATTCAGCCTAAGAGTTGGATATCAATCACTATTTAATCAAACCTTTATTTAGCTTCAATAGTTAAGGCTATCTTAAGCTACAAATAGGCTATCTTTTAATTACTTGATACAAATAGAAAGACCGTTGAATAATCGGGGTATGGAGCAGCGCTCCATACCCCGATTATTCAACGGTCTTATATATAGAATCTCTTCTTGAAGCGACCCAAACTGGAGATTGTGGGTCAGTACCAGATCGGACTTGGGCAAGACATTCAATGCCAACCATATGGCATTCAGTCGAGTTTTTGTTTTTCTAAGACTTAACGCCACATCCACACTCAAAGCCTTAGCCTCCAAATTGGTGTTACTCTATTTGATCAAGGATAGTTACAACTGATCCTATCTCTTTCACAGCTTGAACAGATATTCCAGCGATCCCTTTTACAGAACCAATAAATGAGTTTGTGTTTAGTAGTACTTTAGCAAGCTGTTTCTCTCTCTGCTTCCATATCCTTTCCATGGCATTCTTCTCTTGGATATAGCTTCTCTGCAAGTCTGAAAAGCCATCCACAATTGCACCTATTTGTAATATAAATTCATTGCTTGTAAGGTAGTTATATAACATCTGCATCTTCTCGCCGGTGTTTGTTTGAGTAGCATATGCTTCACTAATCTTGATTACATTCTCCCTAATAACCAAAACAAGACTTTTAAAATCCTGATATGTACAAACCCAGACACCGTCTATCAAACCAACCTTATCAACACTTTCAGGAAGCACCTCAGATACAAGAATACATAAATCAGCTTTAACTAATACTGCATCACTCTTAAGTTTAATAATCCATTCGTGATTGAATGATTTAGTCCTTTTACTTTCATAAAGTATTACCCCACAATCAGCACCTAACTTGTTTCGAACAGTATGTATAACATCGGCACCCTTGACCCCTTTTGGCACATCTTTAATCACATCGAATGGGAATAAACTGTTTAAGATGTCTTCAATTGCAAGCTCTTGAACTTCACCTTGCAACTGCATAGAACCCTGTTCAGCTTTTCTCTTCATCTCCTCGGCAAGCTTCTTTTGATCTTCAAGTTTCTTTTCCATTTCGCGGATCTTCATCTCACTGGATTCTTCCGCTTGCTTCTTGATTTTTGCCTTTTCCTGTTCTAGTTTTTCTGTCAACTCACGTTCTTTCTCCAAAGTGATGCTGTCCTTCAGTTCTTCCTTCTCTCTGATAAGCCTTTCAATCTCAGCTTTGTATTTATTTAATTCTTTCACTTGCTCAGATTTGGCATCTAACTCTGCTTTCATCATCTTCATACTTTCAGAGTGCTCGCTTTCGAGTTGCACTTTTAATGATTTACTTAGCTTTGCCCTTTCTGACACAATCTGTTGCTGTACTTGGTGAGCAATAGAGGTTTCAATATCAGCTTTCTCTTTCAGTAACCTAGCCTTCTCAACATCCAACTCTTTCTGTTTCTGTTCGAACTCACTTTGAAGATATTTAATCTTTTGCACATTCTCTTTCTCAATCCTATCTTGTATCTGATGAGAAAGCAACTCATTAACATCAATCACTAATCCACATTGCGGGCATTTGATAGTATTATTATCGTTCATAATGATTCCTTCAAGTATATCACTTTATAAATAACTGAGATTCAACTGCACCGCATCACTCCAGTCCTTCTTAAGAGTTAGAGTAAGTATTCGACGAACACCATGAATTTTCTTAAATACACTGATCTTTTTGAAAGTATTCATTTTTACTTCAAATGCATCTTTTGGAGATCTATAAGCTGCCTCATAAAGCGAAGTAGGAGGAGTGAAGTAAAATCGACCCAATTCATCAAGATCGTTGAAAAGCATAAAGAAATACTTAGATTCACCTTCGTTTTCATAGTAAACTGTGCACTGCTGTTCATCACTTTGAAAAAATAAACTAGTTGGAAATTTGCTTTCACTGGTAAAATGAATCAATACACCAGCTGATGTTGTTGCAAAAAAAGAGGACTGTACTTTATCTACCTCTCTTTTAAGTTTTATAAAGCCATCCTCAAAGCCAGGATATGTTCTAAATCGCTCTTTGAAGCTGCTAATTTCAAATGTGTTGTTGAGTAATTGGTAAAATCCGTTTATAAATTCTGTATGATTACCTTTAGAGAGACAATAATCACAGTCTATATAGGACTGCACAATGTCAGTAATGCATTCATTTATACTTCTAACAATATGGTTATTTTTATAAGAGATTGTTTGAACATTATGTGCAAAGGCTAAATTTTCAGCTTCAGCATTAAAACCTGAAGCTGAAAAAAATACTCCGATCTCTGTGAAACGATCTTTTCTCAAGATTAGTTTATGATATGGACATTCTGTTTTATCTAATTGCTCCTGCTCTTCTAAGCTTAGAAGGCACTGTGAATTATTTGGTATAGCATCCTTTGTTCTTGTTAGATCAATCGGGACAATATAATTCTCTGAGATATCTTTTATGACTCCAATGAACTCTCGCATTTGTGATTTGCCAATCTGTGAGCAATGAAACTTCACTTCACATAGAAGCCTAATAGGATTAACAAAAGGTATTAATTGGTAATAATCACATGGTACATCAATCTGATGCCAACTACCACGTCCTCGCATCTCGAGAAAATTATTCTTATTTTGTCTCAGATAAATGTTCTCTGAATTGTACATAACTAATATAAAATCATTGTTTTTAAGCCATTTTCGAATAATGACTTCGAACAAGTATCCTTTTAACTGCCCCATTCTAGTATTTAGAGTTGCCATTGACACTTCATCTTCATTCATCTGTTTCCCTGTATTATGCTTTTACTTTCTCGTTATTCCTTACCGTTGTTACATCATTTCTAATCTGGTTCAATAACGAGTCTTTCCAAGTCTTCCGGGTTAAATACACACTTTCTTTCAGTTGGATTAGCAATCTGCTCAATGCATTTAAAAATATTCGTTTTCTCAAGATGTTCTGTTGTTGTGACCCATCTATATGCAGATAGAGGTTTTCCAAGAGTTGAATCATATTCGTAATTATTAGCTTCTTCAAAATTGTGAATCGAGACATAACGCTCAGCTAGATTCATATCAATAGCCTGTGCAGCTTGTATCTCATCCCATATTTTCTTGTTAAGATCCCAAGATGGACTTGCTCTAAATTGATCGTTAGCATTCTTACTTCTTATATATCCTCCTGTTGTTTTATCGTAAGTATAACAATATCTATTATCGCTATCGTGAATCACATGATATTTTATCCGGAAATGCATGAAAATCCTTTGATAAAATGGCATATTTGTTTTTGACCCAGTATTAACAACATATATCTCTCTATCAGAATAATACTTAGATAGTATATGCCTAACAATTATTGCTTCCGTATCACCTTCTACTAATATCACCTCTTCGGCAAAGAAACTTTCGCATACATCTGGGTTGAATCGGTTGATCATTTGCACTTGTTCTTTCTGCTCATTCGTTTGTGCGTATATGTTACTGCACACTTGATGCAATGCTGATGTATTATCTTGTTTCTTTACAAGTCGTATTAGTGTAGTATGTAGTTTAGATAAGTCAATTAACTGAGGATTATGAGAAACGCATATTATCTGGAAAGGTGAGTTGCTACATAACTCGTATAGAATTTCTCGCAACATTCTAATCGACTTGGGATGAAGATATGCTTCAGGTTCTTCGAATAATATGATGTATTCCTTTTTAGAACCATTTCCTTGTATTGCCTGATAACCTTTCACGAGGCACAATATATTAAACATCGCCTGTCTAATAGCACCATGACCGTGACTATTGTAGCATTGTTTGATTGCAGGATATTGGGAATCACGTATGACTATTGAATATTCTTTTTCCAATGCTGAAGCTAGATTAAACTCGTTTCCTTCTATTTGGTTTATCTCTATAGTTAAATTTGGGAATAATTTTCGAAAGTACTTGTTTGCGATTACTTCTTTTCTATATACGTGATCATTGTCCAATAGCCTATCTTTTATCTCTTCTATCTTTCCCTGAATATGGCTATATAATTCCTGTTCTTCATCTTTCAAGTTTTTTAAGACTTCCTTTTTCATAAAATCATTTACAAAATCAGATAGATCTTTAGGTGTTGGGAATGCTGGTATTCTTAAATGTGTTGGAGCTTGTTTTGTAAAGTGTGGTTCTATTCCTCCAAAACCATTGTCTTGGTACTGATGAGTTGCAGGATCGTATGTTTCTTTCATACCTTCAATGTCAGTTGTTCTCCACGATTTTCGGAATTTGATAATTTTATCATCAGTAACCCATTTATCAAACCCTTTTTTTGTGAACTCCGCATTATCCTCGTCTTCCTTTTGAAAGGTTGCATATATCTCAATAGGCTGAGATGTATCAAACCCAACAAAATCGGATAGAGTCGCTTTTTGCTTTGGACTCACCAGATATTCATAGGCAGTTAGTATCGATGATTTACCTGCATTGTTTTGACCAAATATGAATATTATATCTGACTCACTCAACGAAAACACAACGTTTTCACCGACTAATGACCTGAAGTTCTTGATTTGCATTTCTACTAGTTTCATTAGAATACTCCCAAATTACTAATACTTTAACGTATCCTCAAGTGAAATCTATTTTCAATGTTTCATAATTCTATCACTCGACACATACTATGCAGATGACAAGTTTAACATTCATGAATCTATGTCAATCTTTTTTTTGAATATTTACTAATCTTGTTTCAATTTGTTCAGTACCATCTATTACTCACTCCTAATCTTCGTCATTCATAGGATAGGGAATCCAGAATCGGAGGATTGGAATCCTCCGCTACTATAATCCATATTTAGTGGATATCTCACCTATATCAAGCGTATCTGTGAATACGCTTGATATAGGCTTGATATAGGCTTGATATAGGCTTGATATACGCTTGACTACTAAGTTGACAGGGCATAAATATGTTGACAGTTGTGCTATCGAACATGCTCACGATTGGTTCTCCACTCATCGTACCCCTACATAATACTTGACACTATCAATGCTTGTGAATTGATGAAAAACTATGATAGTTTAAGGAGTATAGATGACTGATATTGTTGCTAATCTCGAAGGGGTATGGAACAGGATCGGAGCTGCTGCTGCACGGGTGGATAGAGATCCTGCCGAAATTACACTGATAGCCGTCACCAAGACTCATCCGGTGGACGCAATCGAGCAGGCATTCCAAGCCGGTATTCGGCATTTTGCGGAGAACAAGGTTCAGGAAGCCATGCGCAAGCTACCTTTTCTGGGAAAGACTTATGATGGGTTTCATTTTATCGGGCATCTGCAATCAAACAAGATCAACCAGCTAATCAGCCTCGATCCCATCCTCGTGCAATCCATCGATTCGTACTACATCGCGGAAAAGCTGGATAGCACCCTCAAGCGATATAACCGGAATATGGATATCCTGATCCAAGTCAATACCAGCCGTGAGGACAGCAAAAGCGGGATCAATATCGAAGAAGCGATACAACTGGTAGAGCAGGTATCGATGCTCAAAGCCTTGCATATCAAAGGATTGATGACCATAGGAAAATACTATATAGACAGCGAACTATGCCGTCCCAATTTCCGGACGCTGAAACAGATCTTTGACGAGATCAAAGCTCTCGATCTGCCTGGCGTGGAGATGAAGCATCTTTCGATGGGTATGACAGACGACTATGAAATTGCCATCGAGGAGGGAGCAAATATGCTCAGGATAGGCTCTGCAATCTTTGGAAGCCGGAAAAGTGGGGAATAGTAAATGTTAATCTTAGTAGCGATTTTAATCATCATGCTGGCATATTTTTATGGCGGGTTTTCTACTGCCCGGATCCTTGCCAAAAGCATCCGCTCCCTCAATATCTACAAGGTGGGCAGCGGTTTGGCAGATACGGAAAACATCTACAGCAACGTCAGCAAATCCATGGGCATCGTCGTAGGTGCTTTGGATATCGTCAAAAGCTATGTTTTCCTGATGGCAGTGGTAATGTTTCTACGGTTTTTGAGCCGGATCAGTCCGCAATGGGAACTGGATGTATTGTATAGTGACAGCATGCTGCTGTTCTTTGGCCTGGCAATGCTGATCGGGCACTGTTTACCTCTGACAAACAGGTTACGGGGTGGCAGGGGTATCTTTACCTATATCGGCTATATTGCCTATTTTGCTTTTTCACCGATGTTGATTACGACTCTGATCGCCTGGATACTGGTAATCAGATACCATCAAATACGATTCGCCCAATACCTGATTGTGATACTTCCAGTGATTCTGACACAGGTTTTTTATACGTTTATACCGGTTTTCCGCAAGGATCTACCTCCCCATTTTACTCTTTTTATGCTGGGGATCGCGTTTTTTATGGGATTTTTGAACATCATGGTATCAAAGCGTCTGGGAGAGTTTTAGAGACGATCAGACAGAGGCAGGTAAAGAATGATAAAAATTAAACCAGTCATTACGAAAGCAGACCTGAATGAATTTATCATGTTGCCCTTTCGGCTTTACAAAGGCAACAAACAATGGGTAGCACCGTTAATATCGGAACAAAAGAAGTTCCTTGACCCCAAGAAAAACCCGTATTTCCTGCATTCCGAGGTTATCCTCTATCTGGCTGTCGAAGACAATCGTACCATCGGTAGAATATCTGCCCAGACCAATACCCAACACAATATAGAGCATAACGACAACATCGGTTTCTTTGGTTTTTTTGAATGTGAAAAGAATCATGTGGCTGCCAAAGCTCTTTTTGATGCGGCATACGAGTGGAACCGCTACCGGGGAAAAACAGCCATGCGGGGTCCGATGAACTTTTCCGTCAATCACGATTGTGGGCTGCTGGTAGATGGGTTTCAATATTCGCCCTCGATAATGATGGATTACAATCATCCCTATTATCAGGAGCTATACGAGACATCCGGATTAAAAAAGACCATGGATATGTATGCCTACTACTGTTACAAGGATAGTATCCCAGAGCGAATCGAAAGAATGGCCGCTTTGATCGAAAAACGCAGCAGATGCCAGATTCGCTCGCTCAGCCTGAAAAAAAAGGAACTCAAAAGGGACATCGAGACTGTATTTCAGGTCTATACAAAAGCCTGGGAATACAATTGGGGAAACGTCCCAATGACAAATGCCGAGTTTGATCACGTCGTGGGGGAATTACTCCCGATTGCCGATCCTGACATGGTTTTTATAGCAGAAATCGATGGACAGCCCGTAGGCTTTAGCCTGGCAATGCCAAACTACAATGAAGTCCTCAAGGTAATGCATGGCAGGATAAATCCCATTACGCTATTCAAAGCATGGCTCGCCAAGAGAAAGATCAGCTCTGCGCGGGTGATTACTATGGGAGTGGTCAAAGAATACCAGAACCGTGGGATAGACACTCTCTTCTATTACTACTCCTACAAGAATGGACTTCCAAAGGGATTGGTGCACGGAGAGTTTTCCTGGGTTTTGGAAAACAACACAATGATGATCCGCGTGGCAGAAATGCTGGAAGCAGAGATTCAAAAAACTTATCGGATTTATGACAAAGATATCACTGAAAACAGCAATTAGAGACATGAACCTCAGCAGCATAGACATCATTACCCTGATCTACTGCCTGTGGATAATGCTGTATATGATTTTTGGCTGGGGTCGTGCCGTCAATCCTCATATCCACTTCCCGGTCTATCTGTCTGTCGCAGTAGGAGTATTGTTTTTGGCATGGCTGAATATCCGGCTTCGAGAATTATCCTGGCAGCGCACTGCCAAGGCGATAGCATTTGTCCGGGGGATTCATCCCGTCCTGCTCTTTGGTTATTTCTTTATCAGTGGCTATGTCGTAAACAGAATCATTTTCAGCAATTGGCAGGATCCCTTTTTTATGAGGCTGGATTATCGGATCTTTGGCTATCTGCCATCAATGGAATGGGGTATTCAGTACTCCCAAAAATGGATCAGCGAGTTGTTTTCGTTTGCATACTTTGCCTACTACCCGATGATAGTCGGCTTGCCGGTATATCTGTATCTAACGGATAAAAATGCGTTTTCGGAGACGATCTTTTGTTTGACTCTGGTGTTTTACCTGTGCTACTTTGTCTATTCGTGGCTGCCCGTCGTAGGAGGAAGGTATCTTCCGGAGGCGATGGAGCTTTCGCAGGAATCCAGAGGCTATGTCTTTAGCTGGATTATGGCATATATCTATCGAACATCAAACCATCTGGGGGGAGCCTTCCCATCTTCACATGTGGCAATAGCTCTTACCCTTAGTTTTTCCGCCCTCCGGCACAAGCGCCGTTTGGGAATAATCTTTGCGGTCATCAGTATCTTTCTGGCTGTCGCAACTGTTTATTGTCATTATCACTGGTTCATAGATACCGTTGCAGGAGTACTGATGGGTATTTTTGGATTCCTTTTTGCCCTGTTTATGTATCGTAAATTACCGAGGACTACTTATGAATAAACTCTTGATTATCTTGATCATGCTGTTATCAGCCGTGCTCTATGCCCAGCTACCCCCGCTTCCCATTACCGAATATGATTATCATAGCACAGAAAACGAGGTTTCACCCATTGCAATTGGCATGGGGGGAATGAATATCACAAACCCAAAGGACTACTATAGCTCATACGGTAATCCGGCATTGTTAGCCTCGGTAGGAACCACTGCTCTTGCTCTTTCCTATCGTCTGGTAAATCAGGAGCAATATACTTTCACCGAAGCCATGCAGATCAGCAACGCTCTCAAAGACAAGCAGATCAAATACTTTACGCTGATTACAAAGAATGCGGCAGTATCCTATCAACCTGTTTCCAGCCTGCATATCAGCCAGTGGAATCCTTCCGGTACAGAAAGCCAGTATTACGACTATCAGCTTGATAAGTGGCAGTTCAGCCTGGGAGGAAAAGACCCTGCTTGGGAACTGCTGTCTGCCGGACTTAATCTAAAATACCTTACCGGAAGGCTGGTTTATCTCAAAGAAGAGAAACGGGGACAGGAGTTCATTCGCAAAGTATTTATCGATGACAAGGTAAAGGGTTTTTCGACCGACCTTGGTTTCGCATTTGAGCAGGGAGACTTCACCTGGTCTGGCGTTGTTTACGATATCTTTTCCCAGCTGTACTGGGAAAACTACGATTCCGTCAAGCTCCAGCGCCGTTCTGCCCTGGGATTTGAATACAATAGTGGAAGCCTATCATTACTTGCGGGAGTTCAAAACAAGATCGACAAAGACCCGGATACCTCATACCATCTGGGACTGGTTCAGGATTGGGATTGGAATACCAAAAGTGGAATGGGCAAGGACATAAACCAGGGCTTTATCATTCGGATGGGAATGCATAGCAAAAACTTCCACGGGACAGATAATATCAATTATACCCTCGGATCGGGATACAATTATGACCTCTTGCGTTTTGATTTTGCCCTGACAAACCAGGGAATGCAGCTGCGGGATAGCGAGTTTCTCTTTTCCATCGGAGTAGGGCTCCAATAGTATGTTCGAATTCAGCTTTTTGAATACCGGATTATTGATCTTTGCAGCGGCTACTGTATTGCCTCTACTTATCTGGCTTCTGGCAAAGCGCAAACCAAACCGGGTGGTATTTTCCACTCTCCGCTTTATCAAGCTCAGCAAAGAACAGCAAAAGAACCGCACCAAACTCAATAACATCATCCTGCTGATCATCAGAATGCTGATCATCTTGCTGGTTGTGCTATCAGCTGCCCGGCCTCTCCTTCGTTCCGATCGTCTGAAACCCTCAAAAAAACATCCTCCCACAGCTATTGCGATAATGCTCGATACCTCCTTTAGCATGGACTATCTAATCGATTCCAAGACCTGGCTGGACCGTGCGAAAGTCGCCATGGCAGAGATTAACAAACGATCAACGTCCCAGGATAGATTGATCCTGATCACCTCCGATGAGACCTGGAACAATCTTCATGCTCAGCTTTACTCAGGAAGCATTCCAGAGGAACTGATCTCCAATATCGAAATCACCTACAAGCCTCTTCCTCTCTCAAAAATGGTAGAACTGGCAGAAACCAAGCTAAAGGATAGCCAGCTACAAAACCGGGAGCTATACCTGATCAGCGATTACCAGCTCCAGGACCTACCAGAAAAGAGCGAGTATAAGATAAACGTAATCCCCCTGGCAGAGGATCCCGGATTTGAAAATCTGAGCTGCTCAAATGCCAAACCCGTCCCCCAGCTTGTGCAGCGCAGTCGTCAACAAAGCATCAGCTACGAGCTGAGAAATCATGGCAACAACGATCGTAGTGACGTCCTTGTAAAGGCTGTGGTTAATGATGTAAAAGTCGCCGAGAAATTCGTCAGCCTGCGCTCCAATCAGGTGTTGACGGACGTCATATCCTTTGAGATTCGTAATGATGGCTGGCAATCCGGATATATTGAAGTTTTGGATGATCGCTTGATCCACGACAATCGGAGTTACTTCACTTTTTCCTATTTCCTCAATCCCAGGATTGCGATCATCTCTCAGCAAAGCGCCATTCCGCGCACACTTTCATCTTTGCTAAGGGTCTATGCCGGAGAGAATGGCAAGCTCGAAATCCTGAATCCATCCAGCGTCAGCCTCGAGCTTTTACAGAGCTACAACCTGATCGCCTTATACGATCCGGGAGCGATTACACACAGGCTGCGGGAAGTCCTGGCAGGGTTGTCACAACGTAATGTAGGAGTTCTCCACTTGCTCGGCAAAGACATTTCTTCGGAATGGAAGTCCTACCTCAAATCCGCCTTTGGGATTAGCCTTACCGGAATGGAAACTGCCAATAGGAGTATCAGCTTCAGCAACAAACAGCACTATATCTCCAGCCTTTTACAAGCGGATGCCCTGCGTCGGGTAAACGTAAGCGATTATTGGAATAGCGCAGGCAACCCAAATGGCAGTGTCCTGATTTCTGCTGGTAATGAAGCTCTCGCCATTGCAGGAAGTAACAGCGTTCTTTGGCTTTGGGATATTGGCAGCCTTCGAAACAGTTTCTTTACTGATCCCGCTTTTGCTGTCTTTGCCTATCGCAGCTTTCAGTATTTGGGTAATGCCGTGATCGATTCCGATCCCAAGCTTGTGGGCGAAAGCATTACTGCTTCTGGCATCACAATGCCGGATGGGAGAAGTATGGAACTGGCAAATCAACGCCATCAAATCCAATCTCCCGGGATCTACCAGATACGCTCTGCAACTGGTGAAATCAGCTATCTGGCAGCAAATCTTGATAATAATGAGAGTGAATTTGTCCTGGCAGATTACAGTGCGGACAAGAGAACCCGCCTGCTGTCCAAAGACTGGAAAAACCAGCTCTTCTTTACCCGCATGGGGCACGATCTATGGAAAATCTTTTTGATATTGGCTCTGGTTTTAATGGCGTGTGAGATTATCATCGTCAAGTTTCAGGAAGCAAAACCGGCTTCTTCAAAAACCACCTAAGCAAGGAGTTTGAAATGCATAGCATAATAACCCATCCCTCCAAAATCAAGGAACTGAGTTTTGCTGAATTGAAGCTACTGGCAAAGTCTGTTCGCAAACGGATTATATCGGTCTGTGCCAAGACGGGAGGCCACATTGCTCCAAGCCTTGGAACTATAGAGCTATCGATCTCGATCTTGCGTGTATTTGATCCCCCCCGGGACAAGGTAATCTGGGATGTGGGGCATCAGGCTTATGGCTGGAAGATTTTGACCGGTAGGGATGATAGATTCCCCACCATCCGTACTCTCAATGGTCTGAGCGGATTCACGAACCGCTCCGAAAGCGAATATGATCCCTTTGGTACCGGACACAGCAGTACTTCGATATCTGCCGCCTTGGGAATTGCTGCCGGAAGAGATCTTCATGGTGAATCGGGACATTGTATTGCCGTCATTGGTGATGGTGCCCTTACGGGAGGGATGTCTTTTGAAGCATTGAACCATGCCGGACACCTCCAAAAGAACAAATTTATCGTAATCTTGAACGACAACGAAATGTCTATCTCCAAAAACGTTGGCGGACTCCAGAAATATATGGCACGTATGCTTGCCAGCAAATCCTACAATTCGCTCAAAAAACAAATCTGGGAAAAGAGCAGCAGCCTGCCCCAATCGATCAGAAGACGCTTCATCTATGGTGCGCAGAAGCTGGAAGAATCGATGATGAATATCCTCGTTCCCAATATCATCTTTGAAGATCTTGGGTTCAAGTATGTGGGTCCCATCGATGGACACGATCTTGAGCAACTGAGCCAGATGCTGCACCGTGTAAAAGTAAACATGGTCGGACCTGTCCTCGTGCATGTGGTTACCCAAAAAGGCAAAGGCTATAGCCCTGCCGAACGTGATGCATCGCTCTTTCATGGCATTGGTCCCTTCGAGGAAAAAAGCGGAAAGCCTGTTTGCAGCGGTACCGAAAGCTGGTCGGAAGTATTTGGCAATACCTTGTGCCACCTGGCAGAAAAGAACAAAAAAATAGTCGCCATCACAGCAGCTATGGCAGCAGGCACCGGGCTCAGCACTTTCGAATCCCGGTTTCCTTCCCGCTTTTTTGATGTCGGGATTGCTGAACAGCATGCCGTCACTTTTGCAGCCGGGCTGGCTGCTACTGGGATGAAACCTTTTGTATCGATATACTCTACTTTTATGCAGCGTGCCCTCGATCAGATCATTCATGATGTCGCATTACAAAAGCTTCCTGTCGTACTCTGTATCGATCGCTGTGGATTGGTAGGAGAAGATGGAGCTACCCATCATGGAGCTTTTGACATCTCATTTTTGAGCTTTGTACCAAATCTGATCCTCCTTGCTCCGGCAAGTGCGGAAGAGCTCGATCAGATGCTGGGCTGGGCTTCGACATACAATGATGGACCCGTCGCCATTCGTTATCCGCGCGGGACTGCTTATTGCACAGGAAAGAAAGTCCATCACTTTCATCCTGGCAAATCCGATGTGATACACAAGGGCAAGCAGCTTGCCCTGATCTCTGTGGGAGATACACTTCCAATGGTTTACGAAATCTATGATGCGCTCAAATCTCAGGGCTTGAAACCCTGGCTTGTCAATTTGCGCAGCATCAAACCTCTCGATCTGGAGAGCCTCATTCCAATCGCCGAAGACTGTTCCCATATCTTTAGCTTCGAGACCAATTCCCTGATCGGTGGAGTGGGAGCCATGCTCAAACAAGATCTCTGTGATTGCCATGCCAAAATCGTCAATTTCGGTTATCCGGATAGCTTTGTTCCGCATGGAAAAATCGGTGAGCTAAATCAAATCATTGGCTTTGAAGCAAAGCAATTGACAGATAGAATCACGGCAATCCTGGCAAAAGATGTATAGCCAATCCGATACTATTGCAGCCAGAATCACTGCCCCCGGAAGTTCTGCGGTCGGAGTGATCCGGGTCTCCGGAAAAGAGGCAATACCGATCGTCGCAGAGTTCTTCCAGCCCTCTACCCGTCTGACAAAAGCAAAAACACATACCATCCACTACGGTACGATCCATACGCAATCTGGTATTCCCCTGGATGAAGTATTGGTCAGCATTTTCCGCTCCCCCAATAGCTACACTGGCGAAGATTGTGTAGAAATCTCCGCTCATGGCAATCCCCACATCCTCTCTCAAATCCTCGAAAACCTGCTGGGTAAATGCCGTATGGCAGAGGCAGGTGAATTTACCCAAAGAGCATATTTGAACGGCAAAATAGATCTTTCGCAAGCAGAAGCAGTGAACGACCTCATAAACGCCAAGACCTCAAAATCCGAAAGCTCTGCCCTTGCGCAACTCAAAGGCCACTTGGCTACCCACCTGAAATCAATGCTCCAGCGCATTACAAATCTAAGGATAAAGCTGGAACTGATGATCGACTTTGGGGATCAGGACCTTCCCCAAATCGATGAAAGTCTGCTGGCTTCCGAGCTATTGGAGATAATCTCTGATCTGAAAAAGATATATCAGGATGGAGCCCGGGGCAAATACATCCGGGATGGCATCAAGCTATGCCTTGCCGGAGCTCCAAATGCCGGAAAGTCGTCTGTATTCAATTCCTTTTTGGATGCGGAAAGAGCTATTGTAACTCCCCATCCCGGCACCACCAGAGATTACCTCGAAGAGATAGTATCACTATGTGGATATGCCTTGGTAATCTACGACACAGCTGGAATTCGAAATCCGGATAGCGATATCGAAAAGATAGGTATCGACAGAACCCATGCTCTGATGCAGGAAGCCGATCTGATCTTGTATCTGATCGATTATCAAAGGCTGCAGGACATAGATATCTGGATGGACATACCAAAGCCCGATCCAAAGATTATCTATGCGATAAACAAGATCGATCTGGCAATGGATGGCAGCTTTTTGCAGCCCGAGAAGTGGCAATCTATGGTAGATACGATGCTTGCTTTATACACCCATAATCCGGTCGCCCAAGACATTATTCGCTCCTCAATGCCCTGTACTACCATGCTTCCCGATGGACTCTCCATCGTTAAAAACGCGATTCTGGAACGACTCGACCTCCATACACAAGATGATGAAAGTCCGCTGATTACCAATACTCGACACCTTGCTGCCCTGTCCAAATCTCTTGCCTCTATCGAAAACGCTCAGCGGGCACTGATATCGGGAAATGGATATGAATTCGTCGCTTTTGACCTGATCGAATCAAGCTCTGCCCTCGAAGAAATCCTGGGAGTAATCACACCAGATGATATCCTCGAGCAGATCTTTTCCAGTTTTTGCATCGGTAAATAGCTCGCTGAAACTAAAGAGTCCGTGTAACACAACAAAGAATACCGTTGCACGTGTCTTCCCGTAAAGCAAACCGGGTTTTTTCAGCCAATTTGAGCGGACAAAAACAGTAATCTATACCCACCCACAACCATTTTTGTATATAGCGCTGCCCCATGCCCCGATTGGTTAACGGTCTTAACAGGATCAGATCTCAAGCCGTCCCTTATTTGACACGGATCAGCTTCCTGACCTCGCTGTAGTTTCCTGCTTTCATCCTGCAGAAATAGATTCCGTTTGCCACTTGACGACCCTGATCATCGCGACCATCCCAGACGATGGAGATTTCTCCTATCTGTCCAGTCTGGCATCGGATATTGCGGACTGCTTCACCCCTAAGGCTGTATATGGCCAATTCAACTGATTCACTGTTTCCTGCTTTGATCCTGAAGGTGGTGGTGTCTCTGAAAGGATTGGGGTAACCGACAAGACTGGGTGGTGAGGGGGTTTGGACTTGATCGACGACAGCAGAGGGAAGTTCGCAGCGGATGATGGAAAAACCATGGGGGCCATTACAAGTGTATAGCAGTCCATTGCGGTAAACGAGATCCCAAGTAGGCAGACCCCATTGATATATCCAGATCTGAACTGGGCTGGCAGGGACACTCAGATCGTAACAGACGATGGTATTGATCTGAGTGTAGTTCACAAACAGGTAGCCTCCGGAAAGGTGAATACTGTAGTAGTCAGCAAGCGTGGTAGGGATGTATCCTGCGAAGACAGGAGAGTGAGGGTTTGCGATATTGTAGATCCTGGTGCTGGTTTCACTGTTAGCCTGATATAGATAATTGTCCTTGATTACCATGCCACCTGCGAGAGTGGGATTGGGGATTGAAGCCACGATCTGAGGGTCAAAATCGTCTGTGATGTCCAAGATCCAGATTTGGCCTGTCCAACCTGTTACGAAGAGATAGTTCCCGTGTTTCAGCACACGAGAGCAGAATAAGACAGTGTTATTTTCGTATGTGTGAAGCAGCATGGGCGATTCCGGCTCTACCACATTGAAGATCTTGAAGCTAAAATCTTGACCCACATAGGCGCGATAATCACCCACACTAAGGCGGTAGGCAGACCCGCCAGTACTGATTGAGGACAGTAGTTCGAAGTTTGAGCCCTGAGGAGGATCGTTCTCCGAGAATCCGACAATGTTTAGGTAGCCTTCATTACTGGTCAGATACAACAGGTTGTCCGCCAGTTCCATGTCCATAAACTCCTGGGGCAGAGGTAATTGAGATAACAAGAACGGGTTTGCGGGATTGGAGATATTCATCTGAAGCAAGCGGTGACCGCTGTCTGCTATATAGGCATAATCGTTATGCAACTCCACCTTCACTGCCTCGTAGGGGATATTCGAAAGGCTGATCAGCAGAGGGTTGCTAAAGTCACTGAGGTTATAGATAGACATGCCATCAATATCTATCACATACAGATACTCACCTTCCAGCCAACTGGAACGAACAGAATTGGGAAGGGAATGAGTAACGATCAGCGTCGGCTGTGTGGGTACGGATATATCGTAGACCAGCAAGTCTTTCCGGCTGACTCCAGGAGTATTGGCTATGACGATTAGATAGTTATCGAGAAAGTAAGCCCAATCCAACCAGTTACGAGTAAACTCGTAGAGTGGAATCGGATTTGTTGGATCGGAAATATCCAGCAGAAAGTGGTCGATATGGTTGTCGCTGAGAAAAGCGAGGTTACCCCTTATGCGTACATGTCTGGAATTGAAATTGTCAAATTCTCCCAGCAAAGAGCAAGCTGACGGATTGCTGACATCGACAATACAAAGCCCCGGATCTAAGCACGCAATATAAGCCAGATTTCCGCACACAAAGACATCGTTTATGCCCTCGATTTGCCATGTTCCAGCCAGAACAGGTGTCTGCCCACCGATATCATAGATCAAGAGCTCACTGCCGGGTACCACCACATAGAGTCTGCTTCCGCTAATACTCAACTTCTCTACAAATCCTCCCACATAGACAGTTGAGAGCAGGACAGGGGTGTTGCTGACAGACACATCCCAAACCTGAAAACCCAGATTACCGGCTGCGAGATAGGCTCTTTGACCGGAGACAGTAATTCCGTAAAGCTGATTGGGATCGTTACCTATGCCAGCCACGACAGGATGGGCAGGATTGGCAACGTTTAGGATCAAAAGACCGGCCGAACTACCCTGCCAAGATTCAGATAAGTAGGCCAAATTGTTCTGCAGGCAAATGCTATGCAAAGATAGATTTGCGGGATAATAGGCACCCTCAAAATGAATCACAGCTCCCAGTGTCCAAATTGACACCAGCATCAGGATCGAACCGACAAGTTTCTTCATAGTTTCTCCAAATCCATCTTCAAGAGAATTCAAGTCTTTTTTAATCAATAGCGGTTAAAATGTCAACTGTTATCTTGGTGTATTTGTAGTTGCAGTTTGGCTTGGAAGCGGGATACATCTCCTTGAGCCATTTGAAAAGAGTCAGTGAATTCTGTTAAAACCAAAACAGATACTATCCAAAAACTATAAATGTTAACCTGCGAAATCCATATATATAATAATCAGACCATTTCATAAGCACATGTAATACATTTAGATAGGCTGTCTTTCCAGATGTTTTTCATAAGGCTGGATCCCAGCCTCCGCTGGGAAAGCGAACTACCTCATCGTGACACTCTTCACTCTTCACTATTCACCCTTCACTATTCACCCTTCACTATTCACCCTTCACTATTCACCCTTCACTCTTCACTCTTCACTCTTCACTCTTCACTCTTCACTCTTCACTCTTCACCCTTCACTCTTCACTCTTCACTCTTCACTCTTCACTCTTCACTCTTCACTCTTCAC
>CAZWIS010000018.1:0-54065 GCA_964634275.1 uncultured Candidatus Cloacimonadota bacterium | reverse complement strand
AAAGGAGTGAGCTTTTGAGAAAGATCAAAAGTTATTCCCGTATATCCGGAAGACTGGCCGAGCTGGGAATTTCTGAAGTCGAGATTCCTAATTTGCTGGCAATGCAGGTAGATGCATTCAATGATTTTTTACAAAAAGAAGTGCATCCACTTCGCAGAGAAAAGAAGGGTCTTCAGGCGGTATTTGAGTCCATATTCCCGATCGAAGATGCAAAGGGTAATTTCCTCCTCGAATTTGTAGAATACAATGTATTGCAAGAAAAGTATTCCATCGAGGAATGTGAAGAAAGAAATTTATCTTATCAGGCACCGCTAAAGGCTAAGCTCCGCCTGAGTATTTTTGAGCATGTTGAAGATGAAAGGCTTCATAAAGATACTATCGAGCAAGATGTATTCATTGGTGAGATCCCGCTGATCACACAACAGGGAACTTTTATCATCAATGGTGCTGAAAGAGTGATTATTTCGCAACTACAGCGTTCTCCTGGCGTGTTCTTCTCCGAAGAGAAACATCCCAGTGGTAAGACTTTGTATTCTGCAAAAGTCATACCATACAACGGTTCCTGGCTTGAATTTGATATTGATATCCACGACGTGATGTATGTCCATATCGATAAACGTAGGAAACTACCGGTTACGACTTTACTCAGAGCGATTGGAATTTCCACGAATGAAGATCTCAGAAAGACTTTTTATAAAAGTGAAACGCTTACTCTCAAAGAAGCCAAAAATCGTCACTTGTTCAAAGATGTTTATGTAGAGGGTATCGAGGAACCTGTTGCTTTTGCCAATGATCAGATTTCCGATAGCCTGTGCAAGATGTTGGAATCGCATAAGATCAAGCAGGTGGAAGCTATCTCTTATGATTATGAAATAGCGCGAAAAGTGTTGGAGAATACCATAGCAAAGGATCCTACACTAAACAACGATGAGGCGCTTAAAAAGATTTATTCACTAATTCGTCCCGGCGAAGAAGCAAGTGTCGAAACCGCCAAGTTATTAGTCGATCGTATGTTTTTCAATGAAAAGCGATACAACTTGGGAGAAGTGGGAAGATACAAAATAAATAAACGGCTGGGAATTGACATAGATTTAAAGCATTTAACGCTTACTCTTGATGATTTTGTTCATATCTTCAGAACTCTGATAGACATATATCGTGATGAAGATGAAATAGATGATATTGACAATCTGGCAAATCGTCGCGTCCGAACTGTAGGCGAATTGCTTCAGGAGCAGTATCAATCAGGACTTTCCATGGTATCAAGAATTGTTCAGGAGAGAATGGCAATTTCCAATATTGATGAGATTACCGTTCACGACCTGGTTAATAGCAATGCCTTGATCAGTGTAGTTCAATCATTCTTCCTAACGGGTCAGTTATCCCAGTTTATGGAACAAACCAATCCTCTGGCCGGATTGAGACACAAACGCGCTCTATCAGCGTTGGGACCTGGTGGCCTTACTCGTGAAAGAGCAGGCTTTGAAGTCCGTGACGTTCATGCATCTCACTATGGTAGAGTGTGTCCGATTGAAACTCCTGAAGGTCCAAACATTGGTTTGATAGTATCTCCGGCAATATATTCCAGGATAAACGAATATGGCTTTATTGAAACTCCATACCGCAGAGTGGAAAAGGGCTATATAACTGACAAATTTGACTATATGGATGCAGCAGAGGAAGAAAAATATATTATAGCCCAGGCAAATGTAAATCTTGATGACAACAGAAAGATTCTCGATGAGACCGTGTTTGCTCTTGAGCGTGGGGAATACGTTCAGGTTAGTCCCCTGGAAGTTCATTACATAGATGTCTCGCCTCAACAGATGGTATCTGTTTCCGCTGCCTTGATACCATTCCTGGAGCACGATGATGCAAACCGTGCTTTGATGGGTTCAAACATGCAGAGACAGGCAGTACCATTGATCAATCCACAGGCTCCCGTAGTAGGAACTGGGATGGAAAAGATCATGGCCATGGATACTTCCAGCATAGCTGTAGCTCCGTATGATGGTGTCGTTCTTAATGCTACTTCGGCTTATATCGAGATCAAACCGCTTAGTGAAAAAGACGAAGCATTTTATCTCAATACAGGAAACAGAATCAACCTGAAGAAGTTTGTTCGCACCAATCAAGATACTTGCATAAACCAGAGACCAGTAGTTCGTCCGGGAGATACAGTCAAGAAAGGACAGCTAATCTCCGATGGTGCATGTGTGGAAGATAACCGCCTTGCATTAGGTACGAACTTGATGGTTGCTTTCATGCCATGGTATGGTTACAACTACGAAGATGCCATTATTATCAGTGAAAAAATTGCTCGTGAAGATACACTGACTTCTATCTATATCGAAGAGCTTGAAGTCCTGGTTCGAAATGTAAAAAATGGCAAAGAAGAGCTTGCTTATGATATCCCAAACGTTCCGTCACAAGCATTGAGAAATCTGGATAAAACCGGTATTATCAGAGTAGGATCTGTAATACATGCAGGGGATATAATAGTAGGAAAGGTTACTCCCAAGAGCATAGAAATAGATCCCTCTCCAGAAGAAAACCTAATGCGAGCCCTTTTTGGAGATCGTGCGGGAGATTTTACAAATAGTTCCCTGAAGGCAAAGCCCGGTATGGAAGGCGTAGTAATAGACGTCAAAGTCTTCTCTCGTTTGGAAGAAGGTAGCGATCTGGAAGATGATAACAACGACAAAATCCAAAAGCTCAAACAAGAGCTTACAGACCGTCGCCGAAAGGTGGAAGATTTCAAAGCCGAGAAACTCAGTGCAGCATTACTGGGTGAGACAGCCAAAACGATATGGGACGAAAAAACCAATGTTTACTTCATCGCTCCAGGTAAGAAGATCACAGAAGATGATCTAAAACGGATCAATTTTAAGAAGCTGGATATTGATGTCGAATTGGTGGAAGATGACAAGAAAAACGAATACATCTACCAGAGCATCATCCTGAAGATCAAACACTCTCTCGATCTTGCAGATAACCTGTACAAAAAGAACCGTGAACGCATCAAGCATGGAGATGAACTCCAATACGGAGTGCGTAAAATGGTAAAGGTTTTTGTAGCCAAAAAAAGGAAAATCGAGGTTGGTGACAAAATGGCAGGACGCCATGGTAACAAGGGTGTAATATCCATAATAGCACCAATTGCAGACATGCCCTTCATGGAAGATGGAACGACTGTCGATATCATTCTCAATCCTCTGGGTGTTCCTTCCCGTATGAATATTGGTCAGATTATGGAAACTCACTTGGGTATGGCAGCCAAAGTTTTGGGTTTTGATGCCGAAACACCTATTTTTGACGGTGCGGGTATTGATGATATACAGAATGAGCTGACTCAGGCAGGCCTTGCTATAGATGGTAAGCAGGTGTTGTATGATGGTAAGACAGGTATCCCATTCAAAGAAAGAGTAACCGTAGGCGTCATATACATGATGAAACTAAACCATCTTGTTGCTGATAAGATGCACGCAAGATCTACAGGACCATATTCATTGATTACACAGCAACCCCTTGGTGGAAAAGCCCAGCATGGTGGTCAGCGTCTTGGAGAAATGGAAGTATGGGCTTTGGAAGCGTACGGGGCAGCAAACCTTTTGGAAGAAATGCTCACTATCAAATCCGATGATGTAGATGGCAGAAACAATGCCTTCAAAGCTATTACAAGAGGAGAAAATCCTCCTCCTCCAGGAGTTCCGGAATCGTTTAATGTATTGATTAGTGAACTCAAATCACTCGGTTTTGATATCGAGTTTATCAAAGAAGAGGACATCCGTTAAGGGAGGATATTGTGGTAAGAGAAAACAGAAGAGAACCTCGTCCAAATGAATATGATTGCGTCAGGATCAAGATTGCAACACCCGAAACGGTCATAAACGAATGGTCTTACGGAGAAGTAACAAAACCAGACACACTAAATTATCGAACTCTAAAACCGGAAAAAGACGGTTTGTTCTGCGAGAGAATATTCGGTCCTGAAAGAGATTACGAATGTGCTTGCGGAAAGTATAAAAAGAAAAGATTTCAAAATACTGTATGTGATAGGTGTAACGTTCTGGTTACGACCTCTCGCGTTCGTCGTACTCGAATGGGGCATATAGAACTTGCCGTACCAATCGCACATATTTGGTTCGTCAAAAGTGCTCCCAGTAAGATCGGAACTCTACTCGACATTACTGTCAAAGACCTGGAAAGAATCCTTTATTACGAATCGTATGTCGTTATAGATCCGGGAGATAGTCCTTACGAAAAGATGGAGCTAATCGAGGTAGACGAGTATTACGAGATTAAGGACAAGGTTGGAAGCAACTTCATCGCTCTGATGGGTGGAGAAGCTATTAAGGAACTACTCAAAAGAATAGATCTAAAAAATGAAGCGCTTGACCTTCGTACCAGGCTCAAAATGGAAGAATCTGCACTCAGAAAGCAGAAGCTCATCAACAAGCTGAAAATCGTCGATGCCTTTATTAAATCAGAGAACAAACCGGAAAATATGATAATGGAAGCACTTCCCGTGCTACCTCCTACTTTACGGCCATTAGTCCCGCTTGAAGGTGGCAGATTTGCTACTGCAGACTTCAATGACTTGTATAGACGAGTCATTACCCGAAACAATCGCCTCAAGCAGTTGATCGAAATTCGAGCCCCCGAAGTGATTCTGCGTAATGAAAAACGTATGCTTCAAGAAGCTGTGGACGCTTTGATTGATAATTCCAGAAAAGCACGACCAGTTCGCGGCAGAGGAAATCGTCCTCTCAAATCCCTTACCGACCAATTGAAAGGCAAGCAGGGTCGCTTCCGTCAAAATCTACTTGGAAAGCGCGTGGACTATTCTGGACGATCTGTTATCACTGTAGGACCGGAGCTAAAACTATATCAATGCGGTCTTCCTAAGGAAATGGCTGTTGAGCTGTTCAAACCTTATTTAATAGAACGCCTCCAGAAAATGGGCGAAGTTGATAAGGTCAAAAACGCTAAAAAGCTAATTGAAAAGAAACAACCCGAAGTATGGTCTATCCTTGAAGAAGTGGTAAGGGATTATCCTGTTCTGTTAAACAGAGCTCCTACTCTGCACAGACTTGGTATCCAAGCGTTTATGCCGGTATTGACGGATAACAAAGCTATCCAGCTCCATCCCATGGTTTGCGTTCCGTTTAACGCGGACTTTGATGGTGACCAAATGGGTGTATATGTTCCTCTGTCCCAGGAAGCGCAGATTGAAGCAAGGCTTTTGATGCTCTCCACGCGGAATCTATTGCTCCCGGCTAATGGAAGATTAGCTATGGCTGCTAACCAGGACATCGTATTGGGATGCTATTACCTTACGATGGAAGAGGATAAAGCTCCGGAAAATTATGAAGAGCTTCGTCATTTTTATGGGATGGATGATGTCATAGCCGCATATGAAGCTGAAGAGCAGTTGTATGCCGTAAAGGGCGGCCCTGTAGAGGGACGCAATCTGGATATTCACTCATGGATCAGGGTAAAACTCGATAACACGTTTATCGTAACAACGGTCGGAAGAGTTATATTTAACCAGATCTTACCCCAGAGTATCGGCTTCCAAAACATAGCTTTTGACAAAGGTAAGTTAAACGACCTTGCAATGCTCTGTGTCGATGCAGTAGGCCAGTGGGAAACAGCCAAAATTCTCGATAATCTCAAAGACATCGGTTTTGGTTATGCCACCAGAGCAGGAATTACGTTTAGCTTTGATGATATTGTAGTACCAAACAAGAAAGCAGATATTATAGAACAGGCAGAAACTGAAATCAAGCGTATTTCAGACCTGCACCAAAAAGGTGGCATCACCGAAAATGAAAGGTCTGGTCGTGTCGTTGATCAATGGAAAAAGACCACAGTACGCGTGACTGATGAGATGATGGATGAACTATCAAACAGTAGAAAAGGGCTCAATTCCATTTATCTAATGTTCAAGTCCGGAGCTCGTGGTAGTAAAGACCAGATCAAACAATTGGGTGGTATGCGTGGACTAATGGACAAACCTTCAAAGATAGGATCAACTGGTGGAGCAGATGTTATTGAAACGCCAATTAAATCAAACTTCAAAGAAGGTCTGACTGTTCTTGAGTACTTCATTTCTACTCACGGAGCCAGAAAGGGACTTGCTGATACGGCACTAAAAACAGCTGATGCCGGATATCTAACCCGTAGATTGGTTGATGTCGCTCAAAATGCTATCATCACTGTCGAAGATTGTGGAACACCTCGTGGTGTACACATGACAGTTCTAAAGGAAGGCAACGAAGTTGTCCAAACCCTTGCCGAACGCATTCAGGGCCGAACCGCTGCAGAAGATATAGTGGATCCCATTACCGGAAAGGTTTTGGTTCATGTCGGTGAAGAAATCAGCAACAAAATGGCAAAGACAATTCAAAATCACGGTCTGATCACTGTTCATGTACGCTCAGTACTGACGTGTGAAGCTGAACGAGGGATTTGTGCCAAATGTTATGGTAGGCATCTAGCCACCCAAAAACCTGTCATTATCGGAGATCCGGTTGGTATTATTGCAGCTCAAAGCATAGGTGAACCTGGTACTCAGCTTACCTTGCGTACATTCCACATCGGTGGTGCTGCCAGTACGGCTACAGAAATGGCCGAAGTAGTTTCAAATTATGATGGTATAGTAGTGTTTGATCGTGTTAACGCTGTTACAACCCCTGATGGTCAATTGATTTCAGTTAGCCATTTAGGTAAGATTAGCATCATAGACGAATCCGATCCTACCAAAATCCATGAAGAATACAAAGTCGAATATGCTGCTACGATTCATGTACGCGAGAATCAAAAGATAGCCAAAGATACGAAGCTCTTAAGCTGGGACCAGTTCAATAATCCTATGATTTCTACAGCCAAGGGTGTCTTGAATTACGATAACTTTATCAAAGACATTACGTTCAAGGAAGAATACAACGACATAACATTCTCCAGAGATATCACAATTATTGAATCTAAGGACAGAAAGAAACAACCTCAGTTCCGTATTGTCGGTGACGATGGTGAAGTAACACTGGTTCCCCTGCCAACAGGGATAGTTATCAAGGTCGAAGATGGTAGCTATGTTTATCCTGGAACGGTTTTGGGACAGACTTCACGTATCACAATCAAACAGCGGGATATCACAGGTGGTCTTCCAAGAGTTCAGGATCTATTTGAAGCTCGTGTCCCGAAAGATAAAGCAAAGATATCCGATATCAGCGGGGTAGTCACGATAGGTGGTCTTAAAAAGACTGGTAGAGATATCTTCGTTACTCCTCCAAACGGGATTTATGCTCCTTGTGATGGTAAAGTAGTAGTCCGTGAAGACGATTATGGCCGTAACATAGCCATAGTGACGGACAAGAGCGTTTTTGCCGAGAAGGATGGCAAGGTAAGCATTACTTCAGAGAAAGGTAAGTTTACTGTATCCATAGCAAAACGTAATTCAAAAGCGATTGACTATATCATTCCCAAGGGATTGTCTGTAATAGTTAAAAATGAAGAAACTGTCAAAGCAGGTGCTGCTCTATGTGGATATTTGTATGATATTCCTACAGACCAGGAAGCTATAGTCGACTCGGATGAATTTATCAAAGAAGGACAACCAATAGTCGGAAGAAAATACTCCATACCTACCGGAAAGAGAATCATTGTTCATCAAGGAGACTTTGTAGAAAGTGGTGATGCTTTGTCCGATGGGCCTCTTGACCCTCACGATATGCTGGTAAAGGGTATTATCGAAGCTCAAATGCTGATCCTGAATGAAGTTCAGGAAATTTACCGTAAGCAAGGTGTTAAGATAGACGACAAGCATGTCAGCGTCATTATCCGCCAGATGTTCAAGAAAGTCCGGATCGTTGATCCAGGATCAACATCTTTCCTGGAAGGTGATATTGTCGACAAGGTAATCGTCGAACGTGAGAATAATGAGACAATCAAATATGGAAAGACCCCAGCTCAGTTTGAGCAATTGCTCTTGGGTATTACAAAAACTTCTCTCTTGACGGAAAGCTGGCTTTCAGCAGCGTCGTTCCAAGAAACGACTAAAATACTCACAAAGGCATCCATAGAAGGCAGCGTTGACCGTCTGGAAGGACTGAAAGAAAGTATTATACTGGGTCACAGGATTCCTGTCGGAACCGGAACCAGAATTTATACTTCCAGCATCAAAGAAGCAGTAAGCCAAGGTAAAACGGTTGCTCAGATTATCGAGGATTTTGCTCACCCAGCAGAATCGGAAGAAATGGATGATATTCTCGATTTCTAAAACTAAAGAATCGATCCAACGACAATTATCGTCGTTGATCATGAAAATAAACTGGAGGTACTAGTGCCAACCATCAATCAACTGATCCGTAAAGGCAGAACTGAGATTGAAAAGAAGAAAAAGAACAGGGCGCTTGAAGGATGTCCGCAAAGGCGCGGAGTATGTACTCGTGTTTACACGACTACGCCCAAAAAACCAAACTCAGCATTGCGCAAAGTCGCACGTGTTCGTCTTGTTAACGGATTTGAAGTTACTGCTTATATCCCGGGTGAAGGCCATAATTTACAAGAGCACTCGATCGTTCTCGTTCGGGGTGGTCGTGTAAAAGACTTACCCGGTGTTCGTTACCACGTAGTTCGTGGCGCTCTCGATTCAGCTGGCGTCGATAAACGTGTAAATTCACGTTCCAAGTATGGAACCAAACGTCCCAAAGCTAAGAAATAAGGGAGGATAGCATGCCAAGAAAAAGAAAAGCTGTCGTAAGAGAAGTTCTCCCGGATCCAAAGTACAACGATGTAATTCTCACTAAGTTCATGAATTGTATCATGAAGCAAGGAAAGAAAAGCATCGCTGAAAAAATCGTTTATGGTGCTTTCGATATTATCGCAGAAAAGACGAAGCAAGATCCTCTGGAGGTCTTCAAGACTGCCATTGATAATGTAAGACCGCTGGTAAAAGTAGTTTCCCGTCGTGTTGGCGGTTCAAACTATCAGATCCCTACCGAAGTAAACGAAAAGAATGGACGCGCCATCGCTTTCCGTTGGCTGATTAGTTACGCTCGTAACCGTAGTGAAAAGTCCATGATCGAAAAATTGGCAGGCGAGCTGATGTCCGCCTTCAAAAAAGAAGGATCAAGCATCAAAAAACGCGAAGATACCCACAAAATGGCAGATGCAAACAAAGCTTTTGCTCACCTTCGTTGGTAAGTATCACTCGCTCTCAGATTAAAATACCGGCTTCATTGTAAGCCGGTTTTTTTGTAATTAGCATACATAATAGGAGTTTACATGACTTCTGTAATAATCAATGAAGTGATCAGTTCTGGCGCAATAGGCTTTTTTTGTTCGTCATTCAAACTATGTAAAGAAGCTCTAAAGCAAGTACCACTACATCCAGGATCGGCAAACTTGGTGTTTCATCATAACATCGATCCTGCCACGTTCCTTAGGATCTCATTTAGAGAAGAACGTGATAGAGCAATGATAGATGCTGAACTGCGTTTTGTAGATTATCTTGCAAGGATGGGGGTCCCTTGTGCCAGACCAGTGCCTGCCGCAAGTGGTGACTTTTGCGTAGAGTATCAATTGAATAATCGGACATTAAAGGCTGCCTTATTTACAGAAGCATCTGGCAGTTTCCTTCATCACAAGCAGTACAGAATGCCTGAAGGAGTTTCTCTAACCAAGTTCTGGCGGAAACTTGGTGAAATAATCGGTAAGATGCATGCTCTAAGTGCAAACTATGTAACAGATCCAAAACCGAATAGGTTCATTTGGTTGGATAGACACTATGAAAGCCTGCCAAAGCTTTTACCAGGATGCTTGGAAGTACATCAAGAGGTTATTCGAAAGAGTATTGATGAGATTGGATCTATTCCGGTCACTCCAATAAGCTATGGTTTGTGTCACAATGATCTGGGGATTATTAATTTAAAGATTGATTATAGCAATGACAACTGCGACATTACAGTATTCGATTTTGATGATTGTGGATACAATTACTTCATGTATGATCTAGCCTGGTTTTGGGAATTCAATACAGGCTGGGCGATGAATCTGGAACCTAGGAGCAAATGGAGAGCATTTATGGACAGATGCTTTCAAACGATGCTCGAAGAATATCTTAAGCATCATGATCCTGGTATTGATATTGTAGCAAGCCTGCCTGTATTATTGAAAGCAAATCATATCGAGAATATCCTGGAACCCCTCAGAGACCTGATTAAACTTGGTAAACCACTGAAACTCAGCAGGGAGATGAAGTACCATATACATTGTCTGAAGTATGGAATTGAGTACCTTGGATTTTTCGACGATGTATTCGATGTTTCCAAACCATTCTCTATATAATACTTGATCTTGAATGAGCCCCGCAAAATCTGTTTATGTTGCATCCTCAATATCGGTGGTGTATCACAGATGGATTAAATGTCCTATGTAAATATTTCAAATTGTACCAGTTCCAAACTCCTAAAACGGTTATATCCTGCGCATCAGTTCGCTACATATATGTGGGCACAATCTGGCGGTGATGGTGCTGATGATCTCCTCTTTACCCGCCATATCTTGGCCATATGTAACTAAAGACCATTACATTATGGGCGTGGAGTAGTGTCCAGTACTAAAATGGTGGTGGGTGGGAACAGATGACTCATTTTACGCTCAATATGGCTGAACCCATACCGATTTACTTTTAATGAAGACACGTTTTAGGGTCTCATTCTGTAAACCACATAAACATCATTAACGTTTGTTCCTGTGGGACCGGTAGAAACTAAAGAATTAATCTTTCGGAGTGCATTATAGGAATCGCAATTTGATAGAACTCTATCCACATCAATGCCAGAATTCAGGAGCTTTGATGCAGAATCATCATTTACATACGCACCTGCTGCATCACTCGGGCCATCGGTTCCGTCCGTAGCCAGACAGATTATACCTGTATTTGCCAATACCGATATCTCTTTAGCGGTTAACAACGCTATATGAGTGCATCTCCCTCCGATTCCTGAACCAGTGACTTTTACTGGACATTCACCCCCAAAAATGCGGATTGAAGAGGATGTATCGTTAGCCATTTGATGTGCTTTTTGAACAAGAAAATGTGCAAAAAGCCCAGCATCTGCATTTTGAAACATGAACGATATATTTGCAATTAATCCTTTATTGCGTAATTGGGAGGAAAACAAACTCAAAAAACTGGAATTGTCAGCAATAACTCGGTAACTTATCAACTGGTCGTGAGCCGAATGGATTGGATAAATGCGAGTTTTTCCGACAACGAGAGACTCGGAGCTATCTACATTATCTGGAAGAAATGGAGCAGAAGCTATGATGCGTGGAGGATTGTTCTGAACGTCCGAGACACAGAGTATCTTTATCTCCCTGCATGCGATATTCTTAAGCGCTTTTCCTCCCTTGACCAGCGAAATGCTTTCCCTCCATTTGTTTAAAGTAGCGATATCGCATCCCGAGCGGAGAAGATCAATAGTATCCTGTCTGTATCCTTTCAAAGTGATACTATTGGGGAGTTTCTCAAATAGGGCAGATCCACCTCCGGAAAGGAGAATGACCAGGTCTTCCTCCTTTGACAAGGAACTTAGCCAGGATAAAATGATTCCAGTGTGAATCAGTGAGTTTTCATCAGGATAGGGGTGCCCGGCTTCGAGAATTTGCATTCCTCTTATTGGATGCTTTGCATGCCGATACTTTGTTAAGACGATACCCTGATATTGGATCTTCTGTTCATCAAGAGCATTGCAAAAAACGTTTGCCATCTGCCAGGCAGCTTTTCCGATAGATAAAACATTCAAGGGTTTGGTCACACGGATATCCTTTGCTTCCTTGCACAGCTCCGGATAGCTTATGAAGCTTTGTAAACTCTCTTTGAAGGTATCGATCAAAATCTCGTGCATAGCGGTAGAATGTGAATCTGGGTTAGGTGGTCAAGAAAAATGTACTTTCATTAGTATATGCTATAACAGGCTTGCCAGTTAGGTCGGCAAGCCTGTAGAATCTATCGTGTATTTGATACTAACCCAAGGACTTGAGCTGTTGTATCAGGATATCCACTTTGGTCTGAACTTCGTTTAGTTTACTGCGTTCTTTGTCTACTACTTCAGGTTTGGCATTTTTGACGAAGCTATCATTTCCAAGCTTGTTTTTGATGGGAGCAAGCTCCTTTTCGAGTTTTTCGAGCTGCTTTGCCAGCCTGCTTTTCTCTGCCTCGAGATCCACCAAACCTTCGAGGGGCATGAATATCTCGATGTTTCTCACGACTGCAGCAATTGCTGTTTTGGGCTTTTGAACATCTGTACCTACATGCATTTTTCCCACTTTTGCAAGTTTGTGGAAATATGCTTCATAGTCCGTGAAGAGCGTTTTTTGTCTGTTATCCGCTATACGGATCATCACTTCGATCATCGTAGCAGGTTTTAGATCAACTTCCTTGCGGAGGTTTCGGATCGCTGTGATAGCTTCCTGGACAAACGTCATCTCATCGGCGATGTCACTATCGATCATAGATTCATCCGCAATAGGGTAGGCTGCTATTATCAAAGCCTTTTCAGGCATGGGGAATTCAGCTTTGATCAATTGCCAGATTTCCTCGGTGATAAAAGGCATGATAGGATGTAACAAACGCATGGAGCATTGCATCACATCGAGCAGGATGTATTTGGCGGTCAGTTGCCGATCTATACTGTCTTCAGAATCGGAGGAGTACAATCTATCCTTGGAAAGCTCAATATACCAGGAGCAAAATTCATCCCATATAAACTGGAACAGGCATTGGGCTGCATCATTCAAACGCAGGTTTTGATAGTATTCGTGCGTTTCACTGATCACCTGTTGCAACCTCGAATATATCCATTTATCGACCAATTCCATTTTGAGGTTCCCTGCCTGGGGTAAGCCCTGGATAGTTTCAGCATTCATCATAATAAAGCGGAAGGCATTCCAGATTTTGTTGGCAAAATTGCGTCCTGTATCCAGCATGCTATCCGAATAGAATACATCTGCACCCTTTGGAGTATTGAATATCATGGAAAAACGGAGGGCATCGGCTCCAAACTGATCAATAATATCGATCGGATCAGGAGAATTGCCCAGGGACTTACTCATCTTTCTGCCGAGTTCATCTCTTACGGTTCCATGCAATAGTACGGTATGGAAAGGGATTACATTCTTGAACTTGAGGGTGGACATGATCATTCTCGCCACCCAAAGATAGATGATTTCAGGAGCAGTAATCAAAACATCTGTAGGCAGGAAATACTGCAAATCATCTGTGTTATCAGGCCAACCCATAGTACTAAAAGGCCAGAGCCATGAGGAAAACCAAGTATCAAGAACGTCCTCATCCTGTTTGAAACTGGTTGATCCACATTTTGGACAAGTGTCTGGAGCTTCCTTTGCCACGATCATTTCATTGCAGGATTGGCAATAATAGGCAGGAATTCGATGACCCCACCATATTTGACGACTGATACACCAATCGCGGATGTTGTTCATCCAGTGCATATATACCTTGGTCCAGCGTTCGGGCTGAAACTTGACTTCTCCAGATTCCACTACTTTTATTGCTTCCTGAGCCAGGGGCTGCATTTTTACAAACCACTGGTCGGAAAGATAGGGTTCGATTACTGTATCACACCGGTAACAATGGCCTACGGCGTGGTCATGGTTCTCTGTTTTATCCAGTAAGTTTTTATCTGCCAATAGCATGAGTACCTTTTCACGACAGGCATATCTGTCCATACCCGCAAAAATGGCTCCTGCGTCACTATTCATGATGCCGTGTTCGTCCATTATCAAGAGCTGCGGTAAATTGTGTCTTTTGCCGATCTCAAAGTCGTTTGGATCGTGTGCGGGAGTCACTTTTACACATCCAGTACCAAAAGCGGATTCCACATACTCATCGGCAACGACTGGGATTCTCCTTGTCGTAAGGGGTAGTATGAGTTCTTTTCCGATCAAATGACGGTAGCGATCGTCTTTGGGATTTACTGCTACGGCAGTGTCTCCAAGCATTGTTTCTGGTCGTGTAGTTGCTACTACTACATAGCCATCACCTTCGGCATAAGGATATCTTATATGCCACAACTTTCCATTTTCGTCAGTGTGTTCCACTTCATCATTTGCAAGGGCAGTTACGCATCTGGGACACCAATTGATTATATACTTACCTTTGTAGATCAATCCCTCTTCATAAAGGCTTACAAACACTTCCTTCACAGCCCTTGATAGCATTTCATCCATGGTAAATCGTTGCCTGCTCCAATCGCACGAAGCTCCTAACAGCTTCAGCTGTTCTATGATAATATTGCCCTTTTCGTTCTTCCAGTTCCAGATCAGCTCGATCAGCTTATCTCTACCTATCTCATGACGAGATTTTCCTTGTTTGGCAATGTCTTTTTCGACCATATTTTGAGTAGCTATTCCAGCATGGTCTACTCCAGGGAGCCAGAGAGTTGGCTCACCCAGCATGCGGTGAAAACGTACGACGACATCTTGGAGAGTGTTGTTGAGGACATGACCCATATGTAAAATACCAGTCACGTTGGGTGGTGGAATCAGGATAGTGAACGGTTTTTTATCACTATCAATTTGGGGAGTAAAAAAGCCATTCTCCTCCCAGAATCTGTACCACTTGGCTTCGATTCCCTTTGGTTCGTAAGTTTTGCTAATTTCCATGATGTTTTCCTCTCTCATTAAAGATGTACGCTTTCCAGCATGTTACCAAAAATCTGGAATTAGTAATACCGTCAACAATTAAGAGATGACGAGCAAACCTCCATATGATAAAAGCTGGTTGGAGTTTGCATTTTGATCACTGTTTTATTAGTATGTAATCATAGACAGATGCTTTTCCATAAAAGCTCGTAGAAAACAGAAAAATAGGAAGGATGATATGAAACAGCTATTCTTGATGGTAGTATTTCTGCTGGCACTTATACCGGTTTATGCCCAGTTTAGTATATACTTTGAGAGGGGAGCAGCGTTTAGCGGATATAATAACGCAAGGATTCCCGGAAGCGGTGATAGCGATAGGTTTTCTTTGACTTCAGACTTGAAGTCAGAGGTTGCTCCAGCACTGAGGGTAAATATGTTTTACAAGTTTCACCCCCGGCATCAGCTGTCCTTATTATACGCTCCGTTGACCATAGAAGCAAATGGGAGTTTTGATCGGGATATCCGTTTTATGGGAACGACTTTTGAGGCGGATGAAGCTGTAGATGGTACATATAGATTTGATTCATACCGGATCCAATATCGCTATATATTCGAAAATCAAAAGCAAATCCTCAGATCCATCGGTCTCACGTTAAAAGTCCGAGATGCGGAAATTGCCCTTCGATCTTCTTCAGGAAAGGCGGGAAAAACTAATACGGGCGCAGTTCCATTAGTCAATTTCCAGCTGGCTTATGAACTAAATCCAAGTTTTCTCCTCAGCATTGATGGGGAAGCGTTGGCTTCTCCGTATGGCAGGGCAGAAGACATATTGCTTTCGATGAACTATAAACTAAATGATCGTTATACGCTTAATGCGGGATACCGTTTGTTGGAGGGTGGATCGGATAACGATGAAGTATATACATTTGCCATGATAAACTATGCAGTATTAGGTATTCGCGTGCAATTCTAAGTCTATATATAAGTTAACTATAGAAAAGCAATGTAGGTACTATCGGACTGATCAATAGTGTGGTATCCTGAAGCCTAAAAGGGCTTGTATTCTTATTATCTCGATAGCTTATGATGCCTCCCTCTGTATGTCCGTCAAGCATCCGTATAATATATGTAACTATTTAGTTGACAATCTTGGTACGTCCATTTTTGTATACGCATAATGAGTAAAAGTCCTATTCTCACTTAGGTCAAAGAGGTGTTTATGTTACAAGAATGCAAGCCCAAATGCGTAGGTATGTTTCACGGGATTAGTGAAGAGGAAGTGGAAAGATTAACAATAGGATTGGAGAGGATCAAGCTTCCCAAGGGCGAATCTATTATTGCTGAACGGTCTCATGGTGAAAACCTATACCTGATCTGCAAAGGCAAGGTGGAAATAAACAAAGATCTCAGCAGTCCGGAGACACCTGCAGCCCAGCTATCTATTTTGGAACCTGGAGATTTCTTTGGTGAAATGGCAGTAGTGGATGACGAACCCCGTTCTGCCAGCGTAGTAGCTGTAAATGACGTCGAATTACTTGTAATACCAAGGGATAAGTTTACTCAAATGGCCTTTACACAACCTGCTGTAATGTACAACCTCGTCAGAACTATGACATGTAGATTACGTGATACAAATACACGCTTTATTGAGCTGGCAGAAGAAATGATCAGAAAAAACCGTTTGATGGCAATAGGAATGGCAGCCAGCAAGATCATTCACGACCTGAAAACACCTTTAACAGTGATAGTCTTGACAGCTCAACTGATTGAGAGCCTGTTTCCAGGCTGCTCCGAGTTTTCGGAAAGCATAGTTAAACAGACCAAACTGATCGACCAGTTAGTGAGAGAGATCCTTGATTTTGCCAAAGGGCATGAAGTAGAACCAATAATCCAAAAAGTAGATCTGGATGCTTTCTTCAAAGATATTATGGATACTTATGGGCATTCATTACAAGGCCGTGAAATCACTCTGAGTACTTCAAACATGGTAAACGAACCGGTGTATTTTGATGAGTCAAAGATCCGCCGGGTGATGCTAAACCTGATAAAAAATAGCTCAGAAGCTATCCCAGCGCAAGGCAATATCAGCGTATCGGCAAAACTACAATCGGGGTGGTTACAAATCAGTGTGACTGATAACGGACCTGGTATACCTCAAGAAGTGATGGAGAATCTATTCAAGCCATTTGTTACGCAGGGAAAACCTCACGGGACAGGATTGGGTTTGGCGATCTGTCAAAAACTGGTTCATGAGCACCGGGGAAGGCTCGAATACCGTCCTGTCGAAACAGGGGGAACTCGATTTGACATCCGCTTACCCCAAAACATGAAATAAATACTTGCCAGAATAAGCAGATTCAATTCCTTGGTCTCAAAAAGAAATTTATGGACGGTGTATCATGTCAAGAATATGCGATATATGCGGAAAAGGGGCTTTGGTCGGTAACCATCGTAGCCATGCGATGAATTCAACCAAACGTCGTTTTTTCCCCAACCTACACGAGATTCGTGCCTATTTTAAAGGTAGCATACAGAGAATCAAAGTCTGTAGCTCCTGCCTGAAAGCCAACAAAGCCAAGAAAGTAATATAACAAGACTCTTTCAATTAGCTTTTATACCTGATCTGCCAAACGGCTGGTCAGGTTTTTCTTTTAAAAAAAAGATTTACAAAATACCGAGCTTTGTTTTACGATCGACACGGTCGATACAAATGTTTGTGAAGTTATACTCACATAAAAGCGAGGCAAAAATGGAACATATACTCGAACAGCTTGCATTTCCAGAGGATTGTAATATCATTCTGGGACAGAGCCATTTTATTAAGACTGTGGAAGATATCTATGAAGTGATGGTTAATAGTGTTCCAGGGATTGCTTTTGGAGTAGCATTCAACGAGGCATCAGGTCCTTGCCTGGTTAGAAAGGATGGAACAGATCCAGAACTAATAGATATTGCCGTTCAGAATATGAAGCGTATTGGAGCTGGGCACGGTTTTATTGTGGTGATGCGAAATGCCTTTCCTATCAACGTGTTAAACGCTATCAAGTCTTGTCCGGAAGTTGCCAGGATATTCTGCGCATCTGCCAATCCTGTTCAAGTAATCCTGTGCCAAACAGATCAAGGTAGAGGAATTCTGGGAGTTGTCGATGGTTCATCTCCCAAGGGTATAGAGCTTGATACAGATATAAGCCATCGCAAGAAGTTTCTTCGCGACATAGGATACAAAAGATAAATGCAGATCAGAACCTTTGTTGCTTTGGAAGTTCCAGATGAGCCAAAACAGCAGCTGGCCGAATATATTGAAGTATGGAAACGTAGCTTTCCAAAAGGAATTAACTGGGTAAAACCCGAAAATCTCCACATGACACTGCTTTTTATTGGTGATTCAGAAAGTTCCCTTGTGCCCAAAATGTCGAAGAACATTGGTAAAGCTTGCGAGAGCCTGGAACCTATAGCGATGAATATTCTTGGTCTCGAATTATTTCCCTCTATCAATCCCAGACTATTGTGGGCAAAGCTTGATACCGAAGATAAATCCATCTTCAAGCTTCCAAACGCCTTGATGCATCAGTTGCAGTCTTTTGGATTGGAACCGGAGACGAAACCCCTCAAACTGCACATCACAATGGGTAGGATAAAAGCTCCACAGCCAAACTGGGTAGAACGAGAATTCCTGCAAGCAAATGTAAGCAGTGATAGCTATCACTACGATACAGTTACATTTTACAAAAGTACTCATGGTAAGGATGGGCCTGTATATACCATCCTCGAACAATACGTTTTATAAATAGTATAAAGACGGAGGAAAAATGCTGGAAAAAAGCAAAGAAACAGCTCTAAAAACTGCTATGACGCAGCTTGAAAAGAAATTTGGTATTGGTACTTTGATGCGTTTGGGTGATAGCCCCAAAAAGGCAGTGGACGTCTATCCCACAGGTGCCTTAAACCTTGATCTGGCACTTGGCATCGGAGGTATTCCAAGGGGAAGAATCACAGAGATCTACGGCGCGGAAGCTTCCGGGAAAACAACCCTGTCACTGCATATAGTAGCCCAGGCTCAGATGAAAGAAGGTACTGTTGCCTTTATCGATGCCGAGCATGCTCTGGACATTCAGTATGCTAAAAAACTGGGTGTACAGGTAGACAACCTGTTGTTATCACAACCGGACGGGGGAGAACAGGCACTTGAGATTACTGAAACCCTGGTCAGAAGTTCTGCAGTCGATTTGATCGTTGTGGACTCTGTCGCTGCTTTGGTTCCCCGTCAGGAAATTGAAGGAAACATGGGAGATAGCCATATAGGGTTGCAAGCCAGACTGATGTCCCAAGCTTTACGAAAGCTCACGGCTATCGTATCAAAGTCAAACACCGCTGTGATCTTTATCAACCAAACTCGTATGAAGATTGGCGCTCCTCCGTTTGTAAATCCAGAAACAACAACCGGTGGTGTAGCTCTAAAATTCTACTCGTCGTTGAGAATCGAAGTTCGAAATGCTGGAGCTATAAAGGATCCCGCCGCAGAAAACCAAATCATTGGTAACAGAACCAGGGTAAAAATAGTCAAAAACAAATTTGCTCCACCTTTCAAAACAGTAGAATTCCCGATTATTTTTGGCCAGGGTATTTCTCATATGGATATTCTTCTGGATATGGCCACAAACCACGATATAATCAAGAAAAGCGGTTCTTGGTATTCTTACAAGGAAGACAAGCTTGGCCAGGGAGCAGACAAGACCAAGCAGTTCCTCATGGATAGCCCCCAACTGAGAGCGGAGATTGAGGAAGTCTTATGTCAAAAAATCAATCCCGATGCTTTTAACAGCGTACCAGAGAATGATACTGAAGATTCGGACGAGGCGTGACTCCGATAGGAATGCATCCGTAGCTTTCAATAACGAGATTTGGGGAATCTTGCCAGCCAAGATTCTCCTTTCTTTATATTCAGTACCATGCGAATATGAGATCAGCGATGACGAAGCATCAGTTCTAAAGAATCAGCTCTTTGAAGCTGCCCGAACCAAGCTTTTGGATTATCTGGCCAAACAGGAGAGATCGGAAAAGCAGGCAAAGGATTATCTGCAACGATACCTTTTTCACTCCTCCATCATAGAGGATGCGATTTCGTCTGCAAAAGAATATAAATACATAGACAATGAGCGCTATGCCGATATTCTCATACGCTCTTTGACTGAACGAAACAAGAGCCGTACGTATATCATCAACAAGCTTTACGAACAGAACATCCCTGCCCATATATATGAACCCTTACTCGAGGAATACACCAATCCTGAAGAATTGAAACTGTATCTGGGGGAACAGATAAATATCCTGACCCTACGCTACAAAGACATAGAGCCAGTCCTACGAAAACAGAAAATCGTGTCTTCATTGTATAGAAAGGGGTTTGATCTGGATCTGATCAATCATGTTTACCGAATCCATACGGATGCCTGCAAGTTCTGACTCAATACCTTCAATCAACCTACAAACCATCTTTCCTCATCATGTACACGAATGTGTATACAGGTGTGGAGCAATAGCCCATTCTGTCTTTTTCGCTTGACGAATCTCTCGAAATCTTTCCAAGTGCTCGCAAAAGAAAAAGGAGACAGACATGAAGAAGTTTACTTTGATCACACTGTTATTTATTCTTGCAGCGATGCTTATCGTTAGCGGTTGCGGCAGTGACAGCGACAAGGTTTCAAAACCCGAAGAAATTACACCGGCAAAAGCAGATTGGATGATCACAATATTTTATGGGGAAGAAGATATCTTCAGTAAAACTGGCAGTTATTACGGAATATCTGCATGGTGGTTTGGAAATCCCAATGATATAGTACTCGGTGCGACAGCCCAGATCAAATTTGATAACCAAACAATAGAACTTGGAACCATTGAAGATATGTTTGGATTGTATTGGAATTATGCCGAACTGAATCCAGGGCAGACATACGATGTAAAATTTATCTTCAACGGTACAGAACGGGCAAGCACAACGCTTAGAATTCCTTATACCTGTAGCGCCAATTTTAGCTCCACATACAATCCTTCATCAACAGCTAATATTTCTTGGACACTTGCCAACGACAACCAATATCAATATGCAGGTATAGATTCGTGGGGTCCTGGCGAGGATGACTTTGATGAAGATATGAAGTTCATAAAGCCTTCTGCCAGATCACATTCAATTAAAGCTAACGCCGTTGATAGTTATGGTGCATATACCGAATATACCCAATATGTAGGCCAGATGAGCTATAAACTTCAGAATAGAATCGCTTTCCTCGCAGTTCAGGAAGAAATGAAAGAATATGGCAGCAATAAAGGGAATGACATGGTTTCCATGGTTCAGAGATCAAAAAATCTCCTTGGCAAACTGGGCGTTTCTTTCTAATACATCAGTTTAAACATTATCAAATATTCAGAGCCGGTTTTTTTACCGGCTCTTCTTCTTTTATCTCGTCTCGGATAGTCATTTTCTCATAAGAAAGACCGTTGAACGTTTCTTCCAGTATATCAAATTGGTGGGTTTTCTGCCAATTTAAGCGTATTTAAACAGTCATCTATACCCGCCCGCCACCCTTTTTGTATGTGGCGCTGCCCCATGCCCCGATTATTCAATGGTCTTTAAGATTGGGTCTCCATTGTCAACATATTTGGTACCTGTCAACTTAGTAGTCAAGCGTATATCAAGCCTATATCAAGCCTATATCAAGCGTATTCACGAATACACTTGATATAGGCATAATATCCGCTTGTTATAGATGAGAATCTGGGTATCCAATCCCTGTGAGTTTGTAGAACTAGAAATCGTATGCTAATGATACTCCCGAGACCCAGTTTATACCAGGCTGAGGGACATAAGAAAAAATCTGATAATCGGTACTGAAAATATTGTACAGGTTGAGGTGCGGCACGACTCTGAAGCTGTTGTAATAGATTGAATATGATACACCTACATCGGTCAAAGAATATGCTTTGAGGGGATCTATCAGATTATCTTTGGTGGTCCATTGTTTGTCGAGATATTTATAGCGCAGCCATAAGTGGCTGTTGTATTTCCGATAGTCCAATCCCAAACCTACGTTATGCTTTGGGGTGTACATCAGCCAATAGTTCAGGGGAGAGCCATCAATCCCAACAGATTTGTCCCTGGCAATCGTATAAAGGTGGTTGATACTGATTTCGAGTCCGGCATCAAGCGCATAAAAAAGCTGGCTTTCGACATTCTGAATCAGGGAGGATTGGATGTTGAATGGCTTCCATGAAGGTCCATTCATCGAGACCTGACGCCACTGGATCATATTATCGATCGAGTTTTGATGATAACTGATCTTGGCAGAAAGCTTTTCGTAAGTAGCATCTATCCAATATTGGTATCCCTTGGAGGTCTCTGGGACCAAATCCGGATTCCCAATTGCCTGCGCATCACCTTTCCAGTACAAATCATACATGGACGGGAGGGCAAATGAGGTTCCGATTGTAGACCCAATTTCCAGATTAATCAAGCCCTGCCTTTTGAATAGAGCTTCCACTCGCCAGGAGTAATAGTCTTCCGAATCAGCATGATCCAATCTTCCGGCTACTGCAATAACAGCAGTGAACAAATCCATTGAATACTCAAGTGTATTCTTCAGGCTAAAGCCGTTTTGTCGGGATGATTTGGATATGGAGTTTTGCAGGTTCAGCTTATCTATGTTGTTGTATTCATTTTGGATATACTCGTATCCAACGTCAGTACCAAACATACCGGCATTGTAAGAGGCTATAGCCTTTAGTCCCTTACTGTCGAGCTTTTGCTGATACTTTGTTACAAACACGGGTAGGGGGGCATTTGTATTGTCATATTGAGTGTCATCGCTATTAATCCAGACAATTGTCTTTGCCCGAATGGGAGTTGGTTCATACTCAATCTGTAGATTTGATCTGGAGTTCAACCCCGTCAGGAAGGCGTTTTGATAGATCTCGAGAAAGTTTGTGGGGCCTGGTAGTTCCTTTTTGAACTTTTCAAAATTTGTTTGGTATGTCAGCAAAAAATGCCCTATTTTACTGCTCAGATTTGCTGAAACGCTGTTTATCGTCTTTACATTGTTTTCTCTTTCAACGGTCTGAAGGCTATCCGGATTCCACCAGGAGGGAAGCTTGTAACTAAAGTTGTTGTCCGCTTTCAGATCCGAGAAACTGATGAAATAGCTGAGGTTGGTAGCATTGTTTTCGAATCCTACCAAGTTTTTTACATATCCATAGGAGCCTGTTTCCTGCTTGAAAAACATCGAATGGTTTTGCTCGGTCAATCCTCTTTTGCTGTGAATCGCTATGATCCCACCAATTGCTGATCCTCCTCCATAAACAGAGGCATTGTTTTTGATTACTTCGATCCTTTCAATAGTGTCGGGATTGATCCGGGAAAGGTCAAATGCTTCTCCCTGAGCATTGAGAGGAACTCCATCCAACATAACCAATGTGTGGCGGTTTAGATTACCCAAGAGTGAGATGTATTGGCTTTCTCCTATTAATGGGGTATCATTTGTTGATACTCCAGCTACGTTACTGAGTATCTCTCTGTTTGAGACATAGCTACGTTGCGGATCAAACTTGATCAGGTAACGGTCTGTAGCGCTGAAATAGTCCGAGCTGAATCTTTCTGTGACCACTATTGGTGAAAGCTCGATAGGGGAGGATATTAGAAATATTACTGCAGGGATATGCTTCGATGAAAAGGCTTTGCGGGCATAGCCGAGCTTTGATACATAGAGCGAGTCTGCATTGGTCTCAAACCTGAAAGTGCCATCAGAAGACGAGCGAACATGCCTCTTCCCATCTGTGATGATCGCATCCTCAATCGGAGCGTTGTCGTTGCTAAACACTTTTGATCTGATTTCCAATCCCTTAATCGGAATGTAGTAAACCAGCAGTAAAAGTATAATGCCTGGTAGTCTGAAACGCATTCGCTATTCCACAGCACCTGGATACAGGATGTTCATCTTTCCAGAACCAGGATTCAGGATAGTATGAAGCTCTATCCCAAAAAGTTCTCTAAGTAGTTCCGGGCTCATCATCGTATTGGGATCTCCTACTCCAAGGATTTTGCCTCCTTTCAGGTAAATCAAGCGTTGGGCATAATTGGCAGCAAGGTTGAGATTATGTGAGATCAGCAAAATACTCTTCGACATTTGTCGGTTGATATCACTAAGCATCTGCATGATATCGATCTGATGATTTATATCCAATTGGGAAAGGGTTTCGTCCAAAAAGATAAAGTCGGTTTCCTGAGCCAGAGCTCGAGCTATTAATACCCTTTGTTTCTCCCCGCCACTCAGTTGTGAATAGAAGCGGTTGGCAAGAGAATGTAGCTCCAGCTTTTCTAAAATCTGCTTAACTATATATCTGTCCTCTTCCGTCCAGCTTTGCATCAGTTTTAGCCATGGATAACGACCCATCAAAACAATTTCTTCCACGCAGTAATCAAACTGAAACACGGTTTCCTGTGGGACATAAGAGATTAGTTTTGCCAGCTCGATCCTTTTGTAGGTCTTCAAGTCTTTACCATTGATCAATACTCTCCCACCCTGGAGATGAATGAAACCCATAATTGCATACAATAGGGTAGATTTGCCTGCTCCATTGGGACCTATCAGAACACTGAAGTCTTCTGTAAGAATATTAAGGGATAGTCCGGATAAGACATCTTGCTCGATATATCCGCAACTGATATTTTCTATTTGGATCATAACCGTTCCTTTAGGTTCATTTCTATGGATACAAGAAATTTGTCAAATTAGAAACTGGAGATTTCACTTGCCAAATATAGCATACCAATATAGTATGTAATTATAAAGCAGACAAGGAGAGATATCTTGGCTATAAACACAAGAACAGAATATGCATTACGCGCTTTGTTGGAGATAATGAATAACAAGGCAGAACCGGTTTCAGCCAGTGAGATCTGTCGAAAGCAGGAACTGCCCAAAAAGTATATAGAGCACTTACTCTCTGGTCTCAGGACTGCAGGTTTTATCAGTAGTACCAGTGGATCAAAGGGAGGATATGTCTTGTCAAAACCAGCAGAACAGATAGGATTGTACGACATTATGCTGGCAGTAGAAGACACCTCATGGGATCTGAGTTGCAATTCAAAAGGGAACAAGTATTGTATTGGTGCCGGTTGTCTTCTGCATAGCCTGTGGGATGATGTATCAGTCCGCATGCAAACCATACTGCAAGATTATACGCTGCAAGCGATTTACAGTTTAACTACTAAGAAGGGGAAGAAATGAAACCCGGATATATATATATGGACAATTGTATGACGACAAAGCCTGCACCTGAGGTTTTGGAGGCGATGAAACCCTATCTTGAAGAGGAGTATTGGTACCCAGGATCATTTATCTCGACCGGAGAAAAGATCAATACTATAATTTCGGAGATCAAATCGACTGTGGCAAAGTCTGTAATGGCAATGCCGGAAGAGATTCATCTCACATCAGGTGGTACACTTGCGAATAATATTGCGATCAAAGGTTTAGTCACAGCAAATGCTTCGAAAGGGACGCATATCATCTGCTCTGTAGTGGATTATCCGGATATTTTGACAAATGCTGCTTTCTTTGAGCAGAGTGGTTTTGATGTTACTTATCTAAATGCTGATGCCGAAGGCTTTATAGATTTGGAGGCATTGGAAGCTGCTATCAGACCGGATACCATTCTGTTTATGACTACGGTAGTCAATCATGTTATTGGTACGATTCAACCCTTGAAACAGATCAAGGAAATCTTGGATTCTGTCGGTCACAAGATTTACTACCATGCTGATGCCGGACAGGCTTATGGGAAGATACCAATGGATGTAAGTGATCTGGGATTTGATACTATGTCCATAAGTGCTCACAAAATCCATGGACCTCAAGGAGCAGGAGCTTTGTATGTCCGAAAAGGGACCAAATTGGGGCAATTGATTCATGGTGTCAGCAGAGTTGATAACCTGCAAACCGGGGGTTTGAACATAGCCCTATTGGCTGGATTCGCCAAAGCTATCGAACTCACGTTTAGTGACGCAAAAGAAACGACCCGCTCCCTCAGAGAGTTATCTGATTATCTGATTGACAGCATCGAAGCTATGATCCCGGAAGTAGAGCTCAATGGACCCCGCGGGGAAAAGAGAGCTCCACACAATGTCAATATGTCCATTGCCTATATCGAAGGAGAGGCTATTACCATGATGCTGGACATGTATGGGATCACAGTTGCCACCGGTAGTGCCTGTGCATCACAAGGTTTGCAGGCAAATTACATTTTGATGGCGATAGGGAAAAACCACGTTCAATCGCATGGATCAATGAAGTTTACCCTCAGTATCTACAATACTAAGGACGAGATCGATTTTGTAGTCGAAAAGCTCGCCCAGATCACTACGGAGCTGCGTTCACGCAGTCCTCTTTATCAGTCGACTCACCCCAATTGAGGCTATTAGGAGATAGAATGCAATACTCACAGAAGGTTTTAGACCACTTTATGCACCCCAAAAACATCGGTAAGATGAATGATCCTGATGCCACAGCAACAGAAGGAAGCCCAGCTTGTGGCGACCAGGTAACCGTCTATCTCAAGGTAAATCCGGATAAACATACGATAGAGGACATTAGCTTTTTATCCTATGGATGTGCTTCAAATATAGCGACAGCATCGATCATTACAGAACTTGCCAAAGGGAAAACCCTCGATGAAGCAAAAGCGATAACCTGGCGTGATGCCATGGAAGCCTTGGATGGATTGCCCCCGGTTAAAGTCCACTGTTCTGTCTTGGCAGCTGATACACTTCAAACCGCTATATCAAACTATGAAATCGCACACGGTCTCAAGGAAGTGCCCAATTTTAGCAAAGAAACCATAGTAGAAGAACTACGCAAGATAATCTACCCAAAAGTTGGGGAAGATATTGTGACCCTGAAAATGGTAAAATATGTAGGTTACAACAATGGAGAAGTGCTGATAGATTTGAACATCCCATCCTTTGACCAGTGGAGAGATAATGTCGCAGACGAAATCAGAGAGCATCTCGAGAAATATCCGGACGTAAAAGATATTCAGATCAATTTCCCTGCTTAAGAGTCTATCATAACAAGCTTGAATCATAGCTATGTAATCGGAATTGCTTGACACATTTACCAAGGCAACAAAGACTGCCGGGCATAGCGTTCATGTACAATTATTACGAACGCAGGGAGACAAAATGATCAGAGCCTTAGGACTTGTACTAATAGTCGCAATATCACTATTCTTTCTTGCTGGTTGTGAATCCGGCGCAGAATTCAGAGTAGTGAACCGAACATCATATCCTCTTTACGTTACTCTGGAAGGAGAAGAACAGGTTATAATACCCGGTTCCAATACCAGTACACAAAACTACAATGAGCATGTTTTCGACGTTAAAACTGGGACTAAAAACATTTTCACCGGAGAGGTAAAAGAAAGATTGAAAGTGCAAATCATTGGCGAGACCTTTCACATCTACGATGACGATAATACGGTATATGTAGATTCAACGTATATAACGCTCAAAGCAGGTAAAAAGTTGAATGCGTATATTGCTCCGAATCGTGCCAGTATCAAGATCATTAACAGCAGTTTGTTAAAAGTCCTTAATGCTCAGGTCGTACGGGATAACTACATTACCGAACAAGTAGTAGGTAATATGGAGAATATTGAACCAGGCACAGAGAAGTTTATCCGAGTCGATTATGCTACACCCAGCTCACAATTCTTTTACAGGGTTCGATTTACAATGGAAGACGGCACACAATTTGAAGAGGGTAACCAACAAAACATTCTGTATCTGGATAATCAGTTCCTTATCATACTTGGGGATAGTGATTGAACGGAAAAGGATCAAAATCCATTATCCATGCATATGCCACACAAAATAGACTCCGGCATGCGATAGGATCATATTATGATTATCAGCTTTCCTTACTTTTAAAAAGACCTATAGTACGTCACCTGCCTCCTGCCTTGATGCTGGAACCTACCAACGTCTGTAATCTGCGATGTCCTTTGTGTCCGTCCGGGAATGGCACCTTACGAAGAGCAAGAGGATTCATGCCTATCGATAGATATCGCCACATTGTAGACCAGATCCATAAACATATCGGGATGCTGATACTTTGGAATCAAGGTGAGCCTTTCCTGCATTCAGAATTTTATGACATGATCACTTATGCCTCCGGAAAAGATATGTATACAATGACTTCCACCAATGCCAGCCTTCCTCTCGATCCAGTTAGGATTGTCAAAAGCGGTTTATCAAAGATTATTATATCTTTGGATGGTATATCAGCAGAGACATACAACAATTACAGGATCAACGGAGACATCAGCTTAGTAATCGAAAACATGAAGTCGCTGATCGAATGTAAAAACCGAATGAAAAGCAGTACTCCCCAGATTGTATGGCAATTCATAATCATGAGCCACAATGAGCATGAGATCGATAAAGTCAAAGAACTATCCAGAAAGCTGGGAGTGGACAAGCTGGAATTTAAAACTGCTCAGATTTATACAACGGATGATCTGAACTTTCTGCCTCAAAATCACAAATATAGCCGTTACAAAAGCAGCCGGGATACTGTGGAATTAAAAACAGAGCTACTAAACAGGTGCCGCAGATTATGGACCCAACCAGTGATAAATTGGGACGGGGAGTTTTCTGTCTGCTGTTATGACAAAGATCTCAGCATCCCAATCGGCAATATTGATAGTACAAGCTTTCATGAAATGTGGTTTGGGCAAAAGCTAAACAAACTACGCTTCGTAATTTTGAAGAATAGGGCTCAGATAGATATATGCAAAAACTGTGGCGAAGGAATCATTCAAAAGATCAAGTCCTGAGGTAATTCCAGCGCCTTTTATCTCCAATGAATCATAAAGAACACACACAGGCATTTTAGATGGATTGCATCAATATTCACTCGCTAACCACCTGGTACCTCTCATACTCACTACGTTCATACATGAAAGCCCCATATAAAAGGGTGGTGACAGGAAAAACTGTTGACACAATGAGCTTGATGTGCAACGTGAACGCAACATTGTTTCTTAGGAGTCAGTCATGAAGAAGATTATACTGCTAATTGTGAGTATTGTTGTGCTATCAACAACGATATCTTATGCCAAAGAGATCGAAAATGCTCTCGGGTTACAGTTGGGTAACGCATCAGGGAATGGTTATTCATATCGAACTATCAAGGGTGATAGTGGTTTTCAGTTTGTTTTTGGTGCCATGACGAGTGGGGATAACGATGTCAAGTTTAGCGATACGGTCTATGGTAGTGGACAAGAATTATATGTTACCAAAAAGGGAAGAAAGACCAGTGCCAGTTTTGGAGTCAGTTACTTAAAAGTATTAGGGCAAACCGCTTCTTCGAGGTTCTATTTGATAGGTGGAGGATCCTATCTTGTGTCACGTAGAACGGAGTTTATCCAAACCTATACTCCACAGAGCTCAGGCAGTACATACGGATATTATGAGAAGACTGGACCTGTAACGAAGAACCATAAGAATCGCGATCACTGGACCATTGGGGTTGGACCTGGAATTGAGTTGTTTGCTGATAAAACCTTCCGTTTGGTGGTTGATATACCCATTACATACAATAGTAAAAGCGAAGTTATACCATACATTCCGCAGGTTGGATTGTATTATTACTTCAAATAGTCAGAGTAGCTATCATAAGCACAATGTCTATTTGTCCAGATCCCATTTGTGCAACGGATTCTATTAGTTAAGCCAGAATTTTTGATAAAAAAAGTAGCATGGTCATATAGACCATGCTACTTGCAATGTAAGTCTTTATTCGCCAATTATCTTGACTAGTACTCGTTTCTTTCTTTTACCATCGAATTCTCCGTAAAAAATCTGTTCCCAGGTACCAAAATCAAGCCTGCCTTTTGTAATTGCTACTACCACTTCGCGTCCCATGACCTGTCTTTTCAAGTGGGCATCAGCATTGTCTTCAAAACCATTGTGACGATACTGATTATGTGGTTTTTCTGGAGCCAGCTTTTCCAACCAGGCTTCAAAATCCTGATGCAATCCGCTTTCATTGTCGTTGATAAATACCGAAGCGGTAATGTGCATTGCATTTACCAGACATATACCTTCCTTGATTCCACTTTCAACAATGCAGAGCTCGACTTCCGGAGTTATATTCAAATACTCTCGACGATTCGAAGTTTGAAACCAAAGTTCCTTACGGAAGCTCTTCATAAACAGGTAGGAATTCTTTCGATAAACGCAGAGATCAAGGCTGCGCTTTCAAAGATATAATCCGCTCCAGCGGCTTCAAGCTCTTCTTTTCCTCTATAGCCCCATTCCGCGCCCATTGAGATCATTCCAGCATTTTTGGCTGTCTCTATGTCTATTGCCATATCGCCGATAAAGGCTATTTCACTGGGTTTTACCTTTAGTCTTACAGCCAATTCGAGGGCAACTGTGGGATCCGGTTTGATGGGCTTGTCCTTCTGTTCGCCACTATATATTCCGAATGGGTTTTTGTGATAGTTCACAAGAGCGCCACGGAAATAGTAACGGATCATTTGCTTGGTGTAAAAATGAGGTTTGTTTGATAGGATGCCAAGCTTTATCTTGCGGGAGAGACAGAGCTTGATTAAATACAATATGCCCGGATATACTTTGGTATTGTCACGCCAGTTGATGTCGTAAAACTTCCAAAAAAGCTGAGTAGCTTCATCGATGCTTTTTTTGGATTGGTTTGTCTTGGGTAAGGCATTCTTTACCAAATCGTTCAGCCCATTTCCTACAAAACCTTTGTATGCTTCGACAGGATGAACAGGCAGTTTCATCAAAGCAAGAGCCTTGTTCATGGAACTGGAGATATCCGTCAATGTATCGAGCAAAGTACCGTCGAGATCGAATATGACGGCTTTAATTCTGGGTTTTGTTTCCATGTTATACTTCCTTTTTTATGTTATGGATTGTTATTGGTTGGGATTCACTTCCCGCATAAATCGATAAATGTGGGAAAGGAATTTCGATATGTTCTGCATCAAACCTTTCTTTGATATCTATCATCAAAGCTGTTTTTAACATTACAAATTCTGTAGTGTTTGCCCAAACTCCAAACAAAATGTCAATTCCTGAATCACCAAACTCTGAAACCTGAATTGTGGGTTCTGGTTCTTTGAGTGCCAGTGGTTCATTCTCTGCTATTTCACCTAATACCTTTACTACGCGTTTCAAGTCTTCTTTGTAGGCAACCGAAACATTTATATTAACTCTACGGGTTGGGTACTTTGTGATGTTTATCACTTCGTTTTTGATCATAGTTTCGTTTGGAATTCTCACAAACCTGTTGTCAAAGGTTCGCAGTTTTATCGATAATAAATCGACTGTAGAAACAACTCCTACTGTGGTACCGATCTGTACTACATCTCCTACTACGAAAGGTTTTTCTGATATTAGAAAGATACCGCTGATTATATTTGATACACTTGTCTGGGAGGCAAAACCAATTGCTATTCCGAACACACCAGCTGCGCCCAGTAGAGCCGATAACTTGAAACCAAATTCATTCAATACGCTGATGAGCAAGATCATTATCGAAACATAATACACTGCTCTGATGATAAGCTGTTCAGATTGGGCAGATAGCTTGTCTTGAATCAACTTTTTGACTATGTTTCGCAGAAGTCTGACCACAGGAACACCAATTCCTATAATCAAAATTACACGGACGGTCAAAGAGATTCGTTCCGGTGTTATAAATCCGGACAAAAAATCCCCTAAATTAAAGATGGCTGGCATTGCTTCCTCACATAAGCTCAATACTGCATCATTGCAGTATTTTGTCAAGTACTTATATTTGCAACGTTTTTACAAATACATGATTGACAGTATAAGTAAAATACCAAAAAAAACAAATATAACCTAAGTAATGAAAGAGTCGAAGCAATCATCGGATACGAAGATGGCTACCAGATGGTTTATTGTCAATTACTGACATTTGATCCCCCCTCGATATAAGCATTATACCTCTTGTCATACCAGGATAAGAAAATTGAAGTGTATGACCGTTTAACGTGTTTCGCACGATGGGTACTCGTGTGTTTTCAGTCAATCTGAACGCACTGAAACAATCATCCACACACATCACCATCTTAATATTGGTCTCTATCTCGCACCATTGTTAATAAATGGCCTTCAATAATATACGGTTGCAATCCGGCGTGGTCTCGGGGGATTGTATCGAAGTATCCCGCCATATCGTAGGCATATGTTTGGATGTAATCCAATCACGATCTTCTGCTGAGACTTCAATAATTACAATGATCGCTGAAAGTAATATCCCACAAAGTAATTCGGTGTGTTTCAGCTAATCTGAACGTACAAAAAGAGTCATCTATACCTACCCACCGCTCTTTATGTATGGGTCGCTGTCCCATGCCCCGATTATACTACGGTCTTTTGCGGAAGGTATAATGATTCATATAAGAAAAGGATAGGGTGTCACCTATCCTTTTACAAGATTATCGAAACCAACAGGTTTCTACGATTATTTCATTAGTATGGTTTTCTTTGTGGAGCTGAACCTTCCAGATTTCATTTTGTAGAAGTATATTCCGCTGCTAAGTGAAGCTCCCATATCATCTTTACCATCAAAAACTACTGTCTGCGTACCTGATGAGCGGAACTCATTGACAAGCGTACGGACAAGCTGTCCCCTGGCATTATACACCGTAATAGATACATGCTGAGGTTTGTCGATCGTGAAAGAAACGTTGGTCGTCGGGTTGAACGGATTTGGATAGTTACCATGCAAAGCCATATTGCCTGCAGGGATATACAAATCCTCATTTGAGATAGTTCCCGTTACTCGAATGTCGTCGATAAACCATACATACCATAATCCATCATTGGACGGTGGATCAGAAGCATTCCAGGCGAGCTTGATATACTGTCCTGAGTAGGATCCGAGTGATATGGTAATTGGAGTGGTATATGAGTTTTGTCCACCAGTCTGAGCTGAAGCATCCCACAGAACAGTCCAGGTTCCACCATTATCTGTCGAAACCTTTACATAATAATGATCTCCATTCGTCGAACCACGGAACACATAAGATTTGAATTCCAGAGACGCAGAAGCTGGGCATCTGAACTGTGGAGAAATCAACCATTCATCCTGATGATTATAGCTCCACCAAAGTCCAGCCTGAAAAGAACCTTGAGGTGGAACGATCGGGGGATTTAAAGCAACTGTGCCCACTCTACACCAGGTGGGAAACACTCCAAGGCTATTTTGTGAACCAGCATCAGTTATGATCTGGGTCCAGCCTTCAGGAGGGAAAGTTGCAGATTCAAATCCTTCATTCAATACAGGTCCGACAGGGATAAGGTTGAAATCCAGGGTCGTAGTCTGTCCCATATTGATCACTACATTAGTCTGCTGGGAAGGAACATAATTTGGGTTTGTAGCTGATACTGTATAGGTACCGCCGGGAAGGATAAAACTGTATTCACCTGCTTGATTTGTTGTTGTAGAAAAATTGCTTGCCAGGATTAAAACATTGGGGATGGGTTGATTCTCATGATCGCGTACAGATCCTGCTAAGGTTCCCGCAAGTACCTGGTTATCGATCAAATTGGAAAATGCGGGATCTGAGAGCTCGTCATCTGTAAATAGTGCTTTGATAGCCCATCTATATAGTCCTGGTGAGAGGCTGAGCCATTCATTATCAAGCATAGTCAATGTGTTGATAGGGTTGGGAGTGATCTGAGCCCATGTATTCTCAATAGTTTCATTACCGGGGGTCAATCTCCAGATCAGATATCCCGTGAGCTCTCGTTCGTTCATATTGGAGATAAGCACACTATTTGGCATAGTTTTCTGTGTCCCGCTGGATTTGACGTTTCCTATGCTTATTCTGTTATGGTCTTGATAAAGAGGTGTCATAGATACTCTATTAATCGAGGGAGCAGGTTCGCCAACATAGCCTTGAATATTCCAGTTGTAGTTTAAAGTATTATCCAAAGACAATAGAGTGTGCCATGCACCTTGTAGATAAATCATATTCCCATAGGTATTAATGGCTGGACCGGAATCACAACCAGCCGGATATCCTGTAGTTACTACACATCTGTAACCGAACCATATTGGTTGAGTACCGGTAATAGGTACAGGATTATCGAGAGTAATGGTGTTGTATGTTCCAAGTTCGGCAACAAAAGGTTGATCGACCACGAGATCTGCCGGAGCAGAAGAAGTCCCCCCGGTCCATACTCTGATGCTGAAAGTTCCAGCCTCCATTGGCATCACCTTAATCTGTTGCAGGCTGGAACCTGCATATTGTTGCAATGCCGAGGCAGGGAATCTGATAGCTACATCGAAGTCCGCTGCTCCACCTGTTCCAATACTGTCGTAATTGAACCCATTATCATAATGAATCCATGTGCCATCATAACCTTCAGGAGCTCTCCAACTAAGGGTTAAAGTATTATTTATCTGTTCAGCGACAAAGTCTCTGGGAGGTGAACCAATCATCAGGGTCGTGGGTTTTGTTTCTAAATGTTGAACTGGGCCAGAGCTTACAGCTTGGATCGTATTGATCCCAACCAGCATGCTTACCAGCAGGATAATTACAATAGTGGGTTGTTTCATATCTTCTCTCCTTTGAGATTTCTAGCATAATCGCAGATAAAGGGTTTGTCAATCTAACTTTTACTTTAACCGGGGGTAATCCTGTATGTATGTGACGAAACTAACAATACCGATTGCCAGGACAATAAGACCATATGGTAGAATAATATAAAATAGCTGTGAAAAGCTCATCAGACCCGCGAGCCAAATAATAGAGATAAGCAACCAGAACTGGCTATATACAATCATCCTGTAAATCTTGGAGGCAAAACCGATAAACATAAGGTACATACAGCCCCATAGTAATGCTGGCAACAAGACGTAGTATGGATGAAACTTATAATCATTCTTTTGTAGCAATGTCTGTATTGAGAACACTCCGATGATTGCAATAATCCCAAAGATTATAGTAATCGCTGCTTCAATTTGGGTATATTTACAAAAGCTCAAAATACTCTTGGAGCGGGGAAAAATAGCAGTAAAGAGAAGGATTATACCCACTATAGCGGTTAGAATCAGGATACCTGTAATTTCGACTGGTTTGGAGATACTCGAAGGTAACAATTCAAATAGAATGACAAGACTTAACGCTGTCATCAGAAATCCGGCACAAATCTCAATTAGACCACTTTGGACATGTAACTCGAAACCGTGCAAAGATCTCACTTGCTTGTAACTAAGCTTTGCAGCCATTCTAATCTCCTTTCTGGGACGGCAACCCCAATGGAAAATCATGCTATACAGTTACTATTTAGCAGCTTTGAATATTACGTCAAGAATTAAGTGCAACCACAAACCAAACAAACTCTATATTTACTCTTTATGGCAACATGTTGTATGAAACAAGATAGCCAAAGATTATGACTAATATATCACTAGAAAACCTTATCTTACAAAAGATCAATAGAGCTGATAAGCAGATTGCTTAGCTATTTACCTCTTTTCAACTCATCAAGCTGGGGTTTGATATGTTTTGTGTAACAATCCGGACAGATACTATGGCTGAACATCGTTTCTGTATGCTCAGATATATATACTTCCACTTCTTCCCAGTAGTTCTTATCCGAGCGTACTTTTTTGCAGTAGGAACAGATAGGTAGCAGTTTTTCAAGTGACTGAATCTTTGCCCCGGCAATTTCCAGTTCCTGCCTTTGTTTTTCGATTCTAAGAGCCGATTTGACTCGTACTACCAGTTCGATTGCAGAAAATGGTTTTGCGATATAGTCCATTGCTCCTAATTCAAAGCTTCGACGTAATGGCTCTAATTCTTCTTCAAGCGGAGCAGCTGTAATCATAATAATCGGGATGTGACTCCATTCACTGTTTTGCTTTACAGCTTCCAATACCTCATATCCGCTAATTCCCGGCATCATAATATCCAATAGGATCAGGTCTGGAATCAAGTCCTCCATTTCGGTCAGCATTGCTTCACCGGAATAGAAGAGCTTCAGATTCTTAAAATTACTCTGGGCAAGAATGGTGCTAAGTAGTTTTAGATTGATTGCATCATCATCTACAGCATAGATCAACATCTCATTCAGGTCATCGTTAAAAGCCATGTTTGCCTCTTATTAATCTTTTTTTATTAGAGAACTGGAATAGCGGAACATTTCTTCCATTGTTGCAAATCTATCGAACAGCTCTACAGCTTGTTGTAGCTGTCGATCCTGATTGATAGATATTTTGTATGCTTCTGTATCACCATAGACTTTACCAATTAGTTCGCTTTTAATAGTGTTTTTGATGTATGCAGCAGCGCTATCGACTTCAGATTGAGTAAACTTTACATCGTTTGATCTGGCATAATTCAAGAAATCCTGCATCAGTTTGTCGTCGATTACGATATCTTTTGAGACTTTATGATCGTGATCGACCATATACTGAACAGCGAAATCGAAGAATAGGTTTTTCCTGCGTAAATCTGCTCCAAATTGAGTGAGTAAATCGGACTCAAGAGTTATATCGGGAGTGATTCCACCGCCACCAAAAACCTTACGGTTGTTGACAGTATAGTATATGTCCTTGTGGTTTTTATCATCTTCCGATTTGATTTCATCTTCACTTACAGCTTGTCCTTTGAGAAGTCTGTCGTTGAGTGCTTTGTGGATACATCTTCCGCTTTTGATGTAATAATATGAGGTAGTGATCTTAACTCCATTCCCATTACTGAGGGGGAATAACTGCTGTACCGATCCTTTTCCAAAAGTAGGTTTTCCTACAACCAATCCTTTATCCCAATCCTGTAAAGAACCGGCAAAGATCTCAGAAGCAGACGCAGAAGCTTCATTTACTAAAACCACTATAGGGTAATTTCTTTCTATGGTGCTATATCGTGTATGGTATTGACGGTTTGAATTATCCATTCTGCCTTTCGTTTCCACGACTAACTTACCGGAGCCTATAAATTCATTTACAGTATCAATTGCCTGATCCAACAATCCACCAGGATTCCAGCGTAGATCGATGATCAATCCTTTGATATTTTGAGATTCCAGTGTAACAAGGGCTTCCCTCAGCTCGCGGGTAGTATTTTCATTGAATTGACTGATTCTAATGTATCCAGCTCCATTGTTCATTACGAAGCTATGTGGAACGCTTTTTATCTTGATTGTTTCACGGATGATTTCAAAATCCAATGGTTTAGATACTCCAGGACGACTGATAGTAATCACTACTTTTGAACCGACATCACCACGCATCTTCTTTATGGCTTCATCAGTACTGAGACCTACAACATTAACTCCATCGACCCGAACTATACGGTCCCCTGCAGTTATTCCCATCCGGAAAGCAGGAGTACCTTCAATCGGGGATATGACCGTAATATAGTCACCTTTTTTGTCGATTTGGATTCCTAATCCTCCGAATTCACCTCGCGTACTGGTAGTAAAATCAGCAAAATCAGCAGGAGTAAAGAAAGTAGTGTGTGGGTCCGCAGAACCCAGCATACCTATAATGGCAGCTTTGATCAGTTCCTCGTCATCCAGGTCAGTCACGTAGGTTTGTTTTAACTTTATCAGTACTTCATTAAACAACTGAAGCTGAGAGTAAAGATCAGTCTTTCGTGGTTGAGCTTGGGCAAATGCTTCACTGGCAGTAAATAACAGGATTGCACTAAGGATCCATACACTCAGTATAGTGATCAAAGCAACTTTTTGTTTTTTCGCGGTCATTTCAAACTCCTAATAATGCAAAAACGGAAGACGAAATCCCTTGGTGAATCACGTCCGGTTGCATGGTACCGTCCAGAACAATATATCTGGAGGGTTCATTATTGGCAATTACTAAATACTGCTCTCTTACTTTTTTGTGGAACGAAACGGCTTCCATCTCCAACCGATCCAGGTCTCTGTCTGAAATTCTACCAAGTCCTACTTCAACTGGGATATCAATTAAAAAGGTTAAATCCGGTTTTTGGAGATATGTGGCAAAATTGGCTAAACGAGTAATAAATTCCTGATCCAGGTTTCTGGCTGCCCCCTGGTATGCTACAGTCGAATCGTTGTATCGGTCACAAAGGACAATCTTACCTTGTTTTAGAGCGGGAATAATCCATTCTCCAGTATGCTGTGATCGACTCGCCATATAAAGAAGGAGCTCGGTTTCAGGAAGCATCTCTGCATACTCTTTGTTTAAAAGAATACTACGAATCGCCTCTGATATTACAGGTCCACCTGGTTCGCGGGTCACAAGTGTTTCATATCCGCGTTCTCTTAGAGCTCTATCGAGGAGTTTAACTTGTGTACTTTTTCCACTTCCTTCAGTACCTTCAAACGTGATAAAAATGCCTTTGTTCATCTTAAATTATCGTATCAGTTTTGTAGTGAAGATCGTCCCGTTCTGGATAGTCGATAAGGAAATGAGCTCCACGGCTTTCTTTTCGGTTGAGAGCGGAACGGATTACCGAAATTGCTATAACAGCAAGATTCCTGGTCTCAACTACTTCTTTTCGAACAGCATTATGCTGATAGAAATTATTTATCTCATTATAGATGTTTTCCATTCGGGAAAGTGCGTATTTTAGGAGTCTTCTGCTTCTGCGGATACCTACATACCCTTGCATAATCGTTCCAATTATTTCGCGGTTATGGGATATGACAACCCATTCATTTTCGTTGAAGTCTTCCAATTCACGCCATTGAGGGATAGGAGGAAAAACAACCGGATCCATGTTGGAAGGATGTTCACCAGCATGATATGCAGAAACCAATGCTTCCAACAACGAGTTTGAAGCCAGACGATTTGCTCCATTTAGTCCTGTACATGCCACTTCTCCAGCAGCAAACAGATTGTGGATGTCTGTCAAACCATCAATTGTTGATAGCAACCCCCCGCAAAAGTAGTGAGCAGCAGGAGCGACTGGAATCATCTCAGTACAGAAATCTATCCCATGCTCCAGACATTTCCTTTTAATGTATGGGAAGTGAGATTGAAGAGTATGTGGATCGACCTCTGTTGCATCAAGATAGCAATACTTCTCCCCTCTCTTTTTCAGCTCCGCATCAATTGCTCGGGATACAATATCTCTCGGAGCCAGATTTCCCAGAGGATGATATTCATGCATAAACTCGGAACCATCCGACAAGCGAAGTTTGGCTCCCTCACCACGAAGAGCTTCACTAATCAGGAAAGTTTCTCCTTCCGGAGTATAAAAGGCAGTGGGATGAAACTGCACAAATTCCATATTAGCCAAACGAGCTCCAGCGAGTCTGGCCATTGCCATTCCATCTCCTGTGGCTACATCTGGATTTGTGTTATGTCCATAGACACGGGATGCTCCTCCGGTGGCAAGCATGGTTTTACGAGAACGAAAAATCTGGACAGAATTGGTTTTCGTATTCATCACATACGCACCCCAGCAGGAAATTCCAGGGATGAATCCATCTTCTTGCTTTATGTGATGCTGTGTAATTAAATCTATTGCTATGTGATCTTCATAGATACTAATAGAAGGTGATTCCATACAGCGTGCTATCAATGTCTGCATGATCTGATGTCCTGTTGAGTCCGCTGCATAAGCGACTCTTCTATGGGAATGACCACCCTCTTTGGTCAGAGATAGATTTTCGAGGCTATTATCATAATTCACGTCGTTTCTGGTAAAGTCGGTTCCCAAATCTATCAAGTATTGTATCAGCTTAGGTCCTTCCTGGATAACATTGCGGATTACTTCCTTTTTCCCTAACTCAGCCCCTGCTATCCATGTATCGTGGATGTGTTGTTCAAAACTATCAGCAGCAGCTATTACAGCAGCAATACCACCTTGAGCATAATCTGTGTTGCAGTCGTAGAGGCTTTTTTTGGTTACGATTGCCACACTACCCAATTCTGCTACCCTAAGAGCATAGATCAAACCGGCAATACCACTGCCAATGACCAGAAAATCAAAGTTCTTCAACCGATACTTCCTTTATTAGTGCTTATCAATTTCATAGCACATAACTACTGCGTTTTCTTCAGGATCGGAGTAATACGATTTCCTGAGGGCAATCCTGCGGAAACCCAGTTTTTCATACAATCTTTGTGCGCTTACATTTGATTCCCGTACATCCAGATAGTATACTTGGACACCCCTTGGAGTCATCATCTCTATGAACTTCATGAAGAGTAGATAGCCATAGCCCTGTCTCTGATGATCAGGATCAATAGCAATGTTTATGATAGAACACTCGTCCATGACAACCATGCCCATGATGTATCCTATGACTGAACCGTTCAGTTCCAACACGAAGGAGTCCTTAAACTGAGTCGAATCGAATGCTGATTCAGGCCATGGATGAGAAAACACAGCATTCTCTATCCTGAGGATAGCAGGGATATCCTCATCTTTCATTAGCCTGATGTTGCAAGCTTTCATATCCATCTACATTTTTTCTGGAGCGCTGATACCCATTAGTTCAAAGCAAATGTGAAGAACTAGCTTTACTGCACTGATGAGGAGTAAACGAGCTTTGCTGACTTCCTTGTTTTTTTCGCTTACGATCTGAAACTTGGCATAGTACTTATGTAGTAGAGCTGCGAGTTCTTCCACATAATTTGTCATTCGGTGGGGTTCTCTATTCTCAGCAATACTAATCAGAATTTCTGGAAGATCAGCGAGTTTTTGAATGATATTCAGCTCTTCAGTTTTGTTCAGCTTGGTAAGCATTTCCGGTTTAAAGGATTTTGGAAGGATCTTGTCCTTTTTTGCCTTCTTCAGAATGCTACAGATTCTTGCGTATGCATACTGGCAGTAATAAACAGGGTTTTCATTATTCTGTTTTAGGGCTAGTTCCAAGTCGAAATTCAAATGGGCATTTGCTTTTCTGGCGATAAAGAAGTAACGGGCAGAATCCTTCCCGACTACAGAGATCAGGTCGTCCATAGTAACTATCTTGCCTGCACGTTTTGACATCTTGACTCTTTCACCACTTTCGAACAGATTAACCTGTTGGAGAAAGATAATCTCCAACATATTATCGTCATAATTCAGAGCTTTAAATGCAGCTTTGAGCCGAGGGACATAACCATGATGATCGGGACCAAAAATATCTATAAGCGTAGTAAAACCTCTTTGTACCTTTGTCAAATGATACGCCAGATCTGGTACAAAGTAAGTAATGGAACCATCGGATTTCATCAATACACGATCCTTGTCATCACCAAACTTTGTAGAACAGAACCATATGGCATCATCCTTTTCGAAGGTACAGTCAGCCTCTGCAAGATAGCTAAGGACTTCCTCCACCACGCCTTCCATGCGAAGCGTCTTTTCCGATACCCAACCTTCAAAAGTGACGCCGAATTTTTCCAGGCTTTGCCTTTGCATTTCCAGCAATTCATTGAGAGCAAATTCTTTTAAATGCTCCATCCTGTCTTTTTCGGGAAGCATAAAAACCCGAACCCCTTCCGTCGAATTCAGCTTTTGGGCAAGATGTTTGACATATTCTCCATGATAGGCTTCAAAAGGGAATTCCCCGATGGATTCACCATGAAGTTCACGTAACCTCAATTCAACAGACTCCGCCAGTATATCAACTTGATTTCCAGCATCATTGATATAGAACTCTCGGGTTGGCTCGTATCCAACGTATTTCATGATTCTATATAAAGTATCACCAAAAGCAGCAGCACGTGCACTTACAATGTTTAGAGGACCAGTAGGATTTGCACTAACAAACTCGAGTAAAACTTTTGCACCCTCTCCATGTTCGGATTTGGCATATTCTTCATCCGACTGAAAGATCTGCCACAGCACATTCTGATACATGGCTGGAGATAGGAAAAAATTGATAAATCCAGGTCCAGCAAGTTCCACTTTTTTATAGTTCTTGTTTTTCTTTAGTTCTTTGATGAGAATCTCTGCCAGCTTTTGGGGTGGCATCTTGTTCTCTTTTGACAAGACTAGTGCAGCATTTGTTGAATAATCCCCAAATTCACTGTTGTTTGGGATTTCGACTATGAACTCACGCTCTTGAACCAAGCCCAAGTCATGGATTGCTTTTTTGATATGCTCCAAAAGTATCTGTTTAATCATTTAACGCTCTCTTCCGGGATGCTGCTTTTGACTTTTTTGAAAAGTTCATCAACATTGTAGTATTCTCTTTCCTTTGCCAGGAATATATGGACTATTACGTCAGCCAAATCAATCAGGATCCAATGTCCGTGATCCACACCTTCTTTACTGAGAACGTGAAGTTTGTTTTCTTTTGCATTCTCTATTAAGTGATTGGCAATAGCTTGATTATGAACATCAGCGGAGCCTTCGCAGACAATAATGACATCTGTATACGAGCTTTTGTTTTCGACATCATAGAGTCTGATGTTTTCTGCTTTCTTTTCTTCGAGCCATTCCAAAATGGCTTCAACTTTGATCTGGTTTGTCAATATATCCTCCACTTAGGGTTTTCATGTTTATTCTGATTCACTTTGTATAATCTTCGTAATCACGGCCAACTATGATGTCAAAGTCTGCCTTGGGATTTTCACTGAGAACGTATGTAAACCTGGTAATACCGGTCATACGTTTTAACCTTTCCAAGTCTTGCTCATCATCCCTGCGAACTACGATTATCGACTTATCATAGATCGGTCGTGGGGTATCTCCCATTTCTACTACTTCTATATTCTTTGTGCTCAAAAACTCAGAAAATTCCGATGCCAACTTATCATATCCACAACCGTTTAAGACCCGTACCTTGATGGAAGGCAATCCCGATTCGGCATTAATAAACCGATTATCGGACGATCTATACAGATTGGTCAGGCCAATAATTAGTATCAACAACACGATCGCTCCACCAAAAAGTAAGAGGGGCAACCGATATTTGATCCAATAATTTGAAAGCTGTTCTGTTGTCAAATCGAACCTGTTACTCATTTGACGGCAATAGATTATTAAGTTCTTTACTAAGGATGGAGAATGTTCTTTCGAATGCTTCAGGGATTACCCTCTCACCGCTTACTACACTCATGAAGTTACTGTCACCATTCCAACGAGGTAGAATATGCCAATGCAAGTGTTCATCTATACCTGCCCCAGCAGCCTTGCCTTCGTTCAATCCCATATTGATCCCATCACACTTGTATGCGGCATATAGTGCTTTCTCTGCCGTCTTCAACATCCTCATCATATCGATTAACACTTCATCAGGTAAATCAGCAAGTCGCGAAGCATGAAGATATGGTACAATCATCATATGAGCATTGTTGTATGGATATCTGTTTAACATGATAAAGGAGAAATTTGATCTATACAGAATTAGGTTATCGATATCCTGTGTTGAATCTCTCAGTTCGCACAGAATACATGTATCTGGTTTTTCAGACAAGATATAATCCAATCTCCAAGGTGAATACAGATACTTATGATCATGCTTCATAAGGTTCCTCTTCGATTGTTTCTCGATATGGGATCAATTGATGCTCTGGAATGTAGCTGTTCAGGATAATGTTATACCCCTTTAAGATAGTATCATTACCAATTTTGGAGCTCTCAATATAGCAATTCGGGCCGATAAAGCATCCGCTTTCAATCCGAGTATTCCCCCTAATAATAGTATTCATTCCAATTTCAACGTCTGGTTCCAATTCCACATCATCACCTATATAGATCGAAGCTGGATTATGCATCACAACGCCATTATTCAGCCAATAATTACGCACACTTTCCAAAAACGTGTTTTCAACCTCGGCTAACTGCTCTTGAGAATTAACACCGGATACTTCCATCAGGTTTTCCAATACGACGGAGCTTACAATTTTCCCTTCATAATACAAAACTGAGAGGGCATCAGTAAGATAATACTCATTTTGCTTATTTGTATTTGATGTCCTTTTTAAAGCTTGGTAGAGGTCATTAGACCTGAAGCAATAGATTCCAGTATTAAATTCTTTGATATCTCTTTGTTCATCAGTGGCGTCTTTATATTCTACAATGCCATACACCTTTCCAGAACTATCCCTCAGTATTCTGCCATACTTACCCGGATCATCAAGAGTAGCGGTTAGGACAGTACAAGCGGAACCTTCAGCTTTATGAAGCTCGTACATATGTTTCAAAGTTTGTACAGATAAAAGGGGTACATCGCCACAAAGTATCAGGATATCCGTATCGGCATCTCCAAAGAGCTCTTCTGTGATCATCACTGCATGTCCCGTGCCCAATTGCTCTTTTTGCTCAATAAACTCCAGCCTATCATCGGGTTTCAACGCAGCAATTACAGTTTCCTTCTGAAACCCCACTACTATCCCGATCCGATTGGCGTTCATTCTCAGAGCTGTATCCACTACTCTTTGGATCATAGGTTTGTCTGCTATTTTGAAGGTCACTTTCGAATACCTGGATTTCATCCTGGTACCTTTTCCAGCAGCCAGGACTATCGCAGAAAGTGGTCTCATTTACTACCTCCGGTCTTCTTCAGTATTGTATATAGTTCATTTACGCTTTGAAGTAATACTGGGTGAATATAATCTGGGATCAACTCGTCCAATAGTTGCAGCACAAATATTCTGTTCTGAATATCGGGATGAGGAACTACCAGATTGCATGAATTGACAATTTGTCTTCCGTAAAATATAATATCTATGTCGATAACTCTTGGTCCCCATTTGAAAGTGGGCTTGCGGCCTGATGTTATCTCTATCTCTTGGATCTTGGAAAGTAAAGTCATTGGTTCAAGATTACACTCCAATTCCAGGATTTGATTATAAAAATCTTCCTGTAGGGTATATCCATACGCAGCAGTTCTTTTTACAGATGATTGTCGCAGAAGCCCAAGACCACACACTTCTGTAATTTTTTCCCGTGCGATAGTAATTTGCTTCATGGGATCGTCCATATTGGACCCCAAACAAAGATAAACTAACACTTACGCTCTCTGATTATCTCTACTTCGACAGATTTCAAACTTCCCTGGATGGCTACAGATGGCTTTTGAATACATACACAGACTTTCTGTACCAGCGGATAATCTTCCAATAGCTTATCTGCAATGGTATTGGCACAGCTTTCCAAAAGATGAAACTGATGAGTTTCAACTATCTCTTTGATATCTTTCCATACCAGCGTATAATCTATCGTGTCTTCGAGTCTGTGCACTTCTTCATCCAATGCTGTGTCCGTAAAGAGGTGAACAGTCACAATAAAGCGTTGTCCCAACCGTCTTTCTTCATCAAAAACACCATGGTATCCATAAAAAACCATCTCATTCAGAGTAATTCTCATGATTCCTGCTCCGCCATTTGTGTGCTTTCTTCTACAACCCCTACAATTCTAACAGATAACTTATTTCCTTGTTTTTTGTCGATATAATGGATGATTAAGAAACTAAAAGCAAACCATACAAAACCCATCAACGCTGCCATTAATTCGGACAAAAAGTTTGATGATAGCAGGTATCCAGTAAACAGAAACAAAACAGGAACGATAAATATCAGCAACGAGGAAAAGACTCTTCCTTTGGGAGATATAGAAAGCTGGACTTTGTCACCTACGCTCATGGTATGATCGGTCTCCAAATCGAAAACTGCAGGGCTGTTTTTGGAAAAGCAAAACCCCTGCATAGAACACGACTTACAGCCTGCAGTACGAATAACTTCTACTTTGACTCTATCATTGCCGACAGCTGTCACAAGTCCAATGTCTTCGCCAGTGGTATACTCGTTCGGTTCACCAATCATAGTTCCTTACCGTTAGAATTTAATGCTTCTATGATACCAGTGCTGGATTTCCCATTGATGAAAGAAAGACTACGTACTTCTCCACCATTAGCGAGAACGATGTCTGATCCCACAATACTTTCTGGTTTCCAGTCTCCACCTTTGACCAGGATATGTGGAACTATTTGTTTGATCAGGTTCTGCGGTGTATCTTCATGAAAAGCAGTGACATAGTCCACAGATTGTAGTGCTGCTAGCACAATTGAACGATCTTCCAGAGAATTGATCGGTCTGGAATCTCCCTTTAGTCTTTTTACTGAGGCATCGCTATTGATTCCCAAAATCAAAACATCACCACATGCTTTTGCTTCTTCCAAATATCGTACATGGCCACTGTGAAGGATATCAAAGCATCCATTGGTGAACACAATCACTTTTCCGGAGTTCTTGAGACTCTGGCAAATATGTTGTAATTCGTTAGGACTTTTAATCTTGTCTGTAATCATTGTAGGAGTCCAGGATTTCCTTTGTATTTGCCGTTGCAGTACCATGTTTACCGCATACAACCGAAGCTGCATGATTGGCAATGGTAGCCGCTGTTTTGATGTCACACTCACAGCTTAGTGCCATAGTCATAGCACTTATCACAGTATCTCCTGCTCCAGATACATCGAAAACTTCTCTGGCAAATGTAGGGATATTGATAGGCTCAGACTTATCAGTAAATATACACAATCCTTTGCTGCCTCTCGTCACGACCAGATATTTTGCCCCAATCTTTTTCTTCAATGCAAATCCAGAGGCGACAAATTCTTCTTCAGAATCAAAACTCTTACCTATGTTTTTCTGCATCTCCTGATAATTTGGTTTAAACAGACTAACGCCCTTGTAATCGAAAAAGTGCTTAAACTTGGGGTCAACTGCAACCAATATGTTGCGATTGATGGCGGATTTGATAATCCCACTTATCAGTTTTTGACTCATCAGACCCTTGTTGTAGTCTTCTATGATGACGGCATCGCAGCTCAGAATGTTTTCATCTATCCACTTCAGTATCTTTGCAGACATCGCTTTTGTGATTTCTCTGCAATCCTCGATATCAAAGCGAACAATTTGCTGATTTACGGAACTGACCCTTGTTTTGAGAGTTGAAGGCCGGTCTGGATCGGTGAAAACTCCTTTTGTATCCAGTGAGTTTTCTCTGAGAATGTTTGAAAGGATTTCTCCAATTGAATCATTCCCGGAAATGCCAACCAGAAGTACATCAGCCCCCAAGGATTTTAAGTTTAGTGCTACATTGGCTGCACCACCCAGTCTATATTCTGTTTTCTTTACATCGACAACGGGGACTGGAGCTTCGGGAGAAATCCTGCTTACGGTTCCATCAATATAATGATCCAGCATTAGATCTCCAACGACCATAATTCTTTTGCCGGCAAACTTTTGAAGGGCTGTCTTGATTGTCATTGTTTTACCTCAATTGGGTATTCACCTGTGAAGCAAGCATAACAATAATCATTCGGGCATTTCACACTTTTTTTGATTTCCGTGATTTCGATATGATGTAATGTATCTACTCCCACACGTTGCCTGATTTCTTCTACCGATAAACGGTTTGCCACCAATTCATCGCTGGTCGGAGTGTCAATTCCATAATAACAGGAGTGTCGCACTTGGGGTGATCCGATTCTCAGGTGTATCTCTTTGGATCCGGCATCTTTGATCATCTTCACAATTTTTCGGATAGTAGTACCCCGGACTATAGAATCATCTATCAATACTATTTTCTTGCCATTGAAGAAATTAGGTAGTAAGTTAAATTTTTGTTTGACGCTTTCATCCCTGATCGTTTGTTCCGGTTTGATAAAAGTCCTGCCTACATAGTGGTTGCGGATCAAACCCAATGAAAGTGGGATGTTCTTCTGTTTTGCATAGCCTGATGCAATAAAGTTTGAAGAATCTGGTACAGCAATCACGCAATCGACTTCCAGATCTTTGTCGTTATCAGCTAACAAGGCACCGATCTTTTCCCTTACTTCATAAATGTTTTCGTCAAAATGATGGCTATCGGGTCTGGAAAAATAGATATGTTCAAAGATACAGTGTTTATCCGCCTTGATTGATCGATAAAGGTTCGGATCGTTTTCTATTATTGTGATGTTTGTGGATTCGAGCCGGATAATTCCTGCTGCCGGGACTTCACTGCGTTCGATGACATCAAGTGTGTCCAGGGCGCAACTTTCGGATGCCACGACTACGGAACCATCCGAAGTTTTCCCCCATACCATTGGTCGTATACTATATGGATCGCGGAACATATACAATTCGGTGCGGGTCGAAAACACGGTAGAATATGCCCCTTTTACCGATCTCATCAGTTCTCTGATGGCATCGATAATGCTTTGTCCTTTTTTTTCAATCTGCCAGGCGATAAATTTGACGAGCAGTTCTCCATCGTTATCACTATTGAAGTAAATGTTTTCAGTCTCCAACATATGGCGGACTTCCTGATAGTTTACGATGTCACCATTACTGGCCAGAGCATAAGTAGGACCGGAAAGGGTTTCCACCAAATGCGGTTGAGAGTTAAACTCTGTGGCTGATCCTTTTGTGGGATACCTTACGTGCCCAATGGCAATAGTACCAGTAAGAGATTTTAGCCTCTCGGGATCAAACACTTCTTTGACTAATCCCATACTCTTGTGTAAGCGGATGACGATACCATCGGATACAGCCATTCCACAGCTTTCCTGTCCTCTATGCTGCTCCGAAAACATGCCAAGCGAAGCAAGTTGAGCTGCTTTGTCTGAACCAAATACCCCTATTATACCACACATTCTCTTTCTTTAGTTCCTTTTTTTACGATTAAACTGGATTTTATTCTCTGTTCCATTTAAGAGCCTTGCCAGGTTGTCCTGATGCTTAAAAATCAGTAGAAGTACTATCAAGGTGGTAAACAGCACCAGGGGGATATTATTGGTATTATTTATAACCTGCTGGCTGAGTGCCAGAATATGAAAGCAAACTGCCGACAAGACAGAGCCAACTGAAACAAACCGGGTAATCCATGTTATAACAATAAAACACAAGATGGTTATCAATAGCGGGATAGGGGATAGGGCAAGAAAAACACCACCAGCTGTAGCTACTCCTTTTCCACCTTTAAAGCCCAAAAATATGGGAAATACATGGCCAAGAACCACACAAGCACCGCAAAGAACTACAAATACATTGGAGTAATGAAACAGATACTGCCCCAAAATAACTACAAAAAAGCCTTTTAGCAGATCAAGAATCAGAACTATTACTCCAGTAAAGCTTCCAAATCTGCGCATGGCATTGGTAGCACCAATATTGCCGCTGCCACCTTTTCTGATATCGGTTTGGAAAAATATCCTTCCTATCAAGTATCCGAATGGAATACTCCCAAAAAGATAAGCCAAAACCAAATAGACGTACATAACTAAGAGACTATAGTTCGCTACGTTCATCACTGGACCTCCCCTTAAAGATGAGCTTAATACTTACTCCCTCAAACGAAAACATTTCCCGCAATTGATTATGAAGAAACCTGCGATAGTTTATCGTTATCAGCGATGGCTTGTTGCAAAAGAATACGAATGTAGGCGGCTTGACGGTTGCCTGGGTTATATAATATATTTTGGCATGCTTCCCGCTGGGAGTTGTCGGAGGGCGACGTTCTATGACCTTCTCCATAAAATCATTTAGTTCAGATGTGGAGATCCTTTTTTCGCTCTCTTCTTCGATCTTTTGGACTTGTTCCATAATCCGGTTCAATCTTTGTCCGGTTTTCGCCGAGATATACTGAACCGGGGCAAATTGAAGGAATGGCATCTGTTCGTGCAAATCAGCCAAAAATTCACGGGTGGTATTAGTCTCTTTTTGTACCAAATCCCACTTGTTGTAGAGGATCATTATTTCTTTGTTTTTGCGTTTGGCATAGGAAGCGATTTTGACATCCTGAGCCGAAACGGGTTCATCGGCTGCTAATACCAGGATCACTACTCTTGCACGATCAACCGAATCAATAGTACGCATAGTGCTAAAATATTCCACCCCGTAATTGACTTTGGTTTTTCTCCGCAGGCCCGCAGTATCGATCAGAATATAGTCCTTGCCCATATAACGGAATTTGGTGTCGATTGAGTCTCTGGTAGTTCCTGGGACGCTATCCACTATCTGCTTATCACCACCAAGCATGCGGTTTACAATCGAAGATTTTCCGACATTGGGTTTTCCCACAACAGCTATTGACGTTATCTCTGGCTGGATCGTATCTCCCACGTCTGCAGTGCCTTGGATCATTTTCAGAAGTTCATCCAAAAAGTTACCCGTATTTCTACCCTGATTGGCAGAGATCGGAAATGCTTCACCAAACCCGAGCTGTAAAAAGTCGTATAATTCCCATTCCAGCTTTTCATTATCGGCTTTATTGGCTACAAGCATTACTCTATCCCGATGAGGGAAAAGGATTTTGGCGATTTCTTTGTCTATATCCGTAGTGCCTGTCTTGGCATCAACCAGGAAAATAATCAAATCTGATTCATCAATTGCAAGCAGAGCTTGATGCTTTATCATTTTGTCTATGGTTTCACCGGAGTCAAAAACAATTCCACCTGTGTCCACAAGCTTGAAAAGCTTCCCATTCCATTCGACATCTTCGTACTTTCTATCCCGCGTAACGCCAGACTCAAAGTCAACTATTGCGGAGCGTTTACGGCACAATCTGTTAAAAAGTGTCGATTTGCCGACATTAGGTCTGCCGACGATTGATACAATGTATTTTCTCATAATTCCAACTTACAGAGGAGATACTCCCATTTGATAGCAAGTCTTTTACATCCCCAATTTTTGTCAATGAATGGCTTTACGGAAATACACCTTCAATAATCTTATTATGACCGTTGAATCATCGGGGTATGGGGCAGTGCTCCATACAAAAAGGGTGGAGGGTGGGTATAGATGACTGTTTTTGCGCGCTCAAATTGGCTGAAAACCCACCGATTAGCTATACCGGAAGACACCTTCAACAGTCAATTGTTACGTATTTCCTGATACATGAGCAGCATATCTGGCGCAGTTGGAGGGGAAAAGCGGCGATATCAGCGCCACATCATTACGACATACTTTCAAGGAAGATTGCATAAAATGGGGATAGAAAAGCAAGGCTCGTTCTTTGCCGTAAACATGAAAAAAGCCCCGAAGTGTAAGCTTCGGGGCAGAGGATTGAATCTATTGTGATTTGAATAGCTTAACCACCATACATAGCGGTTATTTCATTTTTAGTTTTGCCAAGGATATCGTATTTCTTTCCTACTTTGATGAAAGCTTCCAAGGCTTTTTCCAGATGGTGTCTTTCATGGGCAGCGGAGATTTGAGTGCGAATCCTTGCCTTGCCCTGGGGTACTACGGGGAAGAAGAATCCAATTGCATAAACGCCTTCTGCAAACAGGTCACGGGCAAAATCCTGTGAAAGCTTGGCATTAAAGAGCATGACGGGCACTATTGGAGTATCACCGGGCTGCAAGACAAATCCAGCATCCAGGAGACTCTGCCGCCACCAGTTGGCATTTTCTTCCAGTTTGTCGCGTCTTTCTGTGGTCTTGGAAAGGATTTCCAATACACGGATGACTCCTGCCACGACGGGTGGTGCAATAGTATTGGAGAACAGGTATGGACGGGCTTTCTGACGGCAAAGTTCGACTAACTCTTTGCGCCCAGATACACATCCGCCACTTGCTCCACCGAGTCCCTTGCCAAAAGTAGTGGTTATGATGTCAATTTTGCCCATTACACCACACTTTTCATGCGTTCCACGACCGGTCTTTCCGATAAATCCGGAGGCATGGGAATCATCAACCAACAACATGGCATCATATTTCTCACAGAGTGCTACCATTTCATCAAGCTTCGCGGTATCTCCATCCATAGAATAAACACCATCGGTAATGACGAGCTTGTGTCTTTTGTCAGCATGAAGCTGGAGCTTCTCTTCCAGATGTTTCATATCGGAGTGTTTGAATGAATCTGTCATGGCTTTACACAGACGAATTCCATCAATCAGGGATGCATGCACCAAACGATCTGATATCATCACATCTTCTTCAGAAAGGATGGCTTCGAACACCCCGGCATTTGCATCCATACAGGAAGGAAACAGGATTGTGTCTTCCGTTCCCAGAAATTCTGTCAGCCTGGCTTCCAGTTCCTTATGAATATCCTGAGTCCCGCAGATGAAGCGGACAGAAGACATTCCATAACCTCTGCTATCCAATCCTTCATGAGCAGCTTTGACTACTTCCGGATGGCTCGAAAGCCCCAGATAGTTATTTGCGCAGATGTTTATAACCTTCTTCAGAGGTGCTCCCGGAGGAAATTCAACTTCTATTTCAGCGTCTTGAACGGAATGGATATAACGCTCAATCTTGAATATTCCACCATCTATCAGATTGTCCAATTGTGCTTTGTACGTGTCCCGTACTTTATCACTATATGCCATGCTTCACCTCTATTTATCGAGAAATTCTTGGACGAGTTCGGTAATCTTGTTTACAGTGTCAAAGGCTTCTGGTGTGGCACGGTTATCTGGCAATGAAATCTTGTATTTGGTCTCCAAAAAGCGTTTTAGGGATACCATTGAAAAGGAATCGACAAAACCTCCGGATATAAGGGCTGTATCGTATGTCAGCTCCTCATCCTGATCTTCCATATACTCGTTTCTTACGTATTCGAGGACTACTTCGCGAATTTCTTGCATTATATTACTCCTTGCAATTTATTTTTTTATTCATCTTCGAGAGTTGATGTATCACCAATCTCTTCGCCCCATTCCTGAGCTTTGAGCACACGTCTCATAATCTTTCCGCTTCTGGTTTTGGGGAGGTTCTTGACATACTCAATGTCTTGGGGCATAGCAAGTGGGGAGAGTTTTTTGCGGATAAAGTTCATTATTTCCAGTTCTAACTCATCACTTGGTTCAAATCCCGGCTTCAAACATACAAAAGCTTTGACGACTTCCATATTAACGAAATCAGGTTTGGAAACTACTGCCGATTCCGCTACAGATGGATGTTCCAATAACGCAGATTCTACTTCGAAAGGACTAACCAGGTGTCCACCGGTGTTGATGATATCGTCATCTCTGCCAACGAACCAGAAATATCCCTCCGGATCTATGTACGCTCTGTCGCCGGGAATATACCAGCCGTTTTTGAACTTGCTTTTGTATATCTCTTCATTGTTCCAATATGAACGCATCATGGCAGGCCAACCTGGCTTGAAAGCTATCAGCCCGATTTTTCCAGTTTCGTGGATCTGTTCATAAGTATTTGTATCGACGACACCAGCTTCTATCCCCGGGAAAGCTTTGCCCATTGAGCCTGGCTTAATCTTCATGCCGGGATAGTTTGTGATCATGATTGATCCTGTCTCCGTCTGCCAGTATGAGTCGTGGAATTTGAGCCCGAAGACCTTTTCCGACCACAGCACAGCTTCCGCATTCAGAGGCTCTCCTACACTGGCAAGATGACGCAGGCAGCTCAAGTCGAAATTCTTGATCAAATCGTCGCCTGCCTTCATCAGGGAACGGATTGCAGTAGGGGCAGAATACCATACGGTTACTCGATGCTTTTCGATGAACTTGTACCATGTCTCAGCAGAAAATCCTACATCGGATACACACTGTGTAATACCCAAAACCCATGGCCCTATGATACCATAAGAAGTACCGGTTACCCATCCGGGATCCGCAGTACACCAATATATGTCATTATCCTGCAAATCCAAAACCCACTTTGTAGTCAGGTATTGAGAGATCAGGGAATAATGAACATGCTTGGCTCCTTTTGGCATTCCAGTGGTTCCGGAAGTGTAGTGCAAAACGGAGGGAGATTCTGCCAGGGTTGGATAGATTTCGAAGCTGTCAATACGAGTGGCTTCGTCCATATTAAAGGCTATCTCTCTATCTTGCAGGGGACTCTTCCCATTGTCGTCTACGATTATTATGTGTTTCAAATGGGGCAATTTATCCAATATTTTGCGGATTTTGCCCACATGCTTTTTCTGAGTGATGATAGCAGTAGTAGTGGCATTTTCCAGCCTCACCAACAAGGATTCATCGCCAAACGCGGAAAACAACGGTTGTGCCACTGCCCCAGTCTTGAGGATACCTATAAAGCCAATATAGAGCTCTGGGATTCTATCCAAAAACAGGCAGACACGCTCTTCGGGCTGAACTCCCAAATAGCGAAGAAATACACCAATCGAATTGCTCAACTGCCGAACATCATGAAAAGTGTATTGTTTTTCCTTACCACCCAATCCTTCCCATTTGAGGGCAAGCTTGTCACCCTTGCCTTGGTTGCATATCCGGTCTGAGCAGTACCATCCGATGTTAATCACATTTCCAGGATTATACTCAAGTTCCTTTTCAGATAACTGCCATGAAAAATCTTTGATGCGGTCTTCGTATGAACCTATGCTGTGCATATCTTACCTCTTGTTTGATTATTCCCCGCTATCATTATGAACGGGGTTCAATGCCGTTTCATAAGATTTTGGATTTGGTAATTTCTGTCAATC
>CAZWIS010000017.1:0-55160 GCA_964634275.1 uncultured Candidatus Cloacimonadota bacterium | reverse complement strand
GTCCTGATGCGGTATTGCGATGTCCCGCCATGCTTTTATCATGTTATCTCCTGATGTTTATGCAGAGTTCTTATGTTCGCAAGCTTATTTATATCAATGAGTTTACCATGCTTGGCAAACAGCTCGGAAGCTACTCGGAAGTTCATTTGTTCCGAGTTCTTTCCTGAAAGCAGAGTCTTGCCTTCTTCCCGGGCAAGCAGTTCATTTATCCTCAGCATGATATCTCCTCACTCCTAAAACTCAGCCTCAATCTGATCATCTTTTATTCCTTTATCCTGAGCTTGTTTTTCGATGGAGAGCCAGGCTGTTACAAGATCATTATAGGGTCTGGCATCTTCTGCCCAGCCTTGTCGTTCACATAATGTATAAAGTAAAAAGGCAAGTTGCCGGGCTGTAGCAGCTAACTCAGGAACTGCAGAGGCAATCACTGCTGCAGCGGATTCCCCACTGCTCTGATGTGCCCGGATTAGCTGATGCAATACTTCCCATACAGGCGTTCTATCATCTTTTAGAGGATTCCAGTCTGACGGATACTCAGATGGGCGGTACAGACGAACTTTGCCTTTTTCAGCAAAAAGCACACCACTGTCTCGTATACCTTCTACTGAAAGACCTCTTGATGTAACTATTGTTTCTGCATTTCCGTAAGCACCTTCTTTCCAACCATATTCACTGAACCACTGCAAGCAGAAACGAGTATCATTATCCCAATCGCCTGCCAATTCTTTGAAATACTCATCGAGGGTCTTGTTGATAAGGATAAGCGCAGTATGCACTGTCATCGGACTGCCGTCAGATTCTAAGATTGCTTGATACTTTGAATACACAGCCATACCGGGTCCGATGGCTGATTGCGCTAAATCAACGGGTGCAATAGGGCTAGATGTTTCGCTTCCATTTATCATTGTTTCTAATGCTTCAGGGATTGCTATACTTAATTCCCTCATGAAGTCTTTGCGACTGATTGATTTGGCATTGATCTCACGTCCACGGCAAACCAAAACAATGCTTGAAGCAAGAGCGTTTGCCCCCATGCCAATCATTCTGTGTTCTTGTTCACTTCTGAATGGCCACGTCCCACATAGATAGAATCCAGCACGAAATATCGCTTCAAGAAACGTTACCCATCCCGTGTTGGTTGTTTCAGAATTCTTAGTCTCTGATTGTTTAAATGCGTAATAAATTGTTACAGGGAATGCTTCATGACTATTTGTAACAAAGTTGTTCATGGTTTTCGTCATACCGTCTAAGAAGAATGTATCTGCATCTGCCCTATTATCATGTCTGTAAGTTGAAGCTATAAGCTCATCACTCTTTGGTGTATAAAGAGTGTTGAAAAGTGTGGGCAATACGTCTTTAAGATTATGCCGTAACCATATATAGAAAAAGTCAGATAAATCAGAATAGCAGATATTATCATAATACGGAGGGTCTGTTGAGATGACTTTGCCCTTACTAATGTTTGAAATAGATGCATCCGCTTGCCTTGCGAATCCTCTCCCGTTTGCATTGGTCTTAGCAATACAACGTGAAATAAACTCAACAGCAGGTGCGAATCCACCTACAACGTCGTTCAATATCCCTGCTTCAGCGAAATCCCATGTCATTGCTATTGCTTGCTTTCCAAACAAGTTCATTATCTTTTGATTTCCAGGTACCCAACGAGTACAAGTGTTAGAGAAATCAGCACACCTATCTATTGCAAATGCTAAAAAGATTTTTATAGCTTCAGCATAGCCAATCATCTCAGTCGTATCAACCTTCAAAGATTCTCTTTTACTTACAGATTGTTTTTCTTCCTCAGTTACTTTCTTATAAGCAAGTTCAACCAAATCAGATAACATAGTCAATGCTGTAAGTTGACGTGGCATAAACAATTGCTTGTAATTTGACATGCCATACAGGGGCAATTGGTCAGCACTTTTCCCAATTAACTCTCCGTCTGGTTCCCAAGTATGAATAGCAGAAAAAGCTAGCGTTTCCTGTTCGTGAGTTGGAGATAAATAAATTCTACAGTGTTTCCCTTCAACAACAACAGCCATAAGTTTTGAACCAATTCTTCCAGCCTGACCTTCAAGTTTGATGTATCTTCCATCTATGGGAGTTTTTGATAGTAAACAATAGAAATTCGAAGTTTTTCCCGGAGCCTTTGTCCCACTTTTTACAACCTCCAAGTCTTCAGGTTTTCCAATTCGCACCATAAATTCGTACTTGTCATTATCAAGAATCGGTTCGACGAAAACTTCTTTTCCTTTTTTATCAGAGAGCAGAAAGGTCGAAGCTAATGGTACATTTACGTGTGAATAGAGTGGGTTGGGACTCCTTACAGTCCTTACCCATATATAGGCAATAACAGGAAGCTTCTTCCCTTGATATTGAGCTAAATCAGGGCGTTCTGATACCAATTCAGATGTTATTTCTATAGGTGGATACAAGTGCCCAATACGTTTAGATGCTTCTGCTTTCATCCAATGTCCATATCTACGAACATCTTCGGCCAGTCCAGTAACCCCTTCCCATGAGTATTGACCAGTATCAAGCTGTTGTTCTTGTTCAGGTATAGGTCCAGTGGGTCGTTTGCCTACAAACTTGGGTGGGATTTCGATCATTGCTTTATTGATAAGCACAGCCACAGGGTTCAGGTCACTTGCCCAAGCTTCCATGCCTAATCTCTGAGCTTCCAAGGGGATGGAACCACCACCGGCAAAGGGATCATGAAAGGCAGGAAGTTTGTCAGGATTAAACTGTTCTGAGGCATCGGGATGGTCTTTATTAAGTTCGCAAGTAATTCTCCAGCTCTTGCGAATCTCGGCACGGGCTTCATTAAGAACAATTTCATTATTTGTGTTTTCCCATTTCACCAGCTTGCGGATGATCTCAAAAAGACGTTCTCGTTCCCTGTTTGCATCTGCCTTTCTCTTATAGCCAATCTTAAGCTCTTCATCCCAACCTGGGTCATTGACTAATTGGGCAAACAGGACTGCTCTGGCAGCAGCCAGGGGACGTCTTGCCCACCATAAGTGTATTCCTCTTGGGTGTGGGCCTATGCCGGGCATTTTCTCATGAGCACAGGCTTCGTTTATCTCTTTAAGCGGAAGTGCTACTTCAATCAGTTTCTTGGGGGCTTTTACTTTATACATAAATTCCTATTATTCTTCAGGGCTCTTTGCGGGAATCCCGCCCATATCATGTTGCTTGCTTGAATTACAATAGCAATACGGATGAAATACGCATCCCATCCGCAATTCATCCGTATTGCTATTGTAATTCAAGCAAGCTCTATGCATTTTGTTTCTTCCCATGTTGCGGTCTAAGTGAACGTAAAATTAGAAAACAACTATGCTGTGTGAACATTATGTTGAAACAACGATGGGATATAATGTCATACATTAACTTCTTCACTAAATCTTCTTGATTCATCAGAAAGCAACAACCGATAATCAAGTTCTTTTACTATCTGCAATGCTGGTGAAAGCATCGTCCCCGTATCATCTCTTTCCAGACAACCTGACAACTTGAGATAGCAACGGCAGAAAGTATTGTTACCTACAAGCGTAGAGATTGTCTTGGTCATGAAGTAGTGCCATCTTCGATTGATTGTATGTTCAAAGGACTCCAATATTAATATTTGGTCATCGGAATAGCATTCATTGTAACGATCGTATATGGCTTTTACAATTATCTTCGTGTGGATTGTTACTACGAAGTAAACCACGTTTAGTTTATCGATGTATTCGTCATACATTCCTACCAATTCAGCAGCGGAAAGATACCGTCTTTGGCATTCATAGAAGATTAACATTGTGTCCTTATCAAGGTTTTCAGCCTGGATTGATTTCAGAATATCGTTCATCTGCCCTCACTAGAAATGGCTTTCTTAATCAAGCTTTGGATATCAAGATTGATACTGGTTACCGCCCAATCCGGTTCCTGAGTAAAGGGATTGCGAATATAATGGGGTCCTTCAAAGTTATCGCCATCTATAACGACAATCGCCAAGATGAATTTATCTGCCTGATTCAAGCCATAGAGAACTTCGTTGCGAGTAACTGTAATAGTGGATTGACCTTTTACTCTGCCTTTTACTTCGATGTGTTTGGTTTCTGGTAAGCGGCCATCTTGCATAGGGGGAATACTGGTGATATCCCAACCACAGTTGCTCCTCGATACATCGATAACCTCACAACCGAGGGATTTCTCGTATTCCATCACTGCCTTCATGGCTATCTGCTCAATTCGGCTGCGTGCTTCGGCATCCGCAGACCAGTTAGGTTCACCTTTGATTTGGCCAATCAAACCTGCAGGAATGACCAGAGCACCACCGATGATATGAGGTGTTTCAGAGACGATATGACGCATTTCCTTCAGTTCCTTGCTTCTGGATTCCAGCCGCTGGGTTAGCTCATCTATGGTGCGATTTACATTGTCTATGTTAACTCTGGTTTGTTTTCCGGCTGCCAAATCATCCTGTAACTTGATCTTGCGGTCCGACCAGTAGTTTATCTCTTTAATTAGTCTTTGATGTACTGCCGTTAAAGTCTTGGAAACATGCTGTTCTCTGCGGCTTTGCACTTCACTTAAATGTTCTGCTGCAAGATGAGCAGTGGCATAAGCAAGAGCTTCCTTTTCCAAATTTTCGGACAGCCATTCTGAAGATAAAATGCCTTTGAGAAGACTAAAATCACTATCTGGAATGGGTTCAAGATCGAGGTGGGGAGCCCAACCGGAATTACTTACAACTCCTTCGGGTGTGATTTCCACAAACTGCATCCTTCGAGAGACGCACCTATCCCGGTTAAAGCCTTCCTTGATGGTATGATCGATGATAATCAGTGCTTTGGGCACTATGCCATCATCATTGGGATCAAGCATCACAGAACCTTGTTTCAGTTTATTACGATGAGCTTCCAGCATCAAATCTGTTACTGCCAGCATGAGTGGATGCCCGGGATGGATAAAGCTTGCCATTGCAGATTCGCGGGTAGCTAAACGCACGAACTGCTTATCAAAGCAGATACGCTCGTACTTAGTGGTTACGGGATTCATATTGCGTCTGTTTCTGCCCGATATCTGCCTATCCCTTTCACGAATATTGGCAGGGACATAAGTGATTTCCCATCTGCCGGATTCACGTGCACGCAGCTCACCGCGGAGTTGTTCAAAGGCTTTACTGAAGAAGGCACGGATAAAATAGGGTTGCAGCTTTCTGGCTTCTGCTTTTTCCATCTCTTCTTTGACTGCAAAGAGACGTTTCTCGTCTATCACTTCCTCACACAAGGCATTGCGGTTGAGGATATCTTTGATGTGTTCGGTATCGAGAGCACCTTCCACCACTTCCATGAGCTTGGCCCGGACTTCGGGATTGTCTCCATAGCGGATAGCTTCGATAAGTAAATCCCGCAGGCTTTTTTCTTCAAAAACGTCGCCCAGAATGTCGAATACCCGACCGCCGAGAGCTTGTCTCTGGATTTCCAGTTTGTTAAAGAGATTCAGGAATACATCGCCTTCTCTGGTTTCCATTGCCACCATATTCCAGAGATGGCAAACTTCCTGCTGACCAATACGATGAATACGGCCAAAGCGTTGTTCGATGCGATTGGGATTCCAGGGCAAGTCGTAATTGACCATCAGATTGGCATTTTGGAGGTTCACACCTTCTCCAGCAGCATCTGTAGCCAGCAATATACTAACTCTGGGGTCATTGCGGAACAGCTCTTGAGCTTTGCGCCTTTCCTCACGTTTGATACCACCGTGGATGATGATAACTGCTTCGGTATTACCAATTAAACCGTTTAAGCGATTATGGAGATAGTTCAGGGTATCACGATGCTCAGTAAAGATAATGAGTTTGCGGTAACGACCGCTCTTCTCTCGCATATGTGGGTTATTCTCAAAGAGGTTGGAAAGCTCTTCCCATTTGCGGTCAAGTCCTGAATCCCGTAGTTCTTTTGCTTGTTTGGTGAGGCTGGTCAGGATGATGATTTCATTCTCAAATTCTTGGATGGTTTGAGCAGAGGTAGCGCTATCGACCAATTCCTCTTCCATGTTTTCTTGCTCTTCGCTGTTTAAATCATCCAGGTCTTCCGGGACATCGAAATCATCTTTCTTGCGAATCAGTTCACCTCGCAGGATAAGCTTTTCCTCTTCCAGTCTGCGGGTGAGCTTTTCCATACGTCTTTTTAGTGATTGATAGATCGCTTCCGGACTCGATGCTAAACGACGTTGCAGAATGGTAAGCGCAAAGCCGATTGTGTTCCTTTGCTTGCCTTCCAGACGGTCTGCCTTGTTCATCTCTTCGCGGACGTATTCAGTTACCGCAAGGTATAGCTCAGCTTCCAGATCAGATAGTTTGTATGAGACTGAGTAGGCTTTGCGTTCTGGGAAAAGATGAGTGCCATCGAACTTGAGCAGTTCTTCTTTTACCATTCTACGCATAAGGTCGGAGATATCTATTGATTGAGCACTATCACGAGTTTTGCCATAGAAGCGGTCAGAATCCAGCAGAGCCAGGAAGGTTTGAAAGTCTTCGTCTTTGCCTTTGTGAGGAGTAGCGGTCATTAAAAGGAAATGCCGGGTGATGCTGCCCACATCTTCGGCAAGTTTATAACGCTTGGTCTTCTTAAGCTCATTGCCAAACCAGGATGCAGAACACTTGTGAGCTTCATCTATCACTACCAAGTCCCAATAGGTTAGTTTCAGCTTCTCCATCAGCTCTTCATCACGTGAAACCATATCTATCCGGGCAATCAGGTAATCAAAATCCTCAAATGGATTTCCGCTATGAGATTGGGCTTCCATATCACGGGAGAAGATGAAGAAATCCAGTCCAAATTTCTCAAACATTTCATCTTGCCACTGCTCTACTAGAGAACCGGGAGCAATAATCAAGATACGCTTGGCATCGGCTCGCATGATCAGTTCTCGCATATAGAGTCCAGCCATGATAGTCTTTCCGGCTCCTGGATCATCTGCAAGGATATAACGCAGAGGTTGCCTGGGCAGCATGGATTCATATACAGCTGTGATTTGATGAGGTAATGGTTCAATGTTGGAAGTATGAACTGCCATCATAGGGTCAAAGAGATAGGCGAGATTGATCCGACAAGCCTCCACAGCCAGCTTAAAATCGGCTCCTGGCGCTTTAAAAGACCAAGGGCGTCCAGATACTGCCAGAGAGAGATTCATCTCGTCAGTGCGGTAAATCAGCCGTTCTAATAGTAAACCATCGTTTTTCTTGTAATAAACTGTGAGCGCATTAGGTCCGATGGGTTCACTCGTTACTACACGAACGACCTCTCCGGGCTCAAGCCCTTGAATTAAAGCTCCTGGTTTGATGTCTTCAAGTCTGAGCATTATCAATACTCCTTAAGAACCATCTATCAACTTTATTTAGTATCTATTGCTCGTGATTACCTTGATTGGCTAGACAATAAAAATTTTCAAGTTTATAACTGAGTATTAAAGACTCTACCCTAAAATACACCTAATCAGAGATGGGGTAGAATGTCAATGTAAAAGTGGTTGTGGGTTTCTTGACTAATAACTTTATCTATGCGAGTAATTTTATTGAACGATATCGCCTCTCAAAGAATGTAACACGTTAAATGAAATTCTCATTTGAAATCGTTAGGTCAAGTAATAAAATCACGGTAGTTAAGATTAATCATCAATAGTCCTCAGTTCTACTTATTTCTGAATAAAACTGATCTATAAATTGCAACATAAATTGATGTCTTATAATGGCTTCGGCTTTAGCCTTTTCTGTATTCATGCTATCCTTAAGGAGCAATAGTTTTTCATAAAAGTGGTTCATTGCATTTTTAGAAGTAGTGCCGCTATTACTGTCCATATTGGGTGCTCTCTTTTTCTGAAACTCAGAGATAGTATAACCTTTGGAACCCGAATAAATTATCGTTCTAATAATACCAGTTGCACCAATAGCCTCGAGACGGTCAGAATCCTGCACAATCTGACCTTCCAAGGATTTTGTGTAATTACTTCTATTTTTTGTGTAGGACAAATTCTCGATTATGTCCTCAATATGTTCGTTTTGTGATTCAGTAATATCTAATTTCGCCAAATACTCTTTGGCAATAATTCGATTCTTATCTGCATCTTGATACTTCCAATCGTAAGTATCATGTAATAATGCTGAAAGCTGAATAACAACTAAGTCAACATGCATAGATTGCGAAAGCCATAATGCAGTTTCCCATACGCGCCTAGAGTGCCAAATTCCATGAGCAGTATCGTTTTTACACGTCATCTCATTAACGAATGTCAAGACACTATTCAATATCTCAGAAGTGAATATGCTATTTTCCATATACGAATATTCTAAGCCAAGAACTAGCTATTTCTATTTTCATTTCATTATCGACTTCATTTATGCAGTTACTTTTTACAGCAGCTTTTGTCAACATTAAAACACTTGCTAAAATTTCGCACCAAACAAGGTATAAATAGTTTCCGATAATGCCATTATCAATAAAATTTATTGGGTACCCATTATTAAGTAAAATTAAGCTTTTTCCTTCATATTCATATATATTTATAGTTTCTGAGATATGCCTAATTTTTGAAGAAGACCTAACCAAACAGGATACATCATATTCAATTTGCTTAGAACTAGCGCTGGCAAGTATAGTTCCATTAGACATGTTCCTAAAATCATAATCTGAAATAGAATTACATCCTGTTGCACCGATAATCAAATCGCTTGTTTTGATAGCATCATGTTTTTCTTTAACTGTGAATCCGTGTGAATGTGCTTCAATCAATTTAACTGGATTAGAATCAAAAACTGTGACATTCGCTTTTCTATTCGTTAGAGATTGTGCTAAACTTGATCCAATTCTGCCATACCCAATAACGAGAACATTCATATTGTTCATAGTTTGGTTAAGCGTTCTTATCATCTTATCAACAGAAAAAGCAACGGCATCACCTGTCATAGCATCTTCAGGAGTTTTTAAAGAGCTTCTCGCAACACTGAATGTATTCCATTTGAGCCTTCCATCATGCATGATGTCGTTAAAAACTCTATACCCATTTTCAGTGTCTTCTACAACTCCAACTATTTTCCCCAAATTTTCTGCATCAAGACTGAGTAATTTTGCCGCACTATAGCCACCTACATCAATTATCACTATTTTTTTTTCAGAATTAAGCAGTTTATCTAATGTCAAATCCACTACTTGTCTCATGTCACTAAGATTGTCAAGTAGTTGCAATTTAATACCATTATTCCTTTCTTTAAAACCTGACAATGTCTTAACATCAATGGAATAAGGTATGGCTATAAATTCAACTTCAAAAAATAACTCAGATAGTAACTGGTAAAAATCATGGTGTGTTCCGAGCATATGGTGTACAATTAATAGATTGTACTGTTTAAGAACAGACAATTCAGAATCTGCGAATATAGAGCCTACCAAATTTCTGAAACTATTTAAGGAGTGCATCACTTGTCCTAATTGTATCGTAAAGTAGTTTGATTTGAGAATTATCAGTTTTGATAACATATTCGTCAGCAACTCTCAATGATTCTTCAGTGCTGATTTTACATAACGCATCTAAAATGTATATAATTATTTTTGGATTTTTCTGTTTATTTAGCTGGTCACTTAAAATTAAAAGAGAGTGTTCGCCATGTTTACTTAGAGATAATGAAGCCCATAGACATACTTTTTCATCGGGATCATTCATCAACACTTTAAGAATATTTAATACTAAGTCACTATAATGACACATTCCTAACATGTCTGCGATACCTTCCCTAATAAGCCAATTTGAATCTTTGTAAACATCCTCATAATATTCTAATACAGATTCCAGACCTATTTGTGCTAATGACCAAGTACTGATACGTCTAACATTCGTATCTCCAAGGTCACGACATTCATTCCCTATTATTTGTATCAACCTTGGAATCGATGCGGGTAATCTTTTTAATCCACAAATTCTGGCTGCGAACCAAACAATGCTCTCGTCTTCGGAAAAAAGAGCTCTTAAGATGAATTCATTATTTGTATTTTCGTAATGCTCCATAGCATTTTGCATTATCTCATAAGTATAAACATCATTTGTCATTAAACTATCTCCAAAGGTATTTTACTGTTGTATTTACGGTATATTTTTGCGCAAATATGTAGCCGCCAAATTACATCACTCGTCACATAATCCTTCGTACTTTGATTTATATGATGGTAATCTTTAAACCACTTTTCTATTGTATCATATACTTCTTTTTCGGCATCTCTATAGCTTCTAACACATCGATGTAAATCGATGTGCACTTGATCACTAATATTATACTTTGACGAAATGTTCTTTGAATAAGATTCAACAATACATAAATATATAAGGTCGATATGTCTTTTATGATTATCCTTGCAATTACCAAATAAGTCTTCATTAAGTAAAAATATCGGAGCTGACATCCACTTTGTATGTGATGTGCTTAATTTGTCAGTGTTAAATGTACTATCTTCGAAAAGTATTTGTAACAATTCAATTACATTGCATTGAGCTCCAATTTCGAAAGCAATTTTTGAAATCAACTGCTTAGTCGGCGGCTCTTTAAAAATATTAATATGCCCTCCTGGAGGTACCCATAATCCCTTGCCTTCTCGTAAGTTTTTATTATTTATTAGTATAAAGCAAGGCTTCTTTTTTGTAGAATCGACGATAACTCCAGTTGCAGCAAATCCCCAATCATTATTACTTAAATTATTGTGAGCTATTGAGCTAACTAATATCAATTGAAGTTTAACAATTATAAGCAACAGAAATAGAATATATAATGGGACATTCTGTAGGATCATGGTACTATTACAAAAAGCTGTAAGGGCAACGAATATGAAAATGGCTAGAATGTAATATATCCATACTAATTTATGATTTTTTGACAAAGCAATAATATCATAAATACTAAAAACAAAATATACCGATAATATAATGATAAGAAGTGTTCGGTCAAAAAGGTATATGTTTGAATAGACTTTTTTATAAAATAGGGATACAACAGTAAATAGTAAGATTGATAGAATTTTGAGTAAGTATTTTATTAATTCATTACCGAGGTTAATGTTTTTAGGTAAGAAAGATATTCCGGATTTCATTACAGACCAATTCCAATTTATTGTACAGACAGTCCATGTCTGTGTCATTAACGATATGATAATCAGCTAATGTAATAGGTTGGCTTTTCTCCAAGTTATTAATCTCAAAGAAATCTCTTTGTTCAACCTCTTCCTTAGTCATTGGCCTAATACTTCTTAAAGCTAATCGATGATATCTGACATTTCTAGATGAGTGAATGGCAATGAGTTGTAATGGATATTCAATAGATTCACGAAGATACAACAATTCGGAATAGCTATATAACCCATCAATAATCAATATTTGGTTTGTTGAAATGATGGTAAGAATGTCCGGATATGCTAGTTTAGCTATTGCATCCATACCATGAACATCACGAAGGTTTTCACGCACGTTCCTTTCATTATCGCTATTGATTTCGAGTCCTCTTCTAACAGTTTCTTGCAAAACATAACCACCAAAATACACTGTTTGACAATTGAATGTCCCCTGAACGTATTTTGTAGCTTCTGTCTTGCCTGTTCCACAAAGACCGACTATTGCAATTACTACTTTACTCATCTAATTCTCACCTCATACTACCATTTTCAAGTAATCATAAAATTGTCAAGACATTTGTATACTCTCTCAAATCCCCCATTTCAAATATGGCATAACCAACTGCTTAGCTTCTACACATTACCACCCTATTTTTGAAACTTATTCATTGTCTCTTATTCGAAGCAATGGCTCAAGACCATGATTATCTTGAAGTTTTTCGTTTAGGTATTTCACTATATGATAATGTCGATAACTCTCTTTTCAACTAATTGTCCTGATTTATCTCGAATAGCGCTGGCAAGTGAATGTTTTGCTGACAGGATGATTAATTGGGGATTAGAGTATTTATGTAAACCACAGTGACATCCTGAAATCCATTAACTTCTTAGAAACTACATCTTATTGTGGTCTAAGTTCTTTAAATAGCATGACTCAAGCCCTACTGTTAGGCGAGTAGAAATTATTGAAATAATGGGTGATCATTTGTATAAAATTTTCTTATAATCTTAAGAAGTCTATACCCCCCCCCTATTCAAACACCTGAGTTGACCCAATATACCTTTCTGGACTTTTCTGTCGATTTTGGGCACGTTTTGGCGGGAAATAACCACATATATGAAGCCTCTCAGATCAACCACTTCAATTGATGCCAGAGCCTCCAGATAGATATAGACCCACTGCCTGGATTTACCGATCACTTGGGCGATATCTCGGATGGACTTGTATCTGCCTTGTTCCAGGATGTCCAGAAGCTTGTGGGCATCCGCTATACTGAAAGTCCAGCCCTTGTAATGCTGATAGCCGATCCTAGCTTGGTAGCGATTGGCTCGAACGTATATAGGAGGGCTATCTTCTATCTGTTTGATTGCCTGACTTTGGAGCAGTTCGGTCAGTAGCCGATCAATTGCGTCTATGCTGACATTGGTCAGCCCTGCTATTACCTCAGCATTGAAAGGTCGATCATACTGATTGATGAAGTTAAGGATTAGTTCTTTTTCTGTCATCTTGACCTCAATCATCCAAATCGGCTTGAGTGATCATTTCAAGATTCTTATAAATACCTATCTCTTCAACTGAGCGGATTAACTTCATGGCTTTGCGGACATTGCCGCAGGAGTGGAAGTGGACATATTCGACTATATCGGGATGGAACTTGATCTCCAGAATCTCACTGCATAACTGGGCAATGTCCTTCTTGGGAAGGTCTTGGAACTCATAGAAGAAATTGCATCTATCGAAGTAATACTCGTTGATCTGGTTGAGCTTGTCCTTGGCGTTCTGCATCCCGACCAGGATCACTATCGCTGTGGTCTCATCAACGATATCCCTGATCGCTCCTAAGAGCTGTGGGTGTCGGAAGGCATAGTCTATCTCATCAACCACAATTATCGTATCACGATGATCTTCCAGTGTCGATAAGCATAGCATAAAGAGGTCATTGGCTGTTCCGTAGGGTATGTATTCTCCCATGCCAAATCTCTTGTATAATGCCAAGAGCAGCTTGGAAGCAAACGCCTTAGGTGTGGTAGTTGCCTCCAGCCTGAGATAGACATAGCCCTTACTGAAAGCTATACGACTGGCATAAGTGGTCTTTCCCAGTCCCGGTCTACCATACAGAAGCCCAAGCCCGACCATCTCCAGTTTGGGTCGGGTTAGTAGGTATTCTATGCATTTGTCTGCGGCTATTACGTTCTGTGTCCTGACCAGTTTTCCCTGTTTCATGGTTGCCTCCTAATTGGTTATCCCGATACGTTTGAGAAGTTCTGCTCTGGAGAGGTGTGCGAATGGTGCCTGCTCTTTCTCTTTCTCTTCCTCATCTTGTGTCTGTTTATTCTCATCTGGTATCTCTGTTTTAATGAGAATAGCATACTCTATAGGTTCATTATTTTCAGTTTGTTCTGTAGCTGGCTCAATTGCATCTGAAATTGGTCTGGAGCTTGGGTTGTCGGAAGTCTCTGATTGTTCAGCCGAGCTTGTTTGTTGCGATTTGTAATGCTCTCTCGCTGTCTTACTGAAGGCTATCTTCATAGATATGGGCATTTCACCATTGCTATCATTATAATCTAGTCCTATCCTATCAAAAGAAGCCTTGATCTCTTGCTCTATTATGCGATTTATCTCTATTTCTGCCAGTCTCTCTTTCTCCTTATCATCAAGCTGTTCCCGCTCTTCAGGGCTCAGCATATCTGGATGCTTCGGTAGGTTCATCATCGCCTTTCTGGTCATCTCTTCGATGATCTCATTGCTATCCTTGGGCAGTGCTTCCAGCATAGGAGGACTGCTGAAGATAGCTCTGGCACCCTGATCCTCAAGCTTCTCCTGCTTGGCTGTTGATGTGCTCAAGATTCTATCAACTGCCTTCTGTGAGTTCACGACCCACTTCTTAGCATTGCGTTCTTTCTCTCGTCGGAGCCCCTTAATCTCGTTGTATTCTTTATTCAGTTCCTTATGCGAGACTGCCTTGTCCATCGAGACTTCAATGAAGGGATGCTGTGTCTTTCTGAGTGCAGCCTGGCAGATGAAGACATCGTTCTTATCATAGACTACGATCCATCTGGCATCGCTGTAATCGAACCTAATGATGCAAGGCTGTCCCACATGGTTCACCATGTCCCGATGCCAATATACCTTCTTATCAAGCCTGATACCCTCACTACGGATATTCTTGCGTTCCATCGCCATCATCAGGAAGTTGAGCCTGGATATCTCCACCTGGCGATTCTCAGCTATCCTAGCGGCACTGAATACCTCATATGGAGTCCGTCTGTTGAGTGAGGTATGCGGAGTCTCTCCATAACAGAATCTCACATAGAAGGCAATCATCTGCATTGTCTCTTCAATAGTGGGTGGCTTACCGGTATAGAGCTTCTTAGCCCATTTCTCGTTGCGGTGTAGCACTGAGGGCTTATCAGCAATCGATGCTCCTCTGAAGGTGGTAATGAACCTTTCAAACTGTTCCTGGAAGGTCTTGAAGAAGCGTTCGATCACCTTGGCTTTGGCATTGTAACTCTCTGCGAATCTCACTCCGATATTAAGCCGGGGGAAGATGCCTCCCAGTTCTTTGTTTAGATCATGCTCTTCCCAGCTCTCATGAAAGAGCTTGGCTCGGAAGGCTTTGCCGTTATCCAGATAGACATACTCCGGGAGCACTGCCATGGTTCCGCTATTGTTATCCGCTATCTGCGAGCAGTTGATGAAGCCGTTACGGAAGGCTGTGAGGATATGCTGGCTATCTTCGGTAAAGGCGAGTGATGCTCCCACCGGATATCTGCTTGCCCAGTCCATCACCATGATCATCGTCATGCGTTGCGCTCTTCCGGTCTGAGGATTGAGGATATCGAAGGAGAGGGTATGTCCATCTGCTACCCATACCTGTCCCACTGCCAAGCTGCTATCATCTCGCATAATCGTCTTAATGATTCTCTCTGAAACGAACTTACTGCCATCCCGAGCTTGATGCCACTCTGCCGGATGTCTGGCAGCCCATTCCTCACACCAGCGTCTTAGCGTCCGTTCATTGGTCTGAGATTCGATTACGTTGTTTCTGGACATCTGCTTGAGGTTGGTGATGGCAGAGCCGATCTTGATGCGATTGGGATTGAGCAGCAGATGCAGCAGGTAGTGCTGTTCCTGAAAGGTGATCTTACGTTCTTTATACTTGCCTTTGCTCTTGTGGATCAGGGCGTACATATCCAGCTTGTTCTCAAGGTAGATATTGAGCCACTCTCGCAGTGCCCGCTCTTTACGAGGTCCTTTGAGATTGTATAGTTCTGGCACCAGTCTCTTGGTGTTATAGTCACTGGTGATCCGTTTCCAAGCTAATGTCCTGGAATCAACTCCATGTAATCTGCGGAACACTTCCTGGCAGAATCTGCCATAGAGCTGAGCCTCATCCTTGAAGAGCAATCTCTCCTCTTCCACCGGAGCCAGATCGAGAAACTCACTGGAGAAGTCGATCACCACATCATTGTCTTTGGCTTCATGGATCAGAGTGAGCTTACGTTCAAAGTCCAGATAGTCTTCATAAGTCTCATAGACTGTCTCCGACTCCAGGTTATCTTCTGAACTATCTGCTTTGGCATTATACTGCTGGCTGTAGGCAAGCATGAAGCTGTTGTCTGCATCAGAATATGAACCATTGCCTTCATCTTTACCACTAACCTTGCCTAATCCAGCCTTTACTTCCGGTACCACTATACATCTGCCACCGCTCTTGACTTCCAGCTTCAGTCCCTGGCTTTCCATCAGTTCTTGCAGTTCATTCAGTTTATTCCGATACTCTCTCAGGAACTCCTCAGTCGGTCTACCATTATAGGGAAACATTTGAACCTCCTGCTTTCTCGCTGCTATTCGAACCCAAGTCATTAGCATTATCATAATAGACCAGGAAGACACTGGGATAGCTATACTCGCCCAGATCGATAACTTCTTCAAAGTAAAGCTCCGGCTTACGCAGGCTATCTCTGAAACTGTCGTACTCAGCTTGAATGATCTCTTCAGTTGCCAGTACGAAGGTCTTGATCGTGGCTCCGTTCTTAGTCGGTATCTGATGCTTCAATGCAGTAAGCTTTCCGGCATCCACCATCCGTCTGATCGTCTTCAGATTCTTGTTCAGCAGCATGGCTACTCTGTCTATAGGTAACCAGATAAAATCGACTTTCATGTCCATGTCCAAATCCTTTAAAAACTGTGACCCGCTTGGACATTTCAGTCTGGAATCTTGAAAAATGCGGTTAAGCGCTTGGACATTTTGGCTTCTCATCATAGTTATCAATGAGTTAAGCCTCATGCCTACCCCCGCTTGGACAGGGGTACCCGCTTGGACATTGCCCTGATTCACCCGTTTCAGCACTTCCGATTGGCAGCGTTTCTTGGTAGTCATTCTACACCTCTCTTATGTATATAGTAGGGTGCTAACAACCACAAGCGCAGAACCTTGGGAAGTCCTTTCTGCGAGTTTGCCAGCTTTCTTACGCATTCTCCGGCAATACTTTATAATCCACCTGGGTCACAATATACACTTTAGTATTGACTCCATTCCGCTCTGCAGCAGAATGGCATCTGGAACTAATCTTGCAGCCATGCGGATATAGTCAATGCCAAAGTTACTATATGGAGATAACGATGAATAAACCGACTATCGGACAACGCCTTAGCTTGGTGATTAAGGCAATGCGACTCAAGGATTACCAGTTTGCCAGTAAGTATGGCATCTCTCGTGCCTCGCTTTCCCGTTACAAGCTTAACGAGAGATATCCCGATCCGGAGTTCTTAGAAGCACTCTCCAAAGATCAGATCAACATCCACTGGCTCTTTACTGGAAACGGCTCTATGTATGCCAAGGATGAGTTCCAAGAGCTTATGCAGTCCAACCAAGTCTCTACAAGCCCAACCAATCCAGATACCTCAAACCCCACCATAATCTCACCAAGCATGCATCATATCACCAATCAGGACTTCGATCCTACCGAGTCTATCACTTTCCCCATAGTAGGAGAGATAGCTGCCGGACCGCCGATGGAGATCAAGGACGAGTGGAGTCAGATGGGTCAGATTCAATTACCAGTCTCATTCCTACCCGGTAACCCCAAGCAATACACTGTCTTTCAAGTAAATGGCAGCAGCATGGAACCCGTGATCCAGCATCAGGACATAGTAGTCATCAAGAGCAATCAGAGCTGGGAAGATGTAGACGAGAAAATTGCAGTTGTAAGGACTGAAGATGGTCTCACCATTAAGAAGGTGCAGATCGACCACCACAGGCAACAGATTATCCTCCAACCATTTAATATAGACTATCCGGTTCTGGTTTTAGACTCAGATTGGAATTACGGAGCTTTCCTGATCGGCACAATCGCACTCCAATTGCGGTTTTTCTAATTTCAAAGTTCCGATTTTCCAACTGCTCTTTCCAAAGCCTGTCCAAACGCCTCGCTAATTTGCAGTAATAGTGTCAGCAAACAGTCCAAAAACGTCCAAATAGGCGCTTGGACATTTCCAAAGCCAGTCCATCGTATCTCGCCACCAATCAAAGCCTTATCCCCACTTTCCCCTTGTGTCACTTCTTGCAGCTTTGGGTGTCAGTTTATAATGCACATGTTTAGAACCGATGTTTGGAACAGCTAATTAGAACCGAGAATTACGAGAATTCAGTACAGGCGGTCGCTGTACCGCCTATACTTTTTCTCTCTGTGAAATTGGGTGCACGTACAAACCCCAGACGTAGCTTCGTAGCTTCGGAAAGCTACGCTACATTAAGACCATTGCATAATCGGGGTATGAGGCAATGCCCCATACAAAAAGGTTGGTGGGTGGGTATAGATAGCTGTTTCTTATGCGCTCATATTGCCTGAAACCCATCGATTTGTTATACGGGAAGACACGTTCAAGGGTCTTTCTCGGTAATTTATTTTATATTGTTCCAGGATAATATTTGATTATTATGTAGGCAAACGTGATTATTGTCGTGATCAGTGGGCACTACTTCAGTCCCGAATAGGAGATTAGATGTTACAATACTTGAAGATTTGGAACAAGGTCTTGATTATCTGTTTATGGCTGTTTTGTGGTGTTCTAACGGCGGAATTCGTCACTCCCACGCAGGCTCTGAACAATTCCGTGAAATGGATCAGACACTTTCAACCCAACGCTTCAACCTCTCTGAAGCAGGAGCAAATGTATCTGGGAGGTCAGTTCCGTCCCATCTCGGAGCAACGTGACTTCTTGGGTAATGATGCCTTACCGGAGCTGTATTTATTCAGCTTCGTCGATGATACCTTCGCCATCCTGGCAGCGGATGACAATCTTCCTCCCATTCTCGCTTATTCCACTAAACCGCATAGTGTGGGGGTTACGCTTCCACCCGCCTTTTACGCGATTATGGCAGCTTATGCCTCCAACGTTCGCCACTCAAGGATCACCGGAACTACAAAGCCTGATTACCAAAGGCAGTGGCAACAGCTGGCAATGGATGACTTCTCCTTCATCAATCGCACGCGGGAGGTCAATCCTCTGATTGATGTTACATGGAATCAAGGATGGCCATACAATGAACTCTGTCCTGCCGATCCGGCTGGCCCGGGAGGACATGCTGTCGTAGGATGCATGGCAGTGGCTATGGCTCAAATGATGAAATACTGGAACCGTCCTATTCAGGGAAGTGGTTCAAACACATACATTTGCCCAAGCTACGGCGAGCAGAGTGCGAACTTTGGTGAGACCATTTATCAGTGGGATCAAATGCCTCCGGTATTGCAAGCTCCCAATCTTCCAGTTGCTACTTTACTGTATCATTGCGGGGTGAGCATGAACATGCAATACTCGGTAACAGGATCAGGAGCATACTGGTACTACGTGCCAGACGCGCTGAGAGATCATTTCAGCTTTCCCGATGCTACTTTTGTGGAACGAGCTGACTATTCCGACAGCCTGTGGATCAATCTTTTGAGGGATCAGCTGGATCAGGGCATTCCACTTTGGTACAGTGGGTCATCCGGAACTGTGGGTCACGTCTTTAATATCGACGGCTATCAGGCGGGCGATTACTTCCATGTAAACTTCGGCTGGGGCGGCAGCGGGAATGCCTATTATCATATTGATGCTATCAATTATGGATCAACCGGTTACAACTTCGACCAATGTGCGATAATCAACGCTGTCCCGCAAGGATACTCTATTGACAATGTCAAAGTAAGGCTCAGTGCTTATGACGCTCAACTCACACATCCCATCACAGTCAAAATCTCCACCGATCCCATTATGACAAGCTGGAATGTGACAAACTACTCTCTCAGCATATCCTATCAATCCGAAGGCATGGAATTTATCAGTGCCGAAACCGCCGAAACCATATCCACAGGCGGAAACGTACTGGTGAATACCTCTGAACCTGGGTTACTGCAGATATCCTGGACCAGAGACACTCCCCTGATAGGCGGAGGAGCCTTGCTGAAGCTCAATTTCGTGAGTACGGAAGCCGGATCATATCTCATTACGCCTGTCGCAATGGATTACTCGGGAGTAAGCGTAGATGATATGGGAGGAGTAATGGTTAGCGTTTACAGCACCATAGACAGCCCCGCCGGGAGCATATTGCGATTGTCCAATGCTTTGGGAGTGCACTACGGCGAAACCGCAACCCTGAATCTATTCACATCCTATCTGCCCCCCTCCTGGAACATTACCCATTATGAGTTTGATCTCTCTTTTCCTCCCGACAAGATTTCATTCAGCGAAGTTCAAACATCAGAAACTCTATCTGCAGTGGCAACCGGCATCTCTACCGAGCTTCAAAGCCCGGGATTGCTGCATGTGTCTATCGATAGCGATATTCCCATCACGGGACTGTCGGAATTGCTCTTGAAAATCTGTTTCATCGCCATCGGCAATACCTCAAGCATTAGCGTGGCACAGGTTCATCTCAATAATTTCTTTTACAATGGCTTTGCCGTCCCCGGAACCATCAATGCCCTTGTCAGTCTGGCTCCGGTAACAGCCATATCCGAAGAATTCCCCGAAACAAGACTGACGATCTGCGCCCATCCCAATCCATTCAAATCCGGTACGGTGATAAACTTGAACCAAAATAAACCCGCTCCGCTGATCCTGGAAATCTACAATCTGAAAGGGCAGAAAGTTTACTCCCTGCATGATGGTAATCTACCGAAGGGCAATCACAGCTTCACTTGGCAGGGTCGCGATCAAGCTGGCAATGTTCTCAGTTCAGGCATCTATTTCCTAAGAGCGAAGAACCTGAACAATATGCAAATCCTGAAACTTACCCTGATCAAGTGAATTCCCCTCCCGTTGATAATACAGTTTCTAAGACCATTGATGAATCAGGGAATGAGGTAGCGCTCAATATATAAAGGGCGGTGGGTGGGTATAGATAACTTTCTTTGTCCGCTTAGATAGGCCTAAAACACACCAGTTTGCTTTGCGGTAAGACACGTGCAATGGTTTTTATATTTATGAAAACGGTCTGGATTCCCTTCTCCAAGGGAATGACGTAAACTCTGGTCTTTCTATTGTTTCCAAAGAATATTGTCCAGGCGATTATAACAGAGAAGTTGATGAAGAATGAGCTATTTTACGAGGTAATTATAGCCATACGACTGCTAGCCACTCCTTTGATCTGAATAGGATTAGGCGCTGGAAGAAAGATGACCTTCTTCTGTTCTCCGGTTAGGTTGATGCTTTTCAGTGCCGTTCTGATTACGATTAGATAAGTACAGGTTATCCGTATTTGAACCTTTTCTTTTCAGCTTCATCATCTTGTCTTTTTGCTTCGCTTTCGTTGATTTCAGAGCTCTCTCAACTGATCACTGAATTGTGAACATATATCTTGGATTTTAGAGACAGAGCTTAACTACATTCAATCACTGAGACTCTATCCTTACAACGCAGTCATTTCAACACATTTTATTTCCAGAGAGCTGAAATCTAAATATCCAGAACGTGTATCAAAGTACTTAGTTTGCTCTTCACCGAGTGATAAGCGTTTAATGGCCAGATCTTCAGGAGTTTTCATGGTATATCGCAAATGTAAAATTCCATTGTCATCAATCTCGAATTCTGTTTTTGAACAAGCTTCTTGATAACGTAGGGTAACCTTTTCCTTCGTTTTTGTGTACCCATAAGCTACTGCTGGACGTTCAAACTCTTGGATTACATCTACAAGAGTTACCAATGCTGATAGTGGATCATTACTGAATCCGATGCGTAAAAAAGGATTCTCAGGGGTGCCCGATTTATATCCTTCTCTCCCCCAGTAAACATCCTTCATATCATGCATCATTATTGCCATTGCTACCCACTCTATACAAAGCAAGTGCAACGGATTCTTATTGGGTGATGGATAACGTCTTAGGCAATCGTTTAAAAACAAAAAACCAAGGGCACCTGATAGACCATGCCGATTGGTATGTGCTATTTCAGTAAGCTCCATTAACTGCTTTTTCCATAAAGAAGGTGTTGCATGATCACGTCGCTGATATCCATTTAGTGCATGGAACAACAAGCGATGCCCGTATTGATCAACCATCTGCTCTGAACAACTGGTTTGGTGAAATAATGGAGAATTCATGCCATCAAGATTGTTTTGGACCCGCTCTGCATATTGCCAAGGATAACCGAGATCGTGAAAAACAGCGGCAATATAAGCAGCTTCAATGAAGAAAGCCTTCCAAACATTTTTAGCAATTGTTGATTTAGCTTTCAGAAGTTCATCATCCGGTTTCATTCCCACATCGATAAGGAATTCCTTAATATAATTAGTTCTGTCAAAAGAGAGAATACTATCTACGCAGGTTTGTAGTAATGTCTTTCCGTTGGGATACTTCAAAGTATTCTCTTCAAGAAGTTTGAGCATGATATATCCACAAAGGGGTTGGTGAAGCACGTGATCGCGTTGGAATTTACCCCAATCTACTATTGCAAGCCAGTCTTCGGACAACACTTCTGGAAGGATGAAACGGTAAGCAGGAAAAGACCTGGCAGAATAATCCAATGTGCGTCCTTGAAGTGGATATGTCTTATTGAAATACACGCTGCCAGTTCTTTTACGCAACTCTATATAGGCATTTGGTAAATTTCTTCTCTTTAATTGCGCACTATCATCATATGTTCTGTATTTTGCTGGATCAATCTCAAAATAGGGTGCCCCAAGTGAAGTAGGTGGAGAATACTTACCTTGAGACAAACACTTCTGATAGTCCTTCATGGAGAATATGATGTGACTCATTTTCCTATCTCCCAATCGCTAAAAATGCTGCTTAGCACCGCTTTGAATTCAGAGAAATATTCAGTTGTTTGTAGTGCATGTGACATTCTATTCCGAGCTTCTCTGTGTGTCAGTGTCTTCTCGATAATTACTTTCTCAGCTATGCCCCTAACATATGGAAATAGATTTCCATTTTTTGTGGAATTTAGTTCCAGGTTTTGTTCAACCATAAAACGAATTAGTTGTAAAATAAAGCGTGAGTCAGCTTCGAAGTCAATTAGTCTCGCTTGGGCAGAAGTACAAGATCGGTAAAAATCGACAAATGTATCAGCACCTTCCATACTAAAACGTCTCAGTAATCGCATTGATCCCATGCTGGACATCTTACTGGTTCGCAGATCTCTGAAAGTAATAGATTCCCGAGCCAAAAACTCTTGTAAAGTTCTTTTTCGTTTTGATCCTTCGCTGTCCCTTGACCAATGGGTGAGTTCCATTGAAAGCACCCCTGCTAACAATTCAGACAATTCCATTTCCATTGGTGAGTGCCAAGTTCGTGGGGAGAGCGATGATGCAACGAGAAAGGAAAGAACTCCAATTAAAATCTCCAGTGACAGATCATCAACCATTACATCTTTATTGGTCAATTCGTTAACATTCAGCATTAAACGATCATAGAATCTTTCTGATATTTGAATTGTTTCACTTGTGTCAAACTTATCCTCATACTCAAGCGGTGACATATCAAATAAGGGAAGTCTACTGTCGCGCAGTAACATGGATAACGCAACCCTAAAAGTTGGTATTATACTACCTGGTAACCATTCATCGTGAATGAGACGGGCAAGGTGCGATAAACCTGTCTCTGCCATATTAGAACGAGCTTCGGTGATGATTGCATTTGTCTGGAATAATCTCTTTCCAATCCTTTGTAAGATGGGGCCGTGAATATTAAAATTCTCATAGAGATCTTTCTCGGTGTCGATAAGGTGCATTGTAAAACTCTCTTCCATCTGAGCTATCTTTTTAATGAGCCTACGCCAGTTCCTTTGATATCGGATGCTTCCTTGTTTCCGCTGCATTGATTGATAGAGAAATTGGTTTTCTATATATTCATCATAAGATACCATCCTGCTTTTTAACCCATTGATTCTATCTCTTTTCTCCAGTAATGACATAAATGATGTGAAATCCATATCGCTCGAGAATGGCAATTCAAATTCAATATCTCCCCTTTTTATCGCTCTGGGAACGCGATTAAAAACAAATGCAAGATACTTTTCTGAGTTATCTATTATATTTAGGTTTGATAAATCATTCTTAAGATCATTATTTGCGTTATCGACTTGATAGAATGCTAATGAACTAGTACTTACATCTTGGTTTGTAGTAGCCAAACGGAAAAAAAACTCCTCATCCTCAATTCCCTTAATAGTACTTTGGGGTGTACTTGCTTCCATATATTGGCGACTTGTGTTCCACTTACGTATATATAACCTATGAACAGCATCAACAGCAAAATTACATGAATGGATGTCTTGTTTATCGAGTGAGGACACAAACAACAACTTCCCTATCTTTGGGCCTAAATCAGTAAGCCAATTATGTATTGCTGGTGCTATACCAACGTAACCGGGAGAATTATCTAGAACAACAGCAATTTTGTGGTCATCTCTCCTTGCTACAACAACAAAATCTTCAATCAGTTGCTTTACGAAATCAAGAAGCCAGTAAGAATGAAGCTCATCAAATAAAACACTCGGATGCATAATACACGGATCAGCGTACTTAAATCTGTCAATATGTTCATTTTCAGTTCGATATATTTGTGATCCAATTATGTTTATCTTATTCAAATCGATTTGAATCGACTTCTTTGAATAGCTACTCTGTATTGTAAATTTGGGCACCAGTTTTCCACTCATATAACACTGATCGAACAATTGAAGCAGATTACATGGTTTACTTTGTGCGTCGCCAGTCTTTCCGTTTTGTACAACAGATACATCGTTCAGCCAAAAAGGTGAATTTGCTATATCTGCAGCATTAGTCCCTGTAAAATCAAGATCGAGAAATAGCACAGCATATCCTCGGCTTTTAAGTAATCGAGATAAACAGAGTGCAGCTGTAGTTTTTCCTACTCCTCCTTTACGGGATTCGACACTTACAATCAAATCTGGGATTTTGGATGTTGTACTAGGATTTTGAGGGTTTTTACTTTCATTCATATTTGTCCTCCAATAATTTATGTATGTTCTTTGGCCATTTATCTTTATCCCACTGCTCAACGGAGATGAAGTTGCCGTCTTTGTCGCAGGGATGTCAGGGAGGGGGATTTAATGGTGAATTGTGAGTCGGCACCTGATACATATCTCTTTTACCGATAGCCTACGGTTGCTCATCTCATTCATGATCTCTCCTAAGATCAATACTGGCAATGGTATAAGAGCAAGGGAATAGACTATTCCCACTCCAAACCATCGCTAATTTATAAGTTTCTCAACCTTATCAATTAGTCAAACAATATTTTCGAGTATTGTCCACATTAGGCAGAGATGGGTAGTATCAGCTACAATTTGTCTATCTGACAAATAAAGAGATTCGCCATTGGCAGTGTTAGCGGTTTCTGTTTCCTTAGATAGACTGAAGACACACCGGTTTGCTTTGCAATAAGACACGTGCAATGGTCTCTGAAAATCCCCTTCACAGAATTGATTGACAATCTTCCCGCTTATGCCAGGCTGTGAATATGGAACAAAGCGTTGAGATAAAAGAGGATAAAAGCCAGGTCAAGGGAAAGATGTGGAATCTCTGGCATGGTTGCCGGAAGTATAGCGAAGGGTGCCAGAATTGCTATGTTTACCGTACCGATGCCAAGTATGGAAGGGACTCCAGTATCATCGCAAAAAACAAGGATTTTGATATTCCCATCAGGCGCAAAAAGAATGGCGAATATACTTGCAGATCCGGGACTTTTTTCTGGACTTGTTTTACTTCGGACTTCCTGCTGGATCTCTGCGACGAGTGGAGAGTGGAAGCCTGGCAGATGATCAAGGAACGCAGCGACTGTCACTTTCTGTTTATTACGAAGAGGATTCACAGATTTACAGTGAACTTACCGGAAAACTGGGGTAAGGGCTATGACAATGTAAGTGTATGTGTTACTTGCGAAAACCAATTGAGGGCAGACGAGCGTTTACCGATATTCAAGTCTTTACCTATCAAGCATAAATCAATAATTTTGGAACCCCTATTGGAATCGGTCGATATCAAAACATATCTGGACACTGGCATCAAGGAAGTGGTGGCAGGTGGTGAATCGGGACTGGAAGCCAGAGTTTGCGATTATGATTGGATTCTCGGGATCAGGAACCAATGTATGGAGGCTGATGTATCATTTCGATTCAAACAGACAGGTTCATTGTTTCGGAAAGATGGTATCCTTTACAAGATACCTCGAAGGCTTCAGCATCTCCAGGCTCGAAAAGCCGGAATAGGGTATATGAGCACTTCGGAAAGGAGTATAGACTTAGCCAGCGATAATTCTTGACAACCAAGCACCCTTTCACAAACTTATTAAAAGGATATTAAGACTTTGGGGAAGCGATGAAAAAGCTACTGTATATTGACGTTCCATTTGCAGGGATGAAGGGTGGAGACAAGAATCGGAGTAACTATATATGGCAGACGTTGTGTCGGGAATATGATGTGGATCTTCTCCTGATCAATACTCCAGAATTTGCCAAAGCTGCCATTCCAGCGCACAGCGGATTTGATCAGCTGTACCATATCAATACTACGGAGTCCCTTCCGCACATGCCGGCTGCGATCTATAGCTTTAGCCAGGATCAAAAGCGAAAGTATACCGAGATCCTTGATCGCAGGAGATACGAAGTAATCGTAGTCCGCTTTTTGAGTGGTTTCACACTGGCAAGGATAGCTGCTGGAAAATTGCCGGATTGTAAGATCGTGATCGATGTCGATATGCTGTTTTCCAGAATATCAGAATTGTCATGGTCAAATGATCGTAGCCTCAAAAACCGTTACCACCTTTTGGAAATGCTAAAGCTGAAAGCATTTGAGGCTATTGCATTTCAATACGGCTTTAGTTTTTATTTTACCAATTCATTTGAGCGTGATCTTGCCATATCCAGATATCGTTTGAAGCCCTATAATGCACTACTTTTTCCCAATATGATGCCGGAAATTGTGGATGAGCCAGGGGAAATACAAGAAGCAGAGCATAAATATATCCTATTCTTTGGCACCCTGAATTCCACCGCCAATCAGGATGCCTTTACCTACCTTGCCGGTGAAATCTACCCCCGTATTTCCAAAAAGATGCAAGATAAAGACTTGTATCTATATATCGCAGGGAAGAATCCCACTACATTGCACAAACAATATGGTGGAGTACGGATCAAGATATTGGGCGAAGTTGACGATATCAATGCTTTGATTGCTAATGCTCTTTTTGTGGTGTTGCCACTTCGTATAGCTTCCGGGACGCGAACCCGTATTCTGGAAGCTGCAGCACTCAAAAAGGCGGTCGTTACCACATCTATTGGTGCGGAAGGCTTTGATTTTTCCGGGCAGGCAATAGCTCTCCATGATAGCGCTGATGGCTTTGCCAAGTGTATCACAGAACTGATTCAATATCCCGATAAAGCAAAGCGAATGGGCGAAACGCTGTACGATGAAGCCATTGCCAGGTATTCGTCGGAAGTGGTGTCCAGGAGCTTCTTGGATAGTCTGGAAGAAAAAACGACAGAGAACATTGCTACTCACTCACACAAAAGGCTCAAGCTGGCAATTATTAGCAATAGATTCTATCCCGAAGTGGGAGGTGCGGAGACAAACATCTTCTATCAAGCCCGAAAGCTGGCAGAAAAGCATGACGTTACAGTTATCTGTCCCAAGAGGATAAAGAAACCAAGACTCGAAAAGGTAGATGGTATTACCATCTTGAGGATGACGGACATCTTCAATATTCCTCCCAAATATCCAAACTTAAAAGCAAAAACCCTCTGCCTGGAAATCTTTTTTCATCTTCTGATGAGTGATTATGATATTGTCCAGTGTTTCCCTGCTTTGAATTACAACAACATTGCCGCTTATGTGGCTGCGAAGCTCAAGGGTATTCCGTATATTTTATGCTTCTTTGATTTTGTGGATTATGCAGCTATAATCAAGGCAGAGGGCAGGATCAATCCAGACCTTTTGAATGGTATCAAGCCCTCTCTGAACCAGCGTTTTGTTTTGAAGGGTATGGATTATGCATTTGCCATAGCTGAAAAGGAGATTAGCTTTATTCGCAAATTCAATCCCCGCATCGAGTATTCTCCGGTTCCGATTTTATTGGAGGAATACGAAAGCGAGGTTGAGAATCCTCGGGGTGATCTTGGAATACCAGAAACTGACTTTGTCTTTCTTTGCTTGGGCAGAGTGTCCCATATCAAGGGACAGGATATAGCCCTGCAAGCTTTTATCAAAGCTGCGCAGGAGATGCAGGGGGCTTGCCTTGTCTTTGTAGGGCGCACAGATTACGAAGCTGAGTTTTTTGAATATCTGCAATCCATGATTACGCAGAATGCCCTGAAAGACCGCGTATTCTTCACTGGCGTTCTGGAGCGCGACAAGGTATTGGGATGGCTTCGATATTCGGATATTCATGTGATCCCGGTCCGGTTTATGAACTCAGGCGCAGTAGTGGTAGAGAGCTGGATCAGTGATACTGCAGTATTGCAAAGTAATGTGGTAGATCCAAATCTGGTTATTGAAGACTATAATGGATACCTATTCCCTTCCGAAGATGTCGGCAAACTTGCAGAAAAAATGATCCTGGCATATTCAAATCGCCACAAACTGCCAAAACTGGCGATGAATGGGAAAGCACTTGTAAAGAGCAAATACACCTATGACTATCTGATCGAGCTTTATGAAAAGACCTATCAAAGGCTTTTGGCAAATGTTTAGAGGTTAAGACGATGATCGAAAGAGTAGAAAACTCCCCAAAAATTCTGATGGTAAATAGCAACAGAGGATTGGTAGGGGGAGTAGAAAAACTCATGCTTCAAATGGCTTTGATGTTGCGCAGGGAAAATTGGGAGGTATACGGCCTCTTCGAGCATACTGCGTTTGAGGACAAAAGCTTTGATGAAGCATTCGATGATTATGACCTTGTCAAGGACAATAACATCAACGACATAATATCCGATTACATCGAGATAGGGCTAAATGTGGTATGCATCCATAAAACAGATAAATGGCAGTGGGTAAAGACGTTAAAAAAACACTTTCCCACGGTTGTGATCGTTCATGATCACGACTTTTACTGCCTGAGACGGCACAAATACTTTCCATTTAAGCGGACTAACTGTTATCTACCTTTTTCAAAGATTTATTGTCCTTTGTGTGCCGGCTTGATTGAAAAGAAGAATGGTGAGATAAAACTAATCGATATCGAACAGAGATACCTGCTTTTTAAACAAATCAGGGAATGTAGGTATAGCTTTGTATTGTCTGACTATATGAAAGATAATCTGATCATGAATGGTTGGGCAGAGGATCGGATCAGGACATTGATTCCATTCCAGCAAACCCACCCACAGAATTCCTCTCCAAATGAAGTTCCGCTTATCCTGTATGTTGGTCAATTGATCCGGGGAAAGGGGGTCGATCTGCTGATCAAGGCTCTGAGTCTGGTCGACAAAAACTTCAAATGCATCATTTTGGGGAGAGGGAATGATGAATCTTATCTACGAGAGATGATCAAATCAAGGCTTCTGGAGGACAAAATAGAGCTATATGGCTGGACAGAAAATGTCTCGGCGATGTATGACAAAGCTGATATTATCGTCGTTCCATCAAGATGGCAGGAACCTTTTGGGCTGGTGGGATTGGAAGCTTTTGCCCATCATAAACCGGTAATTGGATTTGGGATCGGGGGAATCTCTCAATGGTTAAAACACAAAGTCAATGGGATTATTGTAAAGCCTGGAGATTATCGCAGACTGGCTATAGCGATCAAAGGATTGATTAATGATCCCATAGCCCAAAAAGAAATGGGTCAGGCTGGATTTGAAATGGTAAAGAACCAGTACACCTATGAAGAATTTAAGCAATCAATTTTGAAACCCCTGTTGGATTTGATCGATAAACATGCCCAACAAACTTGAGCAGATTCAGCTCTTTGAGGTAAAGCTGAAGAAGCATAGGCACAATACAATAATGGACATGTTCCATAGGCTGCTGCTTGGGATCTTGTATGTGGTGGATACTGCCAACGAATTCTGTTCGAGCCTGCTTTTCTCCATAATAATAACATGCCCCGTATTCCTGATCCTATCAATCCGATGGATCATTAATAGAAAAAAGATCTTTCGAACCCGGCAGATTTTTGGGCGTGGAGCAAGGATTCTGACTCTGCATCTATTCAATTGCCAATCGTGGTTATTGATGCATTCCTCGCTTTTCCCTTATGTGATGGCAGGTAAGCTGGCATTGGTCGGGATTAGTTTTCGAGAGTGTAATAGTATCGATATTGATCGGGGAGATGCATGGCTATTACAATTCAAACCAGGGATATTCAATCTGCACTTTATCCGCAGCAGTTCAAAAGTGGCTTTTAGCAATCAGAAAAGTGATGATTGGGAGTATTTGGTTCAAAAACGGGGATTGAGTGACTTGGTCATCTTATTGTGGACGATTCCGGCATTACTTTATCATCAAGGGACATCGACAACTGGTGACTATGTCGAGATCTTTGGCATAAAAATGCAAAATGTTACTATGATAGAAGCATTAAGTTTGATCGACAAGACGATACTTGAGGAAGCCATGGAGAGATTCTTTTTTGTCAATCCGGATTGCCTCAACAAAGTTTTCGTTGACAAAGACTATTATCAGATATTGAAAGACACAAGGTATATCTTCCCTGATGGGATAGGGATAAACCTTGCTGGCAAGATGCTGGGAACGCCGGTGAGGGAAAACGTAAACGGGACAGATATGCTTCCCTTGCTCTGCGAGTTAGCCCAAAAAAGAGGATACAGATTGTATCTATTGGGAGCTGGCAGGGGAGTGGCAGAACAGATGAAGCAAAAACTGCTGCTGAGCTATCCCCGATTGAATGTGTGTGGAGTGCGGGATGGGTTCTTTGATCGGACGACCGAAACTGATCTGGTAGTATCAGATATAAACAGGGCTGAACCAGATATATTACTGGTAGCTTTTGGAGCTCCGCTTCAGGAGAAGTTCATAACGCAGAGATTCAATGAGATAAATGCTAAAGTGCAGATGGGTGTGGGTGGATTGTTTGATTTTTACTCTGGAAACATCCGTCGGGCACCGGTATGGATGAGGCAAATCGGTATGGAATGGGTATTTAGATTGCTACAGGAACCGAAAAGGATGTGGAAACGCTACATTATCGGTAATCCTCTGTTTTTGTATCGAGTTTTTCGTTGGAAACTAAGAAAATGAGTGTATTTTGTTCTTGAAAGATGACTGGATAGAACGATGAAGAAAAGGACGATTGATATTGTGACTAATCCGAGAATGAAGGAAATTGAGAGATTGATGCTCTTGGGTAAACAAAGGAATCGCTATCAAATGCAGCTAAAGGTGACTGCATGGGAATGGACGGTTACCTTTGCCAAGTTTATCAAAACGTTTCTGGATGTTTTCTTGTCACTGATATTGTTGATCCTGCTATCACCGGTTTTTTTGATTACAGCTATCATCATCTATATTACAGATCCGGGACCTATTTTTTATACTGCTCCCAGAGTAGGTTTGGATGGTGCAGTCTTTGGCTTTATCAAGTTCCGATCCATGTATGTCGATGCGGATAAAATGAAAGACAAATTGATGCAGCAGAATGAGTCGACTGGTGGAGTCATCTTCAAGATGCGCCATGACCCCCGTGTGACAAAGATAGGTCGCTTTATCCGCAGGTTTAGCATTGACGAATTACCTCAGTTGATCAATGTCTTAAAAGGTGATATGAGCTTGGTAGGTCCTCGACCTCCTCTACCCAGAGAGGTAATGGAATATACCCTGGAAGATAGAAAAAGGCTGCATGTAAAACCGGGTATTACTTGTTTGTGGCAGATAAAGGGCCGTAGCGACATACCTTTTCAACAGCAGGTGCAGCTGGACATGCAATATATAAGAAGCCAAAATTTTTGGAACGATGCCCTGATCCTTTTAAAGACTATCCCTGCCGTAATAAGTGGAAAGGGTGCTTATTGATGGGCATCCCGAGATAAATAACAAATAAACAAAGGAGTGAGGAATGAACCTGAACTTTAACATGACAAACAGCATCGGCGTCATTGAAATCAATGGACGTTTGGATGCTTATAATGCCCCGGAACTGAAGGCTTTTTTTGATCAGGTATCTGACAAAACAGCGCATTTTGTGTTGGATATGAACGGCTGTGAATTTATTGATAGTACTGGGTTGGGAACTATCGTTGCCTGCCTGAAATCCGCCTCTCAGAATGGTGGTGACATCCGAATTGCAAGACTAATGGACAAACCCAGAATGGTTTTTGACATCACGCGTGCTTACAAGATATTTCATATATTTGATGATATGGAGGCTGCAATACTCAGCTTTGAAACAGATTTTGACAATATCTAAGCTGTAAGCCGGGTCGATAGATCTATGCGTAGTTTGATCTATGCCAGGAGTGATGATGGTTTGTGGATCAGGGAGTTTTTCCCCGATGTAGAACCATACTTGTTGAAGATAGTAAACAAGCCGTTGTTGGAGTATTATCTTGATCTGGTTTCATTGTTAAAAGTAAGCGAGGTTCGGATAGTATCAGACAGCTCCATCAAGGATATCGAATCCTACTTCAAAGATGGAACCAAATGGGGTGTCAGCATTAGCTATGCCTTGGCCAGACCAAATGACAAGTTGGATGCAGTTTACCTTAAAAACTATTCATTTTGCAAAGAAGATGATACGCTCTTTTTCGAAGGACTCTTTTTTATTCAGTACGATAGGAGGGACTTGGAGAACAAGATTGATTTCTCCCATAGTTTTGCCTGTCACAAAGAAAATTCGAATTTGATGTTCCTAAAGAAGGGAGAGAGTTTCAAGAGCTTGATCTCTTCCAATCTGGAGTGCAAATCCTGTCTGGCTATCCGCGAAATACGGACAATCCTGGATTATTACAATCTCTCAAAAGATATTCTTATAAACCACAATCAGGCATATGTCTTACCTGGATACTCAAATGAAAAAGACGCATTTTATGGGCTGAACTTCATCTTTCCGTATACTGCCAAAATTGCCAAACCTATCATGATTGGGAACAACTGCAGATTTCGAAAATATACTACAGTAGGTCCCAATTCGATAATCGGGGACAATGTAATAATTGACGAGAATACATCGATAAAGGACAGCATTATCTACGATAACACTTATGTAGGCTTGGATCTGGATATTGAATCCAAGATTGTCTACAAATCGCACTTGATTTGTGGCATTACAGGCGAAGCGATAAATCTCATCGATCGGGGGCTGGTATCTCAGGTCAAGCTGGGTATAATGACCTCGATGTTCAATCGTATGGTACAATGGATTGCTGCGTTGGTGATTGTGTCTGTCCAAAGCATACCGTGGGTTTTACTGTTTTGGCCAATTTCAGTCTTCATGTCGAACCTCAAGCGAGAGGCAATAGTGGACAAAGCCCTTAATACCAAAAGAGTGATTGATCCACAAGCGTTATGCAACAGTTTTTGGGGCAGGATAATGCTTCGTTTTTGTCTGGAAAAGTATGAGCTTCTGTGGCAGGTACTGTTTGGCAGGCTTTACCTCGTGGGTAACTACCTGTTTTCGAACAATGTTCACCATCGCAAGCTGGTAAAGGATCTGCCAGCATACGATCCAGGAGTGTTCTCACTGGTTGAGAGTGTGGATCCTCCATCACATGATTATGAGGAGTTTTTCGAATTGGAATATATAAACAACTGCTCTACACGATTCAATCTGAGAATCCTGTATAAAACAATAGTCCGGCGACTAAAATATGGCAACTGCAAATAACGCCAGATTGATTCTGATCGGGGGTGGGACATGTTCGGGAAAGACGACTATTGCCAAAGCAATAGGTCGCAGACTGCATGACCTGAAGACGGTCATAATATCCCATGATAATTACTACAAAGATCTCAGCCACTTGAGCCTGGAAGAAGCAAACAGGGTCAATTTTGATCATCCAGAGTCCATTGATAAAGATTATCTACTAAATGATCTGACCCTAATGCTGAATGGTAATGCTGTAAATGTGCCCGAATACAGCTTTATCACTCATTCCCGTTCCGAAGGTATCACCTGCATAGCTTTTGCAGACGTCATTATCCTCGAAGGTATTTTTGCCCTATACTATCCTGAACTACTGGACATGGCAAATCTAAAAATCTTTGTCGATACCGATGCCGATCTTAGGCTGTCTCGGAGAATCCAACGTGATATCAGGGACCGGGGCTTTGATCTGGAAGCTGTCCTGGAGCAATATCTGGAGACAGTTAAACCGTCACATAACGCATTTATAGAGCCAAGCAAAAAGAACGCTGATTTGATTATTCCGGGTGAAAAGGAATTCGACAACGTGTTGTATCTACTAAACGGTTATCTTTTGTATGAACTGATAAAGAAAAAGTAATGGGCAAATATACTGTCTTCGGGAGCTCTAATTTTGAACAAAGAATTGAAGAAGTTCTGGAGCTGATTTGCAGAAGGTTTGTCCAAAGTATAGACAGTTCAATGATTCATGCTCTGATCCTGGGTGGTGGGTATGGCAAAGGTGAAGGTGGTGTATTACTCCAGGACAAAACAGAATCCTTGTATAATGATCTGGATTTCTTTGTGATCTCAAAGAAGATGTCTCCACTTAAGCTCAAACGCTTGAACCACAAGCTGAAAGCTCTACACCATGTGCTTACAGACGAGTTTGGAGTAGATATCGATTTTTCACCGGTCCAACCAATTACCGCTCTATCAAAAGCTCCGTGCTGGCTGGTATGGTTCGAGCTCAAGTATGGACACCAAGTAATATTTGGCAGGCATGATATTCTGAAGTATTTGCCAAAGTGGAAAAGCGGTGATCTTCCCTTGATGGAAGGGCTGAAACTAATGCTAAATCGGGCAATGGGATTGTATTTTGTCCTTGAAAAACTCCAAAACCCAATACCCGAAGACGAGGACTTCATAGTCCGCAACATTCATAAGGCATACCAGGCAATGGGTGATGCTATCCTGATTTCTGAAGGTAAATACCATTGGTCAAATCTCGTTCGCCAGGAACGGCTGCCTTCGGTTCAGTTGGATCTCTATACAAAAGATCCGGATTTTTTGGATAATTACAATAAGTCTGTCGATTTCAAACTTCAGCCTGTTTTACATCATTTGACTCAAGCTCAGACAACAGAGATTCTCAGCCGCCTCTTAGGTACTTTTGAAGAAGTCTATTATGCCCTCTGGGCAAGAAACTTTGGCAGGCAAAGCTTATCATACGAAAAGTATCTGTATTGCCTGCAACACGATTGGGAAGAACCGGCAGACATCAAAGAAACTGTAAAAAATATCATCCTGAATGTCCGAAGCTCTATCCATGGGAGATTATCTGTTGATTTGATCACAAAATACCCAAGATATCGTTTGTTTTATGCTCTTCCCTGGCTAATATTTAATGCAGGCAATGATCACAGAGACATCTGCCGGGTGTTGAGTATGCCCGAGAGTGCAAGTGCGGAAGAACTAAAGCAGAGATTTGTCAATATGTGGCTCAGGTTTAATTAGGAGTGTGATGAAGAATCTGGCATTGTATGTTTTTATTGATGCTTTTGGATGGGAAGTTTATCAGAAGTATGGGTTTCTGAAGGAGCTTTTGCCGCATAAGCGCAGGCTCAGAACTACGTTTGGATTTTCTTCTGCGGCAGATCCCTCGATTCTGACAGGTAGATATCCTGATGAGCATACTCATTGGTCCAGCTTCATCTACGATCCACAGAATTCTCCATTTAAGTTTGCCAAATATCTGGCACTACTACCTCCTAAGATTTTTGATCGCTGGAGGGTACGCCACAATCTGAGTAAACTAATCAAGTTTTTTAATGGTTACACGGGATATTTCGAGCTCTATAGTGTTCCATTCAGGTATCTGCCATACTTTGACTACCTCGAAAAAAAGGATTACTTCGTTCCGGGAGGAATCCTGCAAACAGACACCATTTTTGATTGGTGCATGGAACACAATATCCCTTATTACTGCTCGAATTGGCGTGAATCGGAAGAAAAAATACTCCAAGCTAACAAACGTGTTATTAGCGAAGCCAACATCAAGCTTGCTTATGTCTATTTGCCAAAATTGGATAGCGTAATGCATGCGAATGGACCTTTTTCAGAAGCTACCCGGAAAAAGCTCCATGAATTGGAGAATCAGATCGAAAACTTGTACAACTTTGCCTGTAAAGTATACGACAATGTGAGCTTGTATGTGATCTCGGATCACGGAATGGCACCAGTAACAAGTTCATTTGATCTGATCAGCCAGGTTAAAAGCACAGGTTTTGAGTATGGTAAGGACTACATAGCCTTTTATGATTCCACAATGGCGAGATTCTGGTTTATGAACGAACAGGCAAAACTTTTTATTTGCCAAAAATTGAACTCTCTTGATAGTGGGTATTTGGTGTCGGATAGTGAATTGATGACCCTAAGGGTTAAGTTTCCTCACAATAAGTTTGGTGAAGTATTCTTCCTGATGAACGAGGGAACTTTGATCAATCCCAGTTTTATGGGTCTTCAGCCTATTCCTGGAATGCATGGTTATCATCCTGATGCCATTCACTCATACTCGATAATGTTGTCCAACCGGAGTATCCCAGTTGGCATTGAATCTATTACTGATATCAGAAAGACAATGGAGAACGAACTTGTTAAATGAACCAAAACCAATCGAAGAACTCTTGGATACCGAGAGTACTGCTCTGCAGTTTGATCGACAAATACTTGGCATTGTTTACAAAAAGAGGCTAAAGTACATTGTTGCAGTCACACTGATTGCGATGATAATCGCCGGAGTGTGGGCAAAGGTACGGATAACCCCTACCTGGAAGGCAAACTGCTTCGTGATTCGAGCTCCAAAAAATATGTCCACACCAGCAGAAATGCCATATCTATACCAAACCTTTGATCTGAATACAATCCTGGAGACCGTCAGGACCAGAAACGTTCTGATCGAAGTGATAAACAAACTCCGCCTACAGGTTAGCCCCGAAGAGTTATTCAAAACGATCGAGGTTCAAAGGGGTAATAGATCAAATGTGCTAAAGTTTTCTGTCACATGGAACGACCGGGAGATGGCAGCAAGGATTGCAAATACTACTGCAGACGCCTTTATTTACAACAACAACCTTCTGCAAAACTCCGCTACTCTAAAAATCTTTAACTATTATCAGCAGCAACAACAGAATAGAGTAAAGATGATCCAAGACCTGGAGCAACAATACGAACAGTTTAGAGGCCAGTACGGGGTGATATCCATCCCCAATGAAAGCCAGACCAAGTTTGACCAGTTGAAAGCACTGGAACTAAACATGATCGACAACAGCCTTCGGATTACCGAAATGGATACGAAAATTACCGAGATTCAGCAAAGGCTGGATGATACTCCCAAAGAAGTTATCCGGAGCTGGACTTATACCGAGACCGACGAAAGGAAATTGCTTCAGTTGGATAAAGAGTTGGAGATACTAAAAACCAAATATACCACAGACAATCCCAAAGTCCAAAAGGTTCTGAAAGAGATCAGGGATTTAAAAGCCCAAGCCCAGAAAATTCAAAGAGATATACCGGAATCCGTTACTTGGGGTCCCAGTGGTCTCGTGGAAGTCTATACGATCGATAAAGTCCGATTTGAAGCGGAGAAAAAGGCTGCCATAGAAAAGAATAACGAATACCAAATCAAAATCAACAACATCCGCGCTTCGTTGGAAAACCTGACTCAGATCCAAAAAGAGTTCTTTGAGATTGAACGTCTCCTTCAGTTAAACAGAGATATCCTTCGCGTAATCGAGGGCAGACTTGCAGAATCTAAGATGGCTATGCAATCGAATGTGAGCGACTACGAAGTAATCGAACCTGCCAAAGCGCCAAACTATCCAGAAGGCACACGCCGTAAGCTTTTGGTAGTAGCCGTAGGTGTAGTATTTTTCCTGCTGGGATCGGTTTTTGTAATTGGAAACGAGCTCTTGGATTTCAGTATCAAATCCGAAATTGATTTCCGCGAGGTTATCAAAATACCAATGATAGGTCAATTGCCAGACGAAGACCAATTTGACAAAAATGTTTTTTACCGGAATCTCCAGGTAGTCGTGGATAATATTGTCCGCTTGGTCGGCAGTAAACCAAGCCCAGTGGTTTGTTTTGGAAGCGATATACCCGAAACGGGAAAATCGTTTCTTATCAACGATATTGTCAAGATGCTGCTGGGGCAGAGAAAGCGGATTTTGTATATTGATTCCATCCACTCATCCTCTTCGGACACAGAACCATATATGATAAATGATTGGCTATATAACCACGCCGAGTCCTACACATTGGATACCAGGGATGCCAACCTGCACAGGGCTTATTTTTTGGCTGATGATTCGGTATTCACTTCGATCTTTGAGCATTCCAGAGTCGTTTCGTTTTTTGATTCGTTAAAAGATTATGATTATATTTTTTGGGAACTCTTTGATTGTCACTACAACGTTCAACTCTTTTCAAACATTTCTTCTGCATCAGATGTTTTGGTCATGATAGGGAGATTCAAACGCAGTAGCAGACACATCTTTGCCAATTTGGTCAAGTTCGTCAAAGAGCGCAAATTTAGAAACATTTACGGAGTGTTGAATTATGTTCACAAAGACTATTTCCAGGAGAGGTTCTAAGCCAATGCTCCGGACTAAGAATCTGTACGTATGCATTATTATTGGGTTAGTAATTGTTTTGACTTCCTGTAGCCGCAATAAGACGAACTACATTGAATCAAATCTGGATGCTTTGCCGGAGTATCTGGAAGAAACATATCTTGCGACTCAGACAACTCAAGAAACTATCGAAGAACTCCGACGTCTGAACGACATAGTTCTTCCACCATACCGTATGGGGCCTGGCGACAAAATGAAGATCTATGTATATGATGAACCAGAGCTTGATACGGATGTGGTGATAGTCAAACAAGATGGTACGATATCATATCGTCTGATCGGTGAAGTATATGTAGCTGGGCTTACCATACCGGAAGTAACTACGATAATCGAAAGTAAGCTAAAGGACTATATCCTATTCCCCAAGGTTTCTATTATTCCATTCGAAGCCCGAAGCGCCAGTATCACTCTTCTGGGAAAGGTGACCTATCCTGGGATATTTGAGATCAAGGGAAGAATGCGAATACTCGACGCATTGGCAAGTGCCGGGGGCCTGGCATTGGGATACTTCCAAGCAAATTCTGTCGAACTGGCTGATTTGGAAAGAACATTTATGATTCGAGAGGGCAAAATACTGCCGATAGATTTTATCGAACTCGTCCAAAAAGGAAATATGCTATACAACATCCCAATTTTGGATAGGGATTACATTTACCTGCCTTCAGCCATAAACCGTGAAATATACATCATCGGCGAAGTGAATCAGGAAGGTCACTTCTTCTTCCAGGAGAACATGACCGCAGTCCAGAGTATCACCTATGCACAGGGATTCAAGACCTCTGCCCAATCGACGATCTATGTAATAAGGGGAAATCTGTCTCATCCACGCCTATTCAAGATAGATACCAAAGCCATTCTGAAGGGTAAAGTTCGAGATTTCCCATTGAAACCTAATGATATTGTCTATATCCCAAAGCATCCTATTGCGAAATGGAACGAAGTTGTTTACATGGCATTACCCAGTCTCCAGGCAGTTCAATCTGCATGGTATATTTACGATTTGAGTGAACGGATCAGGGATCGGAAATGATAAAAACTATGCTCCTTTTGGAGGAGGATCTGCAAAAATTTCGGGCAAAGAAACACATATGTCCTCGTGATTACCTGAGTCTTTTGCATCCTCGCTTTGTACCAGTGTTTTTGTTTCGTGTTTCATCCTGCCTCAATCGCCATAGATGCAATTTCCTTTCAAAATTTGTGGCTTTGATCAACCAGATTCTATTCGGGTGTGATATTGCCCGGGGGACATCAATTGCGGGGGGGCTTTTTATGCCTCATCCCAATGGTGTAGTCATTGGTGAGTTTGTAAAGGTCGGAAGAAACTGTATCATCTACCAGGGAGTAACCTTGGGTGCCAGAGGCGAGGATCACGAGACAGCAAATCCCAGAATCGGAAATGAAGTAGAAATAGGGAGCGGAGCAAAAATCCTGGGTAAGGTTACGGTTGGTGATAATGCCAGAATTGGAGCAAATGCAGTGGTCTTGCAGGATGTGCCTCCCAATGGTGTAGCTGTGGGTATTCCGGCAAAGATTATTGCGACCAGAAGCACAATTGGCAATCCTTAGCAAGCATGACCGAGTCTTTATCAAACCTGAAATACCTGATTTTCTTTGCGACTCTGATAATTGGGGTTCCCTCAGGATATTATCTATCGCTCAAACACCCAAAGATTGAAAAGATATTCTTCTTTTTGATGGTGTTTTTCACTGTCAAAATGGAGGATATAAATTTTGTATCCAGAGAAATGTTCCGTCTGACATCCAAAGGTTTTGAAATCGGGATGGTGGACATCGCCACATTGATAATCTTTTTGCTGGTACTACATCGAAAGAAGTCCTTTCCTCTCAAATTGCCACCCGGATCGTATATCTACTTCACGTTTTTTTTGTTTAGTGCGATTTCGATTATCAATTCTGCTGTAGTTCTGTTTTCACTATTTGAGCTTTGGAAAATGATCAGGATGTTTCTGTACTTCTATGTCGTTTATAACTATGTGAACGACTTTGAACAATTCAACGACTTCATGAAAGGGATTGCAGCAATCACCATCTACATCTTTTATGAGGTTATGAAACAGAAGTATATAGAAGGCAGATTTCAATCCCCAGGCCCATTTCCTCATCAAAACTCCCTGGTGATGTACACCATAATATTGGGATCCCTAATATTCGCTTATTTGCTGAATAAGAAGGATGTAAAATTCTACAAATTCATGTTGTGGCTGCTCTTTTTCGGGATGTCTTCGGTAACCGTGATCTCTGCGTTATCCCGTGCCGGACTGGTATTGTATGCTATGAGCGTAGTGATTATTCTGGGAGTATCCTTTGTCGCTGGTATGACGGAGAAAAAGATCTGGATTGCAGTACTCCTCGTTGTTCTGTCTGTTGCCATGCTTGCCAGAGCATGGAACTCGATAAATGAGCGATTTCGTACCGCACCAGAAGAATCTGCTACTACTCGTGTCGATCTTGCCGTCGCTGCGTTAAAAATGGTCGAAGACAAACCTTTGGGAATTGGGCTCAATAATTTCGGCATCAAAATCAATCCTCCCTGGCCTTACAGTAGCCATATTGAAATGAAGAATCCTGATGATGAAGACGAAAAGAATGCATTGGTAGAAACAGTATATTTGATGATAGCAGCTGAGAGTGGATGGCATACTTTTGGGATTTACTTTATCCTAATCTTCTACTTCTATTTCCTGAACCTGCAGAATTACTTCAAATATCGAAGATCTGATTTTCAGTTCTTTTCAATAGGACTGATTGGAGGCCTACTGGCGATATATATAGAATCGGGGCTGGAATGGGTACTAAAACAAACCAATAACTATTACCAACTAATGCTGATGTTTGCCATGATAGCAGTTATGCACAAGCTCGAGCACAGATACAAAACCCAACACATATCATTGCCACAAAATCTCACCCGGCAACAGAGATTGGCAAAAACCTATGGGAAGATCTATGTTGGATAAGAAAGATCGAAAGATAGTAGGAGCAAAAGGAATTACCGAAAACTTATCACATGATCAGCGGAAAGAGCTGATCAGTTTGATGAAACGGATGTTACCACCAGTACCATCGCGAGGACTTATTGACATTCGTTTTGCATTTTGGTTTTTCCGAACCTGGTACGTAGTGTTTATTTTTGGTAAAGACACCAGAAATCAATTCAAAGCATTAGACAAGGGAGATATGGATCGAAGTCTGACTATGGTAGCAAAGATTTTTACCTATATCTTTATGATTCTCTTTCTTGTAATCTCTTTTCTGGTGTTGCTCTACTTCCTGAAGTCGTCAATAGGAATAGATCTTTATCCCGACGAACACTTTGCCGATATAATCAAAAAAACTTTGGGTAGATAAATGAATCAGTTCGAAAAAACTATTGTCACAGCATGCGATCACAGATTTTTGTGGGGAGCTATGCTTTTGGGACTATCTTTACGCTATCACAATGTTCCCTGCTATTATCATGTTTTGGGGTATGATCTTCCTGAGGAGGATATCAAGGCTCTGCAAGCAATTCCACATACCAAAGTGTTTCAAACTGCAAAAACCAGTTCCCGAAGCGTATGTACACAAAAACCAATGGCTATAGCTACCGCCGAAACGGAGCTGATAATCTGGATGGATGCAGATTGTATGGTAACCGGTAATGTGGACAAATACCTTGTCTGCCAGGACAATGCATTTCAAATCCGCTTCCGGGAGAAAGCCGAAAACGCCAGTGTATACCGAAATTTCTATCGTGCGGAAGATACATGGGGAGAAATCCCGCCTTGCGTTTTGGATCAATGGAAAAAGGATATAAACGACCTTCAGACTCCAAATATTTCTACCGTCAGCCAAACGAACTGCTTTGTTCTGAACAAAGAACACCTGCCTTTTATCAAACTTTGGCAAAGGCAGATGGAAGCGGTTATCCCCGAAAACACTGAGGGAGTTTATGCCAAGGACAGCGTGGCATACTCCATGACGGACGAGTCTGTAATCAATTCCCTTTTCGCCTTCTCTTCCAAAACACCTATTACTACAGAATATTTATTGGACAAGGATCCCAATGCCTATTGTGCTCACTTTGGTCTATACCCAAAACCGTGGCAGCATTGGACCAGGCAATCCCTCAAATACTATCAGCAGATACAGGATATTCTGCATTGGGCTCATGGGCAAAAAATGCTGTCCATTGGTCTTCCTCCAGCATTTTTACCCGGAAACAAAACCAATGAGCTTATCATGGCATATATCAGAGCGCTGTATTCCCAAACCAGGTACAAAACTTCCACGATTCTAAGGAAGCTACTCCGGCATTTTCGATGAGAGTCCTGTGTATTTCAAACTATTACCCGCCTTTCTTCGAAGGGGGATACGAGATTTCTGTCAAAGAGACTATGGATTACCTCGCACAAATGGGGCACGAAACCTATGTCCTATGTGGAAGAAAAGGAATAGCGGATGAAGATCTTGCCAGAAATCCCGGAGAGGTTGTCGCAGCGGCAGTGCCCGATAAACCAATAAGGGTACTGAAGTATATCGACTATCGCAAACGCGGCTTTTGGGCAAAACACCAGGTCGAACGTTACAATTACATCGTTACAAAAAAACTTATTGCCCAGATAAATCCAGATATTGTTTATATGGGAAACATGAAAACGATCTCAATTGCTCCCGTCATTGCCACTCAAAATGCAGGTGTTCCTCGTGTTTACGATGTGGGAGATCTATGGCCTGGATCATATCTGCAGAAGGGATTCTCGGGAGCGGTAAAACGATTCCTCAAGGCGATTTTACCGTTTACAATAGGGGGAAGGATTGTTCTCGATCCTGTGATCGTATTGTCTCGATGGATGATGGATGAAGTAAAAAGCAAGTATGGGAGCAAAGAAATTTTCGTAGTTCCGCGGGGCATTCGCCTTCCCGTGGAAACCGCCAGGCACACATTTGATCGGCTCAGATTTGTATATGCCGGAAGGATTGAGCCTATGAAAGGTCTGGATCTCTGCATCAAAGCATTACCGGAACTGCTGATGAAAATACCAAACGTGGATTTTGTCCTCGATATTTATGGTGAGGAGGATCATTCTTATGGAAAGCATTGCAGGGATTTGATAGATAGTTATGGGCTCCAAAAACACTTCCGCTTTATGGGTAGAAGTGAGAATATGATGTCGATCCTGCCAGATTATGATGTTCTCCTTATGCCTACCCTGGCTCGGGAAGCTTTTGGCAGAATCATTATCGAGGCAATGGCATTCGGCTTGATTGTAGTGTCGACCAGAGCTTTTGGACCAAGGGAGATTATTGAGGATGAGGTTGATGGATTACTGTTTGAACGTAGTTCGGTATCAGGACTGGCTATGGTATTGATCAAGCTTCTGTCTATCAGCCAGGAAGAGCTTTTGCAGATATCGGACAGGGCTCGTGCAAAAGTAAACAACCACTACGAAATATCTCTTGTCAAAAATCAGATAGTAATTATCATTGAAAGTATCATAAAACAAAGTATCAGTAAACATAGCGAGGTATAGATTATGTCCCTAAGAAGTAAGGTTGTTGGGTGTCTCCTGCTTGCAGTAATTCTGTTTGCTACTGGTTCTTGCGCCAAGAATCGCAAGTATTCGGACTATGAGGAACGAGGGATGTTTTCCCAGAAGCTCTATATCCGAACTCTACCAACAAAAGCAAAGATTTTTATCAATGAAAAAGAAATCGGTACCTCTCCACTCACTTATTATATCCGGCATGAAGAACGGCGAATGTACAATATCAAAGCAGTACCGATTTATCCAAATCAATACACACAGAACATCTTTCTGATGGTTCCACCCGTCCCAAAGACCATGACGATCTATATGAATCACTATCCAGAAGACTATGACAGAGAAAAGGACAAACCATTCACTCCTCCTGAAAAACCAAAACCGGAAATCATAGTCAAGACCGAGATCGACACAGTAATAATAGAGAAGCATACCCGCGAATTTCTTCATTATGCCCTGCCGGTTGTTTATTTTGCTACGGATTCGTTCAGTATAGACAAAAATCAGGAAGAAAAGCTTCAACCCTTGGTAGAACTTCTCAAGAAAGAACAAGATCTATTTGTGGACATATACGGATTTGCCGATCCGCGAGCTTCTGACAAACACAACATCACCCTATCGCTGAATAGAGCAAATTCGACCAAGGAGTACCTGGTCAAAAATGGCATAAATCCCAATAGGATTGCGACCTTTGGTCATGGGAAGATTTCCAAAGTGGACGCCGGTGGGGTCGAGCTGGATTATGCCGAAAACCGCAAGGTGATATTTCTAATCCGCAGAAATGAAAAGTAAGGCAGGGGTTTGACAGCGACCCAAAACCCAAATCTTGGGCTCCGGAAGCGGATGCTGGTAAACACACTTTCCAATTATGGAAAGATGATCATCGGCATAATAGTCACCATTTTCTTGACGCGTATTCTATTTTTGGGACTATCTCGGGAGGAGTACGGCTTTTGGGCTCTGTTGTGGTCGATCTTTGGATATTCGCTTCTATTGGATTTTGGTTTTGGCACTTCCATCCAGAAGTTTACCAGCGAATGTAACGTAAGCAAAGACTGGGAAAGGTACAATCGCATAGTCAGCACCGTATTTTTCAACTATGCTTTCTTCGCAGCATTGATTGCGGTCTTTACTGTGGTGCTTAGCTTTTATCTGCGCAGTCTGTTCGATTTTGATCCGGCAAATGAAGGATATTTCCGTAGGATTCTCCTGATCTTTGGGATAGGATCTGCCATCAGTTTTCCGTTTGGTTTCTTTACTGAAATACTGCGTGGTCTGCAGAGGATGCATATCCGAAACATCATCCAGATTACCTTTGTTGTTCTGAACTTTGCAGGTATGGCACTTATGATCCATTATCGGCTGAATCTGACAGGAATGGCTTTTATCGCCATCGGAACCAACCTCTCTGCAAGTATTACAATGATGCTGGTAGTACACAGGCTGATACCCAGCTTCAGAATCAGGATCCGCTACTACGATAAATCGCTGCTACGTTCGGTGATGGGCTTTTCCGTCTATGCATACCTGATAACCTTTACAAACTTGATCATACTCAAGACCGACCAGCTTGTGATCTCTGTCTTTGGCTCGGTCGCTATGGTGGCAGTGTATCAGATATCGATCCGGCTTGCAGATACCTATCAGAGATTCTCATCCCAGTTTCTGGATAATCTCGGACCGGTTTCGGCTACTCTCTTTGCTGCCGGCAACAAAACCAAAATGACCGAAGTCCTGCTCCAGTCTAACCGTTTGATGGGTATTATCTCCACCTTGATGCTGATTCCTTTGCTGGTATATGTAAAACCACTGCTAAATATCTGGCTGAATCTGAACGATACAGCCGGAACAATATGTGCGATTATCCTACTGCTCTCGATGTATGTTCTGCTGTTTTTCCGTTCGTCATCTGTATATGTGTTATTGATGGCAAACGAGCAAAGAGTCCTGGCAAAGATTGCAATTGCAGAGGCTCTGGCGAATTTGATCCTGAGTATCTTCCTCATCAGATATCTGCCCGGTTATTTGCAGAACATAGGTATAATGATTGATGGATCTGCTATTATTGGAGTGGCATTGGGAACTTTTATCCCAAATATTATCATGGCTTTCAGCTTTAATATTCCCAAAGCTTGCAGATTTGCCCAGATCAGCATCAGTCACTACTTCAAAACAGTCGTTCTTCGCACGGTCATTATTGGGATTGTAAGCCTTGGGTTTGCCTATGGGCTATTCTACATCAACTATCCACAATCGCTTTTGACGATCCTGCTATATTCACTGTTGACTACTACGATCTACGTAGCCCTAACCTATGGGATAGGGCTTGAAAAATGGGAAAAGAGGCAGCTAAAGGCTGCTTTGAACCGTTATCTACCTTTCAAGACTCCGGTTGATAGGGCCTAGTCGGCTTCCAAGACCCGTAGAATCTCTGGTAACAACTGTTTCTTCCGTGAGAGTATTCCAGGCAGTTGGTAGGTATGTATATCAAGTTTGTGATACAGCAGTTTACTTTCAAAAAGCGGGAAATCAGAGGAGATCAGGATACTGGTTTCGCTGATAATATCCGTTACCAATAGCATCGCCCAATCCAGCGAATATTTTTGTTTCGCTCTTTCCACTGCATCCAGATAAAGCTCCTTGAAGGATTGCAAATCATTCAAAGTAATCACTTCCATCTGTGCAATACCGATCCTATAGCCATACTCTTCGTAAGTTTTGAAATCGTTTCGGACCGCCTGGTCTGGATCACTACCTGCCAATGATGCTGCGTGGCTGAATATCTCCTTGCCCCAATCCCTGATCTTGAGATCACAGAGCTGGGAAAGCAATTCCGCTGCCAATACATCCTCAGGCGTCGTCGTAGGAGAGCGCAGGATCACAGTATCCGTCAAAATCCCGGATAGGAGCAGTGCGGCTATATCCTTTGGGGGATCGATTCCGTTTATTTGAAAGTGTTGAAACACCAAAGTACAGGAGCTTCCCAAGGGGCGGGCATATACGTAGATAGGCTTGGTTGTGCGGATCGAGCCCAATCTGTGGTGATCCAAAATCTCTATTATCTCTGCTGTTTCAATGCCTTCCACGGATTGGTTTATCTCGTTGTGATCGATCAATATCACCTGATGTTTGGGTGGGTCTATCAAGCAAGAACTGGTTACCAGACCCAACAGCTTCTGATTTTTTACTACAGCCACTCCATGATGATCGAGATTCATCAGGATTTTTTTGACGTCGCTGATATAGTCTGTAGGCAACAGCGTCGGCAGATTCCTGTTTGCGAGGGCAGATGCAGGGATACTCGTTCTGAGCAATCTGATGGTCTCTGCGGTATCGACGGACGACACATAAATCCACCCCTCAAAAGTGCCCAAATCCAGCTTCTTGCATTCATTTTCGTTCATCCCGGTCAGGATCAAAACGGGAAACTTCTGCTTTAGGGCATAAGAGATGATATCGGGTCTGTTACCCACGATCATTACAGGCAATATGGCTCCGATCTTTTCCATACTTTCGTTCAAGCGCTGGATAAAGGTTTCGAAAGCCATGGCACCCACCATTAGCGGAGCTTCGATATCCTCGGTCTTTCCACGCTGCAAATACTTTCCTGGCAGGACCAGCTCAAAATTTGCGGGGCGAATGTTGTAGAGCGGACGGACTTCATAGTGCTTTGGCATAAAATAGCTTGCCAGTTCCTGCATAGTAATCAGCCCCAGGTATCCATCGCTATCATCAACGAGAGGGATGGTACGAACCTTGCGCGTATCTATCAACTGGGTCGCCAGGCCAATCGGATCTTTTTCCCGGATCGTATATAGATCCCTTAGCATTACGTCTTCTGCCTTGGGATATACATCTTTGATCAGTTCGGGTGTTTTGGTGTTCAAGCTGTCAAAGATGAATCTGGTCTGGGAGTTGATATTGCCCAGTACACCTGGTATATAGGTTTTATTGGGGTCGATTTGATTTTTTAACCAGGCATAGCAATATGGAGCGCACACGGCATCCGTATCAGGATTTTTGTGACCAATGACAAATACTTTTTGCATTCGATCTCCTAAAACTGAAAGTAGATAAAGGGTTGAATATCAGCTGATCTGGCTTGGAAGAGCAGCCAGATAATGAATGCCAAAAATACAGATTGTACCATTACAGGCACATAGCAGAGGACAGCCTCGCTCTTCCGTACCAGTTTATCCGGTAACCAGTGAAAGATATAGCCCAATCCGATCAAAATGGCTACCATCCGGTATCCATCTATCCATTGCCAAAACAGGGGAGCTTTGAATTCTCCGACAATCCTGCCCAGGATCAGCCAGGAATTGTCAAAACTACGACTGCGGAAAAATATCCAGCAGAAGCTTACAAAGTGAAATGTCACAATCGTTCCAACGAACTTCATCAACCGGGTTTGGGTAAATCTCCAGCCCAGCCATACTTTGTCGAAGGCAAGCCCTAATCCGTGCAGGAATCCCCAAAACACAAAGTTCCAGCTTGCCCCATGCCACAGTCCCCCAAGAACCATTGTAATCATCAGATTCAGATATTGCCGAAAGCTTCCTTTTCTATTGCCACCCAGGGGGATATACAGATAATCCCTCAGCCAGGTGGATAGTGAGATGTGCCAACGCCGCCAGAAATCTGTAATCGAATGTGCCTGATATGGGCTTAGAAAGTTCAGAGGCAGTTCAAATCCCAGCAGTGCTGCCAAGCCGATGGCGATATCGGAATATCCGCTAAAGTCGCAATATATCTGCAATCCATAGCCATAAACTGCGATCAGATTTTCCAATCCGGAGAATAGGGCAGGATTATCAAAGACTCTATCGACAAAATTGATGCTTATGTAATCCGCTATTATCCCTTTTTTGATCAAGCCCGAAAAGATCAGTACCAGTGCCTTTGCCATTGTTTGCTGATCCAGATGCAGCTTTTTGTGAATCTGGGGGATAAACCATGAAGCCCGTACAATAGGACCTGCCACCAATTGGGGGAAAAACGAAACAAAAAAACAAAAGTCAAAAAAGCTACGCAGAGGCTTCAGCTTGCCAAAGTAGATATCCAGAGAATAGCTCATAGTCTGGAAGGTGAAAAAGGAGATCCCGACGGGCAGGAAGATATCCATCGGAGGCAGCGAACCTCCAGCCACTTGATTGATGGTACCGATGATAAAATTTGTGTATTTGAAGTAGCCCAGAGTCCCCAGATTCCATACAAGGGAAGCCAGTAGGAGCAGATTCTTCGTTCCCTTCCTGCTACTTCTGTCGATCAAAGCTCCAATCCCAAAATTGACCGCCGAAGTAATCACCAATAGCACCACAAACCCGCCACTGGTCTTGTAATAAAAGTATATCGAGACCAGCAGGAGAAACCAGGTTCGGATACTGATTTTGTTTACAATCAATGGATAGATGATCATGATCAGGGCAAAAAAGAAGAGGAAAAATACGCTATTGAAAAGAAGCGGATTTGCCGCATCATAACCGAGGGAAGCCAGGATTCTGTTCAAAAGCTCCACTATTCTACCTCTTGGACTCGGCGTATGCCTTGTAACCTTTGATCATTGCCTGATAAAACAGGTGTCCCTGCAGCATATAACCCTTTGGACTGAAGTGCAGGTTGTCTTTGGCTGCCAATCCCTGATTGCGCCATTTGACGATGGAGTTTTTACCTCCCATTACATCAGAGAGAACCCACCATGCGCATCCATTCTTTTTGGCATATTCGATTATCGCTTTCTCTACTTTTTCCAGATCTCCATTATGTTTCCCTCCTTTGTTCGAATCGGGCGGAAGAGTAAACAGAACGGGTACATCGGGTAGCTGGGAACGCAGGTTCGTCATAAAAGCTTTTAAGTTTTTGGCAAAATGATCACCCCGGTACCTGCCCTGAGCATCGTTTGTCCCCAAAGATATCACGATCAGATCGGGATCCAATAGCTTTGTCTGGGCAAAGAAATCATCCAGCTTTGCCATCTTTTCGAATGTAGCTCCGTTCACTCCCATCGAATGGTAAAGCAGCCCCGGGACATTGTTTTCCAAAATGATCCCATACAGATTTGCCACATCCTCCGGATCCTCTGCTCTGAACTGCAGATCAATTTCCCGGACGGGTGTATTCCACAGGAGCTGATAGATAGCCTGGTCGGCAAAGGAGTGAATCTCGATAAACGGAGTCTCGGCAAAGTTATTCATCTTCCAGTCGTAGGAGTTTTCCTTTTCCTTTGTAATCAGGGTCACTTTGTTGTAGCTATTATCGATACCAAAAAAGTTGTTGGTGCGGATGGTCAGATTCCCGGCAGCCTTTGTCCACAATCCATAACCGCAAATACCTTTTTCCACATTATACCGGTTCCAATGGGAATTGGAGCTGATTCTGATGTCGTCTGGCTGGTTGGTCCCCGCCAGTCTCCATGGAAAAACCAGTCCCCTGCCCGCATTGCCATAGTATTTTTGGAGCGAGGTTCGCGCCACTCCGGAGAAGTATCCGGATTGAATATGCGAATCCCCTACCTGAAGGATATTTACCCTGTCCCGCACGCCATTGCGCAATTCCAGCAGTTTATGATAAAAGGTTCTGAGGGCAGGATCACTATTTAGAATCTGGTTTTTGTCGTGATCTACCAGGCTGAACTTACTGAGGTACTCACTCGAATCCAGCAACAGGTAATAGCTTTGGATAAATTCTTCCAGCGAATCTATTTCCTCCGGGTATTCTTCTTCGGTCAGATACAGTTCCCCCCTGGAAGCAGAATCTCCACTGAGAGACAACGATACCAAAAGGATCAAGCATATCAACAGAACAAGAGAATTCAATATATCCCGATACATCAATCTGCCTTTGTGATCATCTCGTATAGCAACTGGCCTATATGATCTGCGCCTTTGCGGGTAAAATGAGTATAATCCTTTTGGGCAAAGCCTTTTTGAACGTAGTCTGCCATGGAATGTTCCCCGCCGATGGAATCGTACAGATTCCAAAAGGCACAGCCCATATCTTTGGCAATTTCTGCCTGGGTGGCTACCAAAATCGGGATATCGGGAGAGGTCACATAGTTTCCATTCTCTTTTATACTCCTGCCATGGGCGCTTATCAACAGTATCGGTACATCCGGCATGGCAGTTTTGATATGCTGGATAGTTTTCGTCATCCCCCGGTAATAATAGCTGTAGTCACGTATTTTGGGATGTGAAACGTTCTCCCCATAGTGCAGGATAATCAGATCGTAATCCAATGCTTTTTGAAATGAGGACAGGTAATGCTGGGGTATCCTCTCAAAATACATCCCGGAGTAACCCCGGATGGTAAAGCTATCTACATATACACCCCTTTCCTGATCGAAGGATACTCCATGCACATGGATGGGGTCGTTTGCCTCAAATTCCAGATATACCGTCTTTACCTGTGCGCCAGAATTTAGCTCGAGGGTTTGGATTTGCTCTCCGGACCTCAGGTAATGCTTTGTCAAAGGCTGGTCGTCCAAACTGCACCAGACAAAAGATGAATCTCCGGCATTGCTGTAAAATAACCTGATCCGATCAAAACTTGCGGCTCCCCCCATCGTCCCCGCTGCCTGGTATTTTACCCAGGGACGTGTATTGACGTACACCCTGCGAGACTTTTCCTTTTCAACCGGAACATACGTGGTATCTATGGTGGCAAGTGTATCAAGAGTAGCATCTATCTGTTTTTCGATGATATAATAAGGACGCGGGATAAAGGTATGCCCACTCATCCCCAGAGGGACATTGTATTTACCGCGGGTCATGAAGGATACGACCTCCCAGTTTTTGGAAAAGCTGTGCCGGATAGTGGGACGAAACCCGGATACTATCGAAGTAATCGGTACAAAGCCAACTCCACTGCCTCCGAAATCGGACTGAAAACTATGCCTCAACATCCCTGTGATCAGGTCTCCCTCGATGATCGAATCGCCATAGTATGCGATGCGGATCGAGTTATCCCGGCTTCTGCCAAGTGACCTTAGCTCCCTTTGAAATCGCTGGAGCGAGGTCAGATCACTATCACTTTGTGGTAAAATTACGGGATCGATAGCTGTTTCTGTTCCAGTTCCTTTGTTTCCGATCCCCAGAGCTTCAAACCACTTCATCTTTTTGATCGGAAAGGTTTTGTTGTCACAACCAGGAATGATAGCCGCAATAATTCCCACAGCCACTATTGTAACCAGTAGCAGGACTGCAGGCCGCACAAACTCTTTGTTCAATTCAATTCTCCATATGCGATGATTAGAAAGCTATCCCTTATTTTAGCAGTATGATAGGCGTCAAGATAAATTACGGGAGGGTGGGGGGAATTGTCACTATGTTCATATTCGTCATACTGCTAATATGGTTCATTCATAAACCACGCATAATCTGAATTTTTAAGATTGACAGAATGAGCCAAAATCAAAAAGTAAAAATGTTCTTAAAACTAATACTCAGTAGCTTAGATTTGAGATTATGAAAAATAAAGATGATAGGTAGGCGGATGATTACTGACTTTCATGCGAAGTACTATGCATACGAGCTCAGCCGGATGGGTGGAGCAGGCGTAGAAAGAGTGGGAAGAGCTTTGTTCGATGCCTGTGTTGATCTTAATCCCCATCAGATTGAAGCATCCTTGTTCAGCTTACGCTCTCCAATATCCAAAGGTGTTCTATTGGCAGATGAAGTTGGTTTGGGGAAAACTATCGAAGCAGGCCTGACTATCTGTCAATATTGGGCAGAGAAAAAGCGCAGAATCATGATCATCAGTCCTGCATCACTGCGAAAGCAATGGGCATTGGAAATGCAGGAGAAGTTCAATCTCCCGGTGCAGGTGTTAGATGCTAAAACAGCCAAAGACCTGCTGAAGAAAGGTCACGACAACCATTTTGATACTAAGCAAATAGTAATCGTTTCCATGCATTATGCAGGGCAGAACTCAAGCTCAATCAAATTGCTCCCTTGGGATTTGGTGGTGATTGATGAAGCCCACAAGCTGCGCAATGCTTACAGGCAAAGCAATAAACTGGGGCAAGAGATCAGACGGGCAACCGAAGGAATCAAGAAAATACTACTGACAGCCACTCCTCTGCAAAACTCTCTAACTGAATTGTACGGATTATCCACTCTGATAGATGAAAACCTGTTTGGTGATTTACCTTCATTCCGTTCTCAATACATGAATTCAGGTGGTAGTCTAAGCGATTTGAAAGAACGCTTACAGACCTTTTGCTGGAGAACCTTACGCAGCCAGGTATTGGAATATGTGAAGTTTACAGAACGCAGACCCATAACCCGTCCCTTCACTCCTACCCAGCAAGAACATGATCTGTACGTGGGTGTCTCGGAGTTCCTCAAAACAGAGGATAATTATGCCCTGCCTCAAGGGCAGAAGCACCTTCTCATCCTCCTAGTTCGTAAAGTACTGGCTTCATCACCTCATGCGGTGGCAGGTACTCTTGAGATTATCAGAGACCGCTTAGTTAAGCTTAGACAAGACTACCACAAGCAGCAAAGTGCCTTACAACAATTGATCATTGATGATTACATCGATGATGACTTGCTGGACGAGCTTTTGGAAGATCAGGAAGACCTGGAAACTGAGACTGAGACTGTCACTCCTCCTGAAGCAGATCACCCTAAAAAAATCAACTTAGCCAAATTAGATGCTGAGATAAAAGCTCTCAATGGCTATATAGACAATGCCCGAAGCTTCGGAGTGGATTCCAAGTCCAAGGCACTACTCACAGCTCTGGAGATCGGTTTTTCCCAAATGAAAAAAATGGGAGCAGCCCGCAAAGCAGTTGTATTCACAGAATCCAGACGCACCCAAACCTGGCTCAAGGACTATCTGGAAGCAAATGGCTATGCTGGCGAAGTGCTGACCTTCAATGGTTCCAATAAGGACGATGCTACAGGACAAATCTATACTGAGTGGTTAGCCGCAAATCAAGCCAATGGCAGATCATCAGGTTCCAAACAAGTTGATTTACGCACAGCAATCATAGAACGCTTCAGAGATCAATCCAGCATCCTGATTGCCACAGAAGCAGGTGCAGAGGGCTTGAACCTGCAATTCTGCTCTATGGTGATCAATTATGATCTGCCTTGGAATCCCCAACACATAGAGCAGAGGATTGGTCGTTGTCACCGTTATGGGCAGAAACACGATGTCGTGGTGATCAATTTCCTGAATGAACGTAATGAAGCAGACCAAAGAGTATATACAATCCTCTCAGAGAAGTTTCACCTGTTCTCCGGTGTCTTTGGTGCTTCTGATGATGTCCTCGGTTCACTGGAGTCAGGAGTAGATTTCGAACGTAAGGTACTGGAGATATATCAGCAATGCCGAACTGCAGAGGAGATTGCCACAGCCTTTGAGAAATTGCAGAAAGAACTGGAATCCACCATCCAAACCAGGATGAAAGATACTCGCCGCAAGCTCTTGGAGCATTTTGATGAGGATGTGCATGAACGCCTCAAAGCCAACCATACCGATGCAGTAGAAGCCCTGGACAAGATTGGAAAGCTCTTCTGGCAGTTAACGATGCACATCCTGAACAAGGAAGCGTCCTTTGATGAGAAGACCCATACCTTCAAGCTGAAAAAGCCTCCAGTTAAAAACAGTCGTCCCGGCACCTATCGCTTGATTTCCAAAGATAGCGAAAACTTTGGAAACGATTTCCTGTATCGTATGAGTCATCCCTTAGGTGAATATGTTTTAGACCAAGGAAAAAAGAAAACCTGCCCTCCCGTAGAAGTGGTTTTTGACATCACCAAACACCCCACCAGAATCACATTGATCGAACAATTGAAAGGGAAATGCGGATGGCTCAGGCTTGACCTGCTTACCGTTAACTCTTTGGATACAGAAGAGTATCTGCTGTTCACTGCCCTGGATGACGCAGGCAATAGCCTTGACCAGGAGACCTGCGAAAAGCTGTTCTTATGCAATGGATATGTCTCAGACCAACCTATCAACACAATACCTGAAGAGGTTAACCTGCAAAACAATGCGGAAAGGCACGTAGAGGCTACATTAGCCAAGAACCTGGAAGAGAATAACAAACACTTTACCGAAGCCCGTGAACAACTGGAGAAATGGGCAGATGATATGGTAAAATCTGTCGAAAGGGAACTGGATGATATCAAACGCCAGATTCGGGAAAAGCAGAGACTTTGCCGTCAAAGCCCCACCTTAAAAGAACAGCACGATATACAGGAAGATATCGCCAAGCTGGAAAAGAAGAAACGCAAATTGCGTGAGAAGAT
>CAZWIS010000016.1:0-60170 GCA_964634275.1 uncultured Candidatus Cloacimonadota bacterium | reverse complement strand
CCACATAGGCGGTACGGCGACCGCCTGTACTGAATTCTCGGAATCCTCCGCTACTTGATTTATGGAGGATCGGAATCCTCCGCTACTCAAGACCATATTTGGTGGATATCTACCCTATATCAAGTGTATTCGTGAATACGCTTGATATACGCTTGATATACGCTTGATATAGGCTTGACTACAAGGTTGACACGTCCATAATTTTGTTTACAGTAGGATGCCGTGAATCGATGAACATTTGTTTTGAACTATCGGGCTGCCAATCTGAGTGTGCTTACCACCAGATGAATCTGGTGATCCGACCAGTTGAAACTGGGTTTCCAATCTTAGCGTGTAAAGGCAGTCATCTATACCCGCCCACCACCCTTGTTGTATGGCGCGCGCTTCCCCCTGCCCCAAACATGCAATAGTATAGCCTCCCGCTTATGCAATGGCTTGTTTTATAAAAAATCTTTGAGACCATACACAAAGCGCTTGACAGGAAGATAATTAGTAGCGACAGTGCACCAAAGGGGTGGATTGATGATTATTGAGTATCGATTCAAAGGTAGCAGCCCACAGGGGAAATTGGTTCAGGGGACATTTACCGTCGGCAGCAAATCCGAAGGCAAGCAGCATATCAAGCGGCTGCTGGAGCGCTACAACCTTACCCTGATATCCCTTGAAAAGAAGCGTGATTGGCTTTACAAAATTCATGTTCCCGGCAAGAAACCTATCAAAGGCAGGCAGTCGTCTTTCACAAAGGAAGAAGTGGCAAATGCTCTGACCAAAATGGGTTACAACAGTTTCAAGATCAATCCTGTCCTCTTTGATATTCCTACCAAACCATCCGGCCAGGATGTCATGATGTTTATCAAGCTCAGTACGACGATGCTCAAGGACAAAATGAGCTTTGGCAAGATCTTGGGAATGCTGGCGGAGGAGCAGACAAACAGAGCGATGAAAGATGCTCTGATCCAGATCGAAAATCAGCTCAAAGCCGGAGCCGAGGGACGCGAAGTCTTTATGCGCTTTACCAATGTATTTGGCAAATTTCCTGCCTTCATGCTTGGTTTGGCTACCCGAAGCGGTAATATGGCAGAAGTTTTTGAAGCCACGAGCAAGTTTATCGAACGTGATATGGAGATCAAAAAAAACCTGAACAAAGCCTTGATATCTCCCATGTTTGCTGTGCTCGCCACGATTGGAGCGGTGATCTACTATGTGGTAAAGATTTTCCCTTCGACTGCCGAATTGTTTCTCAAGTACGACATTCCACTACCGGTCATGACAAAATCCACCCTGGAACTAAGCCATTGGCTGAGTGGTACCTGGTGGATCATTATGATCATCGTAGTAGCACCGATTATTATCGTAGGCAGATGGTGGAGCACTCCCAGTGGCAAAGTATGGAAGGATCAGCATATTATCAAATTGCCTATGATCGGCCATCTAATCCACAAATCCAGCATCGAAATCTACTTTCGCGTGTTTGGCACTATCTATTCCGGTGCTGGTGACAATATCGAGACCATACGCACAGCTTCCGAGGCATGTCGTAATGCCTGGATGGAGCAAAAGATAAAACATATCACGATACCACTGATGCTGAGAGAGGGTGAAGCATTCGTTCCGGCTATGGAAGCATCCGGGGTATTTACAAAGACAGCTTTGACAAGGCTGAAAACAGGGCAGGAAACGGGGAATATATTGCAGGCTGCACAACAGATAGCGACGTATTACGAAGCAGAGACATCCTACAAAATGGGCACGATGATAGAATATATCCAGACTTTTGTAGGGCTCTTCATCTCGATCGTGATCACACTTCTGACGGTGGTATCCGCCGAAATAGCCACAATTTCACCCCCGACTATGTAGAGGAAGATTATGGCGGCTTTAACGAAGTTTGGCAAATATCTGGTCGATAAGAACATCTTTGATGAGGAGATCATCCACAAAGCCACAGAAAAACTGGCAGAGCAGGGGGACAACTCTCCCGGAGCCCTGGCAAATATTCTGGTCAAAGAGTTCCGCGCCAATCATGACGAGGCTTATGAAGCTCTGGCAAGGTTATATGCTTTTCCCAAAAAAGAAATCGAAGCCGAGCTTTTGAAAGAGGATGAGATCCAGGCAAACAAAGATTTGCTCAAAAAAATCCCGGAGGATTTCAAGAAAAAACTCCTGTACAGCAAGATTTTTCCCTTCAAGCTCAGTGGCAGCGGCAGAGAAGTATTGACGATCCTGGCTTCCGATACGACGAATAAACTTATCCTGGATATTCCAAACCAGACGCCATTCAAGAAATACGAAGTCTTTTGGTGCAAACTAAAGACCATAGACGATTTGACACACATGCTGGCACCCCAAAAGAACGAGTTTTTGGAGCTTTTGGAAGAAGCCGGGCAAGTGGTGGTCGAAAGCGGCTTGAGTGATGAAGGACTGGACGAGCAAGCTCTCGACGAGGAAATCAATAAGAGCCTTTTGGTAAACCTCTTTGAAGGTGCGCTGATCGAAGCTGTACGCAGGGATTCTTCGGATATTCATATCATTCCCAATGGCAAAACCACAGTCGATATCTATCTGCGGATAGATGGCAAGCTCCAGCTTTGGCACAGGCAGGAAGGAACTCCTCCGGAGGCTTTGTCCGCCGTCGTCAAAGACCGTGCCACCGGTGTGGATAGATTCGAACGGGACAGCTCGCAGGATGGATTTGCCCAAAGGCTGATAGATAATCATCTGATCCGCTTCAGAATTTCGATCCTCCCGATTGTATCCAGCGAGTTCGAAAGGAGATTCGAGAGTATCGTTATCCGCGTTATCGACGATAGAAAAGTGGTCACAGATTTTCGTAAGCTTGGCTTCCAGGAGCAGGCAGAACAGGAGTTTATCAAGTCCATCAATACTTCCAAGGGAATCGTGATCGTTACCGGTCCCACCGGTAGCGGAAAAAGTACTACCTTGATGGCGGCGCTATATCATGTGATCAATCCCACGGTGAATGTTTTGACTTGCGAAAACCCGGTGGAATACGTTATCCACGGGGCAAGACAGCTCAAGATCAGCGAAAAAATGAGCTTTGACGATGCCATCAGAGGTATTTTGCGACATGACCCGGATATAGTGATGGTGGGTGAAATCCGTGATAAAATCACTGCTGATATTGCTGTCAAGCTGGCAAATACGGGTCACCTCACATTCTCCACCCTGCATACAAACGATGCTCCATCCGCCATCGCCCGTTTGTACAAGATGGGTATCGAGCCTTTCCTGCTGGCTTATTCGATCAACATCATCATCGCTCAGAGACTGGTGCGAAAGCTATGTGTTCACTGCCGTAAACCCATTGGTCCAGAGCAATATCCGGCAGCCCGGGAACTGGGATTTAGCGAAGAAGAGATCCAAAGCGGGATTATATTTGATCCGGTTGGTTGTCCCAAATGCACCAGTGGCTACAAAGGCAGAACAAACATTGCCGAAGCATTGTACTTCTATCCGGAAATCCGGACTGAAATCGTTAAGTCCGTCACCGATATAGACGAGGAAAGAATCCGTGCCATTGCAGAAAAACATGGCATGCTCTCGATGCGGTCGAGCGGGATGGACCGTATCCGCAAAGGTTTGACGAGCCTTGCAGAAGTGATATTCGCCACCTCAGAAGACTAATCCAGATCCAAACCTGTCATCGATATAGATTTTTCACAGTAAAAAGACCGTTGAATAATCGGGCTATGAGTAGCGCTCCTTACAAAATGGTGGTGGGTGGGTATGGATGACTGTTTTTATGCGCTCAAATTGCCTGAAAACCCATCGATTTGTTAACAGTAAGACACGATCAACGGTCTTGGTAAACCTATGGCATTGGCTGATAATACCAAGCCTGAAAAGTTTGGGACATAGCTTAGGAACGTTTATTGCTCTATATTGCTGATGATACGGCAAGATTATCATATCATGCTGTCTTACAAGACTATAGAATTGATGGCTTGTGTAGTTTAACGCACAAGACTGTGGTAAATACGCTACAGTGTTACACGCAATAGATATAGGGAGAAGATATGGGACGATCACTTCTGATCATAGTGGTGCTGATGAGCACGATCTATGCGGGGATAAGTCTTTCCATGCAAAGGAAGATGCTAAGCCTTCCTCATATCACTGCGCGTAACATGATCAACAAGGAAGCGGAGAGCGTATCGGATTATGCGTTGCGGACAGCAGTGCGCAATTCTGTGGCATTGGGTTTGCAGGCGCAAACCGGTTCTTTTACCAAGATCACTACCATATACGATAATTTCAAAGTGGGCAAGTGCATTATAGACAGCATCAGCTACACCTTTGTGGAAAGTGCAAATCATTACCGTGCGATTACTTATGTCCGAGGTTCACTGCATGGGATCGATGTACAATATCCAGCCGAAATAGCTTTTAATTTTCCCCTGTCGATGCTGACCGGTACTCCCACCTGTTTTTATCTCGAGATGGACCAGCCCCAGTTCAATCCTTCCTTCAATATGGTTTATGACACCTCCGATAACGCAAATGATGCCTTCTTTCATGGCGATGTCGATACCAGGCCCATGGGCAGCGGAGTCAATGGCTGGAAATGTGCCAGTTTTGGTATTGGTGGAGGCTGGATCCAACATCCGGGGCACTCGAGCATGGAAGTGGAATCCAATTTTTCGTTGGTCGTCTTTGCCAAAATCCGCGCTGGGCATCCTGCCGCTACTTTGATGTGGATTCCTTCAGACCCCTATGATACGGCTATTGCGGTAGATGACAAGCCAGGGCAAAACCTGCGTTACAAACCCAGCTCCGCGATCTGGTTTAGCGGTGGGAATATGAACTACACGGTCACCACAACAGATTATCAGGTGTTGCAATTGTCCATCCCCTTTGTTCCGGATGGTCAGTGGCCACATAACAAGGATAAATGGCACTTCTTTGGTCTGACCTATAATCGTGGTGTGTTAAAGGCTTATGTCAATGGCATTCTGCGTGGTTCCACCACAGCCGGGTATCTGGTAAATGCAATCAGAAACACCTATGGATTTACTCTCGGGCGCAAGGACATCCGGATCCTGGGTTCCGGAGGGAGTAGTGAATATATGTATATGTATGGATTGATGGACCAGGTAGGATTGTACGATCGTACCCTGAGTGATGCAGAAATGTACAATTTTTATCAGGCAGTGATAAATCCTGCCGATATTCTGTATATCAAGGATTAAAAGGAGAAATACATGAATATGATGGAAATGGTGCTTGCACTGTTTGCCGTGGTTTTTTTTACTTCTATAGCTATGGTGTACAACCGCAGTATGTGGGATCAGGCAGAGCTTTTGGAAAATGCGAGCAAGTATGTCCAAGCCAGTCATCTGGCACATTCCGTGCTGGATGAAATTGATGCCAAACTCTTTAGCAAACAGCTTGCATTTAACAACGTCAAGACGAGCTACAACAATGTGGTCCGGACGATGAATCTGCAGCATACAGGCGGTACCTGGACACTCAATATTACCGCGGTGGATTGTGATTCATTGGGAGTTCCGCTCCAGACTGCGGTAGCAAACAATATTTATGTCCTGATATCCACTGCTGTAAACACAAGCAGCGGGCTAAAACATCCTGTAACCATGAAAAGGGTCTATACAAAGACCCATCTGAACTTGTAATGGGCTCGCTATTAGATGTCCTGGGGGCACTCATGATCGGCGCTATGCTGATGCTGATGATGATTAGCTTTCAGTTTCAATTGCAGGATACAGCCAGCCGTGCGATGTACACTGCCAATATGGTGGATCACATGGATATGGCAGCGGTGAAGATAAATAGTGTGATAGCTCTGGCGGGGATTGGATATACTCCCGGGCAAACGGTAGTGACAGCCGGGACCAACAGGCTGGTGTTTAACTCCTATTGGAATTACAACTCCAATCAGATTACCCCTACCCCTGTAACCATCGAGATCGGGATTTCAAACACCGCGACCAGCGTCGGGAAGACGCTCACAATCCGTCAGAATGGCGAGCTTTTGGATGATCTGGGCTATATTCTGTGGGTCGAAGACATTGCCTTCAAATATTACACAAAGGCAGATGCCATCACGACTACTGCTGCATCAGTTCGCTCCGCCGAAGCCTGGCTGACCTTCAGAAGGGATCCGGTAAGGCCTGGCACCCCTCCATTGAGGACAAGGTTGCAGGTGAAATGCTTCTTTATGAACGCATATATGAGGGGAGCATAAAAAAAGGGTTTAGGATATGGGAAGATCGGCATTAATCGTAGTAGTTTTGATGAGTACAATATATGCGGGGATCATGATCAAGCTGCAAAGCAACTTGCAGGATATCAGCTTTATCATTGGCAGGAACATGATTACCAAAGAAGCGGAAAGCGTCAGCGACTATGCTCTGCGGACGGCAGTACGTAATTCCGTCATGTATGGTTTGCAAGCCCAGGTGGATGCCTTTACCAGTATGACGATTCCCTATACCGGATTCAATGTGGGCAATTGCGTGATAGACAGCATCAAATACACCTTCGTATCAGCGGCAAACCGTTATATAGCAAAGACCTATGTGCGGGGGAGTATGTTTGGAATGCAGATCAGCTATCCTGCCGAGATTGCCTTTAATTTTCCGCTCTCGGGTTTGAGTTTGTTACCCACGTGCTTTTATCTGGAGATGGATCAGCCCCAGTTCAATCCATCATTCAACAGGGTTTACGATTCCTCTCCCAATGGTAACGATGGATTTTTTCACGGAGCTATAAGCACCCGACCAAATGGCAGTGGAGTAAATGGCTGGAAATGTGCCAGCTTTGAAAGCGGTGGAGGCTGGATCGATTTTCCGGGCAATGCCTCGACGGAAGTAAGCGCAAACTTCAGCATCGTATGCTTTGCCAAAATCCGGCAAGGGCATGCGAATGCCACCCTGGTATGGCTGCCATCCAATCCCTATGATACCAATGTGGCAGGAAGCGGTAATCCGGGGCAAAACCTAAGATACAAGCCGACGGGGGGGATATATTTTTCCGGCGGGAACATGCACTTTACCGCTACCACTCTGGGTTATCACGATGTAACAGTTTCAGTTCCCTTTACACCGGATGGCAAGTGGCCACACAACAAAGACCAGTGGCATTTCTTTGGCCTTACATTCAACAATGGAACGGTCAAAGCCTATATAAACGGGGTTCTGCGGGGGACTGCCTCTGCCCCGGGCTTGCAAAGAGCTTTGACCAATACTTATGGTTTTACTTTGGGCAGGAAGGACATTCGCGTATTGGGTCCCGGGGGGAGCAGCGAGTATATGTATATGTATGGATTGATGGATCAGGTGGGATTGTATAATATTACCTTGACAGATGCACAGATGTATAATTTCTATCAAGGAGTGATAAATCCTGCCGATATATTATATATAAAGGATTGAGAATTATGGATATTGATAGAGCCAGATTACTGCGATGGTGGGCAATGGTACGATGGTTTATGGCCATCGTGATGTTCTCCATTGGGATGCTTCATATAAACTTTCAGGAGACTCTGTATCAGAGTGTCTTATTTCTCGGGGCATTTGCTGGGATCATCGCTTTGAATGTGTTGTTTCAATTGCATTCGAAGCTACTGAAGCCCTGGACTGTAGTGTTTCAGATCGTATTGGATATGGTATTTGCCACCTTTATAGTGCATCTGACGGGTGGGCCTGGATCATCGTTTGTTTGGGTGTATCTGATATCAGTTATTACCGCGTCGCTTACTGTACCCAAATCCGGCGGTGTGATGGCAGGTCTGGTGGGTAGTTTATCGCTTTTGACTCTGATTGTCCTCTACCGGAATGATATTCTGGTACAGCCGGGGTATTCATATTTGGATATGGCAGGCTCTACTGTATATATCCTGTCATATACCGGATTGTTTTGCGGAGTAGCGCTTATTGCCAATTACCTGAGCGATCAGATGAGCACATACAACACTATTCGTAGAGATATGCTTGCGGTACAGGATCAGCTCCGAGAGGCTACCAGCGAACTGGAAACTGCAAAGGCAACCATCAAGGATTGGGAAAACCTCATACCGGCTTTGAAGGATATTGCCCATCTCGATCACGATTTGAATACTCCGCTGTGTATCATATCACTGTCCTTGGGACGAGTGATCAAACTGGGTGTGGAACTGGAGAACCAGGGATTGCAAAAATCCGGCAATGAAATTACCGAAGCCTTAAATAAAATCAGCCAGGTTTTATTACGCCTGGAAATTTTGAAAAAAAGCCCGTTAATCGGCTATAAAAAAGGGGAGTGACGATGTCCCGCAAGATAATGGTAGTAGACGACGAGCAAAACATTCGTGATATAATCAGCGAGTTCCTCAATGAAATGGGCTATAGCGTTACGGTCGCCGTAGATGGGGTCGATGCTTTGGACAAAATCCAGTACGAGCAGTACGAACTCTATATTATAGACGTCTATATGCCCAGAATGAATGGCTTGGAACTACTGGTCAAGCTCAAGGAGATCCAACCCCTGGCTGTCGTCATCATCACTACCGGCTATTCCAGCATCGATGTGGCTATCAAAGCCATCCGCAGCGGGGCATACCATTATCTGACCAAGCCGATCCAGGCTGATGAACTGATGAAGGTAGTAGAATCAGGATTGAAGCATTCAGCCGATCTGGGAGAAGTAAGCACCATTACCCTTGCTCCGTTGGAAATCTCCAGCGAACTGATCGACCTCTTGCTTTTGAGGGGCTTTAGTACGGCACAGCAAAATGAATTTAAACAACTCGGCAAAATTATCCAGTATAATCCCGATGAAAAAGTACATCTAAAAGATGATCTGGGAACCATGATCTGGGTCGAATCCGGGAAGATTGCCGTTTCTCACAATAATACTGTAGTCGATTTTTTGAAACCGGGTGATATCTGGGGCGAGGAGACTTTCTTTTCCGCCAATCAGATATTTACGGTGTTAACCGCGCAAACTGAATCGCAGGTACGACACTTTCCACGCGCTGCTCTGGTGGATTTCTTCCGTTCTCATGAAGAAACTCTTACCAAACGCTATATGATAAATCTGATTCAGTGTGTATATATGAAATGGCGACGTGCCATTTATAAAATAGGACTATATAGCGGATTCAACACTGAACCACAGAACAAATAAGAAAATAATGCTTGCCACATTGAAGCTGTGGCAAAAATATCATCCGCTACTGGGAATTGATTGAACGAGGATTGGGAAAGTGCATCCTGATGACGCAATCAGGTGTACTTAGGTCGATTTTTTTAATTTATAAGGAAGTATAATGCCCTTAAGTTTTGTAACTGAATTGGCAAAGCATATCCCCGATACATATTTTGGGGTGGAGCAGTGTCAGGCTATAGACAGATGGCTGGAATCCAATCCGGATGTGATGATAGAGCCACAGATACTTTTGAGAACATGGCTGCTTCGCATGAAAGATTTTACCGCTTCTGATATAGATTTTGGGGCACCGGGCTGCGCAAAGCATATTTGGAACCGCATCTACGGCGTCAAAAAACCCATCAAAGAGTTTGGTGAGTTCGAATATGTGGAAACTACTGCGATTATCCTATCCTGGCTCACTCCTATCCAAAAGCAAAAGCTGTACGAGAGTAAAAGCATAGATTTTTCCCTCGATCTATCCGAGAATGATTACAATGCCAGATTTCGCGGTTCGGTATATTTTGATCGTAGCTATCTCTGTGCCAATTTCCGCCGGATAAACGAAAAAGCACTGTCGATAGAACAGCTCGGTATTCCAAAAATGATCGCAGACCGGATGAACCTGAGATCCGAAAAAATGGGTTTGGTTCTCATTACGGGGATCACAGGCTCTGGAAAGAGTACTACGCTGGATGCCATCATCGACATGAACAACAGGGAAAATTCCGCTCATATAGTCATAATCGGGCATCCGATCGAATATGTCCATGAATCCAAGATGTGTCTGGTCAGACACCGTGAAGTAGGTATGGATGTATTGTCTTTTGAGCGGGGCGCTGTGGAGGCATTGCGTCAGGACCCGGACGTCATCGTAGTGGGAGAGATGCGGGATGCCAATACAATTGCTACTGTGCTGGAAATCACAGATAGCGGTCACAAAGCTTTTTCCACTCTGCACACAAGCTCCGCCATCGACAGCGTTCATCGTATCGTAGCAGAATTCCCTTCCGAGGAACAGGAACGGATTCGAAACCGTCTGGCAGACGTTCTATGCGTAATAATCTCTCAAAAGCTGGTACCTACTGTCGATAATAAACTGGTTTTGGCAAAGGAGATCCTCTCCGTGGATAGCTCGGTACAGGCAGCAATTCGTAACAAAAACATCGGTGAGATTTATCAGATGATGGTAGAAGGCAGAAGGATCGGGATGCTCACTTTGGAGCAGGACCTTTTGGAACTCTACAAAAAAGGCATTATCACAAATAAAACTGCGATGAATTATGCCAATAACAAAAAACGAATGATGCAGCTTTTATCTATGCCCTAACAACGGTAATGGTGAATGAAAAAGAAGCCTAAAGAGGCATATGGAATTTCAGAAGATGGCTTGAGCGTAAAGCTCGTTCATCTCATCAAGGACGGCTCTGAAATTTATCTTCAGGCAGTGGAACGCATCGAGCTGGATGCTCCACTCTATCATGCTGCGAATGGAACGCAAATTCTGGATGAAAACGGTTGGGATACTCCGCCCGAACCGGAAGAAATCACAGTTGACGACTTTGATTCCGAGGCTATTACCGCTTTTAAGTTACAACCCTTTGACAGTATGCTCAGCTCCTATAATATCAGCAAGGGTGTGCTTGCCATCAATGTTTACGACGACAATTTGCAAGTCCTGCCAGATCAAAAACCTCAGGGCAGGGAAATAAAAAAGACAGTTAAGAATCTGATTCCAAAGGATATATACAAAGCCGGTGAATGGCAGTATTCCATCGTACCCGTACAGGATCAAAAAGAAGTATGGCTACATAGTGGGAACAACAAGCTGCTGGATATGATCCGGGACTATCAGAAAAAGACAAAGATACTACCATTTTATCAGTTAGCAGACGCCAACGATCTGGCTTTGACGGACTTTTTCAAGGTATGTTGTGAGGATCCCAGTGGTACCCGGGTATTGGTATATATTGGCCACGAATACCGTAAAGCTTTTCTCTTCCACGATGGAGTCATGACTGGTGTTTTCCCATTGCAGATCAGCCAGAAAACTCCAGAATCGGACATTATCTATTCGAAGTTATCGCTTGTTTTGGATAATGCTCAGGTAAGTGATCCCAATAGCATCGTTATATGTGGTGATTTTGCCACAACTGATACCCTGGAATACTTGAGAACCCAGTTTACCCATAGTAGGGTCGAATTTCTCAAGTATAACAATATATCCGTCAATCGCGAACTGGAGGACATGTTTGATCTCCGGTACCTGGTGCAATTTGCTCTTCCGATAGCTTTGGCATACAAAGCATTGAATCCGGACAAGCCCGGTTTTGTCCCCAGCAATTTCCTCCCTTCGGCAATCATCGAAGGCCAGAAAGTATTCAAAATTGCCTGGCATGGCTTTGTCATCCTCTTTTTTATATTTGCCATGACTCTGTATGGTACGGTACAGATACTGCAGGCAAATCTGAACTTGAAGCAGTCCAAGGAACAGGGACAAAGGCTGGAGGAAGACGTAAACCAAAAAAGGCTTGAAGCTGCTGAAATCAAAAAGATCCGTAGCGATATCGAACTACATGAAGAAAATATAGAGGCAATGCGATCGATCCTGGATGGTAAAAATCCCTGGACTGAAGTATTGAGAATGCTGATCCAGGAATTGAATCGCAGGCCCCAAAGCTGGCTGACTAACCTCAGATTGGATTCCGGACGCTTATCCTTGAGCGGAGTAACGACCAACAGACAACACGTCGTCGGCATATCCGAGCTATTTGAGAATTGCATCATCAGCAAGGTAACGCATACGACAGTTCGGGATAAATCTCTCTGGCAGTTTGAAATGACTTGTGATCTGCCGAGTATAAACTGGTTTGGTCTAATCGAAGCTGATCTGGAAAGGCTGATCAAAGTCAAGGAAGCATACGGAGAAAAAGCAGTGACTCCCAAAGACAGCGTGAGCACTGCCAAAGTAGAACCAGGCACTCCGGTTAGCACTATTAAGCCGGTACCCAAAGAACGCGTCCGAGAAGAGAGAAAAGTATCAGATCTCGCTTTTGGAGCTATTCCGGATAAGTATTTGCCGACTCCTACTGCCGAAGAGATTGAAGGGCTGGAACCGGAAGAATCCTTTGATTTCAAACAATTTATGGATTCGATCAAAAAAGGCAGCACCTGGCATTATCGTGACTTGGGCTTCCGCTATATCAAAAACCACAGCCAAAGTGATATGATCAGCTACGTACGCTGGCACATGGCGCACCGGTATTACATCGACAAAGAGTATCTCCATGCCATGAGGACTCTGGATCCAATGCTGAGAAACCAGAATAGATTTTATCCATATTCCCTGCTCTTGGCAGCCAGGATAGAGATAGCCCAAGGCAATATCCGATATCGTGAATTTTACAATATCCTGATCGGTGATTATGGTACGCATATTGTATCAGCACAGGTCAGAGAAGATCTGGACAGGTTGAAGAGGGAAAGATAATGACAAACACACGCAGGAACACCATCGTTCTCTCATCACTGTTGTTGATCGTTATCATCTCCACTTTTTACCAGACAAAGTCGATCAAGGGCAAACAAACGGAGATCGACAAGAAGAACTCGCTTTTAATGGGGCAAGTAGCTGTATTGGAAAATCAAATCAGCAATATTGACTCACTAAAACGGGAATATCTCTTGCAACAAGAGCTTCTGGCACAACAGAGCAAATTGCTTTGGAACACGGATAGCCCTACTATAACGTACAATTATCTTTTGAAGCTGCTATCCTGGATGCAAAGGGATGTAATCTTCGATTTTGCCACCTCTACGGCTACGGAGAAAAGTGAAACTTACAATCAATACGTTCTCAGTGGAAGGACTCATTTTGCAGCCTTGCTGCTGCTGGTCAATAACATTGAACACCAGAGGGCACTACTCACGGTAGAAGAACTCTCGATCGGAAACGATAATATAGCCAATAGTGATTCAATCTCGTTTTCGATGATCATTCGAAGTCATTACAAACAGGGTGGTGCGGAACCTGGTTCCGTCACGCCAAAACAGTTTTCTTTGGTATCCCCCAGCAATATGTTGTTCCGCGTTCGGGTATCGGACAGTCCAAAGCCTATGATGGATGACCCCAGGCTGATTAATGTAGATGCCGTAACTCTTATCGGACTCAGCTCTGATAGGGCGTTTTTCCGTGATTCACAGGGCATTATCAAGATTCTGTCCATTGGTGACAGGGTAAATTACGGATATCTTAGTTACATCAATCAAACGGAGGCGAAAGCCGTGTTCAGGATCGATCAGTATGGCATTCCCGAAGATAAAAGCTTGTTCTTAAAAAAGGATTAACAATGCGTAAAACATATCATCTCATACTAATCCTCGTTATTCTTATCGGATGCGGTACTTCCCACTATTATGCACAAAGTTCGGCTCAAGCTGTTCAAGAATATGTGAGCCTTAGTGAAAATACCCATATCAATGATGCTGTTCAGATCCTGGAAACTTTTTCCTGGAAGTACAACAAGAAAAAGATGATAAATATGAGCAGCTACAATGCATCGATCGGAGTCCCGATAAACAATCTCCTCTGGCAAAAAGCATTGGAATTGATACTTCTGAAGAACAATCTTCGCCTGGAAGAAAAAGCAGGATACATCGCCATAGTAGATCCGGAAATCGCTCAAAAACCAAAATCTCAGGAAGCTATGGTAAGGGAGGCTACGGCAGCTGTAACTTCTCTACCCACCGAAGTGACGGGGATATTGGAATCCGTGGAAGAAAAGGCGGATGAGGTCGATGTTCATGGAGCCCAGATACGGATCAAATCCATTGTGATGCTGGCAGACAAAGCTTTCCTGAAATCACTGGGTATAGACTGGTCTACAATTCTGGATGGCAAAGTCCAGGCTACAGCTGGATTCATGGGCGCTTCGACAATCTCTCCGGATGGAATAAACATCGGCGTGAAAAGATCTACCAGCTTTTTGGGTGAACCCATTGAAGTAAATACCTTGATCAGGACTTTGGAATCAAACCAAAAAGGTACCGTCATCGCTCAACCCATAATTATGGTTTCCTCAGGTAAAAAAGGTTTTATTCAGGTGGGTCAGGACATCTCGGTAAAGTCGGTTGATGATGCTGGAAATACCGTGGATGTGTTCTTTGCCACCGGTGTGATTATGGATGTGACTCCCACGGTAGTTTACAAAGAGGGTATACCATTGATCCATCTGACTGCAAGTATCGAACGCAGCTCGGCTACTCCGGGATCTATCAGTACTGTGATCAACAAGAGCCAATCCAGCACAGAGCTTGTTCTCTATGATGGCGAAGAAACTGTTATCGGTGGATTGTATGATACGGACGAAGTTCGGATTCGTAGCGGGATTCCAATCCTGAAAGATCTTCCCTGGTGGGTATTTGGACTTCGCTATTTAACAGGATATGACAAGTATGAACGCAAAGAGCGGGAAATGATCATCATCCTCAAAGTGGAAGTAGTCGAAAGCGCTTTGGAAAGGTTGAGAAAAAAGAATCAAGCTTCTGATTAAGCCAGAATCCAGAAAGTGATAATATGAGTATTAACCAGAGGCTTGTCATCCTCTTCATTGCTATTATCATAGCATTTTCCGGTTTTTTCTATTTATTCTACCAAATCCGTCAGATGGAGACTGCTGTATTTCAGGAGTCGGATACCGTGCAGCGGAGAATGACGATCGATTCTATCTTCGAAATCAAAAAAACTGCCCAGCTAAAGGTAGCTTCAGACTATGCCAGTTCTCCCGGATTGTATTCGTATATCTATCATAGAAACGCCGATTGGGCAGACAACAATCTCGGATCCTTACTCAAGACCTTTGACTATTCCATGGTCCAGGTTTATGATCGGAAGGCTGCACTCATTTATTCAAAAGTCAATTCCCATGTTCTGGATCTTGATGATTTCAAATACGAACCGGCAGTCTTCGATAGCGTAGCATTCAACGAATCATTATTCTTTTATCATCGATACAAAGCCCAGATACTGGCTACTGCAGGAGCGGCGATATATAACAGCATAGATACCCTATCCACATCGATCCCGATCGGCTACCTGTTTATCAGTCACAATTGGGATGGCAAGTACTTTAATGAGATAGCAAAATCGCTGAACTACATGGTCAGAATGGGAACAATCGAACCAACCATGATCGATACTACCTCGACTCAATACAACATCAGGATTCTCAAGCCAATTCCCGATCTCAAGGGGAACTCCATTTCATGGCTGATATTCTACTACTTCAATCCCTACCTCAAGCAACTCCAGCTTTTGGGAAAGCAAATACTGATCGGGACTGCCGGATTCATATTTATCTTCCTCCTTATCCAATATGCTCTGTTACGGCATTGGATTTCCTCTCCTCTGCAAAAGATTTCCCAAAGCCTGAGCGAGAACAATGCGGAAGCTATCAGCCTGTTGAACGACCAAAACAACGAATTTGCCGATATAGCCCTATTGATCGAAAAGTTCTTTCGACAGAAGCAGGAACTAATAAGTGAGATTGAGGAGAGGGCAAAGACAGAGGCAAAACTTCGCGAAATGGAAGAGCAAACCCGGAAGATCTTCCTGACTTCTCCGGAATCCATAATAGTAACGGATCTGGATGGTAATATCCTCCGGGTCAACGACGAGACCTATAAACTCTTTGCAACCGACATAATCGGAGAAGAATCGACAGATCTGAAAACTATCTACAATCTGGCACACAAAGATTCGGTCCGAATTATCCAGGACATCACCAAAGCGTTGCCAGAATCTGCTTTGGTCAAAAGTGAAGAACTGGAACTCATTACAAAAGAGGGTAACAAGTTCCCAGCTCTGATCAGTGCGTCAATGATGTTTGATTCTAACCGTCGACCCAGCAAAATGATTTTTATCACCAGGGATCTTTCCGAATTGAAAGCTCTGGAACAAAGACTGCGTCAATCCCAGAAGATGGAATCCATCGGTACTCTTGCCGGAGGGATTGCACATGATTTTAACAATATTATCACTATAATTGCAGGTTATATCGCTCTTTCTGCGGGGAAAATCGAAGGACAGATCCCAGCCCAGAATGATCTTGATGAAGCTTTGAAAGCATGCCTGAGAGCAAAGAACCTGGTGAGCAAGATTTTGACTTTCAGTAGAATGAGTGAATTCGATGTCCAGACCATAAACCTTGCCAGCGCCATAGAAGACTCTCTCCCAATGCTAAGGGCATCGATCCCCTCCAGCATCGATATTGTCACGGATATCAATTGTAATCAATATACCAATGCTGATCCTACCGAGATCCAGCAAATCCTGATGAATCTTACGTCAAATGCCTTTCATGCCATGCGACCGGGAGGTGGAACGCTTGGCATCTCGCTTGGCAGCGTTCATGGATTTGAACTGATTGGCATTCATACAGCGGTCGATCTGAGTATCGACTATCTGCATCTGACGGTTTCTGACACCGGAAATGGCATTCCACCTTCTATGATGGAAAGGATATTTGATCCCTACTTCAGTACAAAAGCACCTGGCGAGGGCAGTGGCCTGGGACTCTCTATCGTGCATGGGATCGTTAGTAGTTGCAAGGGATTTGTGACCGTGGAAAGTGAACTGGGCAGGGGAACCAATTTTAGCATCTATCTTCCGGTTGTGCCTTATACTCCTGTGACAGAGTCCAAATCAGAAGACGTCCAATACGATTTCCAATCTGCTCATATTCTCTTTGTGGATGATGAACCGGCTCTTTCGGACCTGTTTGGGGAATCATTGAGGAACGAGGGATACAGCGTCCAGTCCTATAGTGACAGCCAACAGGCTCTTGCTGCGTTTATGGCAGATCCTAATGTATTTGATCTGATTATTGCCGACGTTACCATGCCTGTATTGGATGGGATCAAGCTTGCTTCGATGATCAAGGCACAGAGAGATATTCCGGTCATCCTATACACAGGTTTTGCCGACAACAGAATCCATGCCGAAGCCAGTAAAATCAAGATCGAACGCATACTGAACAAACCCTTGCTTCCGGATGAACTGCTGCGTATTGTTCGGGAAGTGATAAGTCTCGATAGAGCGTAATAGCCATATATGTCAGCTTCGTAGCGTAGCTCAGGTAGCGTAGCTTTCCAAAGCTACGAAACACGAAATACAACGTAGCTTAGATGGATAAACAAAAAAATCGGAGGATCGGAATCCTCCGCTACTATGTAGCGTAGCCCAGGTAGCGTAGCTCAGGTAGCGTAGCTTTCCAAAGCTACGAATCGTATATTATAACGTAGCTTAGATGGATAAAAAAAATCGGAGGATCGGAATCCTCCGCTACTATGTAGCGTAGCTCAGGTAGCGTAGCCCAGGTAGCGTAGCTTTCCGAAGCTACGAAACACGAAATACAACGAAGCTTAGATGGATAAACAAAAAGATCGGAGGATCGGAATCCTCCGCTACTTGGTAGCGTAGCTTTCCGAAGCTACGAATCGCATTGTACGGACACTCGCCGTAGCGCTCAGTTTCACAAACAGAATAAGTATAGGCGGTACAGCGACCGCCTATACTGAATTCCAGGCAAAGATCTATGTTACTTGATCAAGAGCATCTTTCTGGTTTGTGTATTTCCCTTTGTTTCCAGTCTGTAATAATAAATCCCGCTGCCTACGGATCTACCGGATTCATCCTTACCATTCCAGATCAAGCTGTGTCTTCCGGCTTCTTTGTTTTCCCTTACGAGGTTTTTGACCAGCTGACCTTTGAGATTGTAAATACTCAGTTGGACAAAGCTTTTTGCCGGGATGTCGTATTTGATCGTAGTTTGAGGGTTGAATGGATTGGGATAGTTCTGATGCAAATTCATCGCAAGTGGAGCCTGGATCAGGTCATCATTGGAGACAAATCCGGTGGAAGCATAGCTTCCCTGTCGGCTGAGGCTACCACGGTACACTGTCCATGGAGTTCTGCCATTTGATTGTTTGCGAAGATTTACCATCAGTATTCCATGTGAAAAGCCGGCAACGAGCTTGAAATAGCCATCATCATCAAAATCTACCAAAGTTGCAGGGGTGGCTCCATTAAAGGCAGTGGGGAAGGGGAATCCTGGCATTTCCTGTCCGTTGTTACGAATGATAAAGACGGAGTTCATATAGCTTTGAAGTACTATATCATAATAATTGTCGCCATCGAGATCAGCAATAATTGGTGGGCAGGTGAAGTACTCTCCGATATTGACGGGGAAGCCTGGACGATCATTTCCACTTTGATCCAGGACATATAGCATCCCGGTCGAAGTCACGGCTATCAGTTCCAATTGGTTATTCCCGGACATATCAGACAATACAATTCCGCCCGCAATGTTTGCGTTTATTGGACGCTGGAATACTATCGAACCATCGGCTTCGAGCAGATAGATAAAACTGGATGTCCCACAGCTGATTCTGCCGTTGTCTAACACTGTCGGAGCACCTGTGACGCTCCCTTCAAGCTGGACAGGCCATCCATCCATGTTTGAGCCATCACCCTTGATGACGTAGAGCATCCCGTTGCCACTTCCGGCAATAATCTCCATTCCAGGTTCACCATCGATATTGGCGACTGCCATCTCACTGGGGATCGATCCACTTAACTGAACCGGGAAACCGCTTTTGAGATTACCAAGATGATCAAAGGCGTATATCTTGCGGTCCAAACCGCTCACAATGATATCCGGATTACCACTGCCATCAATATCTCCGATTATTGGGCTGTTTATGTGTTGGGTATCGGTTTGAAGGCTAAAGATCGGAGTACCGTCTGTCTGGATTGCCGTAACGATTCCTGTGCGGCTGGCAACTACTATATCCATCGTTCCATTGCCGTTCAGGTCTGCCATTGCAAAGCTGCTGTTTATATTCAAGGCATCTGTAGTATCGTAGGTGATGAATTCCTCTCCATCGGATCCAATGATGTGAACCCCTCCAAATACATCCATATAGAGAATATCGAGGCTGCCATCATTGTCAAAATCATGCACGACGGGAGAAGACTTGGTAGCTACTTCAAATTCCCAAGGGAAACGATTGTCGAGCAGGGTAACGCTAAAATCCATCACATATCTGCGGATTCCGACAGAGGCGTTTGTAATGGGGTGTGCTGCATCCATGACCAATGAGATGGTATAATTTCCAAAGCTTAGTTCTTCACCAAGCTGGACTCGGAAATAGAGCTGATCACTGCTGATTGCTCCGGCGGCGAGCTGATCTATCAGAATCGGATCTGATAACAATACGGATCCCTCAGGCAGGTTTTCCAGATTCAGGCTGATATTATATGCCGTATGCCAATCCGCATGATTTGCTATGCGAGGATAAATACGAATGATTTCTCCGGGATTGAGCGTGCCATCATCATCGCCTTCGCTATCATCGATGCTATAGCTATTGAGGCTCAGCAGGGGCATCATGGCATCAGGATATTTGACCTGGATGGAAGGATCTCCAAATAGCACTACTTCGTAATAACACCAGCGCATTACATCGCTGCTCAGAGCAGCATTCAGATTTGCCAGCCGGGAATACGTCAAAGCTGCGCCAAGCTCTTCGTAAGCATGCTCAAACATTCCGATAAAATATTCACGGTCATAGTATTGAGATGCTCCATTTATGCTGCCAGGCATATACCAGCCATAACGGGTATTGCCAATGAAGGCAAAAAGTGCGGATGATGCTATTACAAAATGTTCACCAATGGATTCACCATCGCCACTTGTGCGTTGATCAAAAGCGGCAGGATAACATCCCTGAGTGTACAGAAATCCATACTGATCGTTCTGGAGGCTGTTTACGGTGTTGATTGCCTGTCCCATCAATGATGTTTCGTTGGCATGTCCCATGTGGTTCATCACGTTTGCACCATTGTTGATGGCATGCCATACGAGGCTGCCATTGTAGTTTCCGTCCCTCTGATACAGAGTCTGGATGCTGTATGTATCTGGAATGTGCAATGCTACGTCGTCCTTGTAATCACCACCCCAGGTGAGAGGATTCCAGTTCAGGTTTTCACCAATCATCAGAGCTACGTTATTGGCAAAGCTGGAGTTTTCCACATAATGACGGGTCTTGCGGAAGATGTTTTCAAATTCTATCTGGGCTTCAGCGGGAAAACGGCCTATATGAACTTCCGGAATCATATCGACTTCGTCGTTCACTTCTCCGTAAATCGAATTCCCGTTGGCATTCCAGTTTCCGTCCAAGTTGCTGTAATATATGTCTGTAGGCATTCGGTTGTCAACAGTCTGGCCTACTCTGCCAAAAGCTCCACGTTCGGGGATTATTTCATCGTCTCCACCCAAAATCACATACTCCAGAGGAGTAGCTGTATCTGCCCAGCTTTGATAAACATCGATGATGAAGTTACGGACTTTTTCGGCATTGTTTGCTCCACCATACTCGTTGTAAATATCATCGGTCAAAAAGACGGAGCAGGATACTCCCTGCGCTGTGCGCCACAGGACATACTCGTCAAACCAGGGAGAACGGACAGAATCGGTAATGATAATCATCCGCTTGGGGTTGCTCAGATCGATCAAGCGGGAAGATGATTGATGGCTGCGAAAACTGCGGGCTCCGGCATAGGAAGAAATGGCTTGGGGATTGGCAACGAAGGACTCCAGCATTCTTCGGGTGGCATAGCTGTGCGTCACAAAATTTGCCTGCAAGCCTGCCCTGTCGCTATCAAAAGAGCTATGGATATTGATGGTCACGTTTTGTGCGGCATATATCTGTTTGCTGATTGGATTGTATCTCCAAGGGTACACATTCACGATCGCAAGCTCGTAACCACGAAACCTTTGCGTTCCCAAATAGTCATAATCTCTGCCGGGATACATGGCATCAAGATTCCATACCTCAGGATTCCTGATCGTCATATCTGGAGCCGGCATCGAAGTAGGCTGCTGGTGCCGGACATAATCCAGTTCCACTCCGCTGCGGACAGGAATCAGATTGGATAGGGTTACTTCGACAGTTTCAACCGTTTCTCCAAATGGAACAAGGATTTGAACGGGGTAAAATGGCAGGGAAGGATTGCCTGGTTCCATAATCAGAGGCTGGACGCTGCTTCCACTTCTACTCTGCCATGCCATAGGATCGACCTCAAGCTGGATGCTGAGTCCATGTAAGGCACATAGACCGATTACAATCATCATAACTAAGCTAATTCGTTTCATTTTCTTACCTTTTGCAGTATTTGCATCATGCCAATAGGCAAATCCGGAGACAGCCTGCTCGCATACAATATAGCCGTCCATTATGTAGCAAAAACTGTTCCTCAAAATACATTGAATGATAAAGACAGTTGAATATCCGGGGCATGGGGTAGCGCTCCATACAAAAAGGGTGGTGAGCGGGTATAGATAACAGCTTTTGCGTGCTCAAACTGGCTGAAAACCCACCGGTTTGTGATACAGCAAGACTGGTCCAAGGTCTTTGGTCTTCATAAGTATTTGACAAAATAAGCAGGATACAAGAGCATGCAGAAACAAAATTCAGCAGCGGAGCAAAGGCTTTATGAGCGAGAGAAAACTCTACCTGATCGATGGAACCGCCCTCTTATATAGGGCTTACTATGCATTTATCCGCAATCCCCTGATCAATTCCAAAGGGCAAAACACCAGTGCGATCTATGGAGTAGTGAATTCATTCCTGCACTTTCTGGATACTCACGATCCCCGGCACATCATCGTATCCTTCGATCGCAAAGCTCCTACATTTCGTCATGAAATGAGTGATCAATACAAGGCAAACCGTCCTCCGATGCCGGATGATCTGATATCCCAGGTACAGCCTGTCATCCAGTTTTTTGATCTGATTACATTGCCGGAGATCAGCCTTGATGGATATGAAGCGGACGACGTGCTGGCGACGCTGGCTACACACTTCAAGACAGAGTACGAAGTCGTAATCGTTACCGGAGACAAGGATTATTCCCAGTTAGTGGACGATCGCATCAAGCTTTTTGATCCGATGAAGGATATCGATATCGACCGGGATGCGGTTATTGCAAAGTTTGGCATCACTCCCGAGCAGTTTGTAGATTATCTGGCTCTGGTAGGAGATTCATCGGACAACATTCCCGGCGTAAAGGGAGTGGGTCCCAAAACGGCAACTGAACTTTTGAACAAATACGGAGACTTAGATACCATCTACATGCACATCTCGGAAATCAGTGGTAAAAATGGTGAAAAACTGGCTGTTGACCGGGAAAATGCCTATCTCTCCAAAGAACTGGCAAAGATAGTGACGGATGTTCCGATTCCAATTCCAGATCTGAAACGGATCAGTTTTGATAAACAGGATCTGCGTCTGGGGTTGCCAATCCTGTCGGAATATGAAGTGTCCAGCCTCGTGAGAAGGATCGAAAGCCTTACGAAGAGCCTGCCCCCAAAGCCCCCCATTTCCGATGAACCAGAGATCGCACTCGTCCAGGATGATATATTTGCCATAGAGGTGGAGGATACTCCGGTCGCAGATGCCCAGATAGCGACAGCTAATGACTTTGAGGCAAGATTGGTAACGCCGCACAATCTTGGAGAGATAGTGGCAGAGATAGAGAAACATGATGTAATCAGCATAGATTGCGAGACGGACAGCATCGATCCCCATCAGGCAAACCTGGTCGGGATATCTATCTGCTACAACAAGAGCTTTGCCTGGTATATCCCTCTGGGGCATCAAATGGCGGACAACCTGGATCCCAAGAGTGTGCTTCCGAAATTGAAACAAGCTCTGGGGCATAAACTGCTCTTGGGACACAATCTGAAATACGACCTGAGAGTGTTTGAAAGACATGGTATGACCCTGGATAATCCCCTGTTTGACACTATGTTAGCTGCCTATATTCTCGATCCGGGGACAAATCAATATTCTCTGGATAGCTGTGCAGCGCGAGAGCTCGAGCATCAGATGATCCCGATCAGCAGCTTGATCGGAAGCGGCAAAAACCAGATCAGCTTTGATCTGGTGGATGTGGAAGCAGCCTGTACCTATGCTGCGGAAGATGCCTGGGCGGTTTTCTGCCTGTATCCGATCTATCGTCGAAAGCTGGATTTCTCTGCTCTTCAGACTGTCTATGACCGGATAGAAATGCCCCTGGTACCAGTATTGCAAAAAATGGAAAGTAATGGCGTTTTCATCGATGAAAGTGTCCTCAGCGGGATTTCAAAGCTGATCAACAAAGACCTGAAGATCCTCACAGAAAAGATCTATGAATTTGCCGGATACCAGTTTAACATCAATTCTACCCAGCAATTGGCAAAGCTATTGTTTGAGGAGCACAAGCTCCCTGTCCAGAAAAAGACAAAAACGGGATATTCGACCGATAATACGGTCTTGGAAGAGCTGGCAGACGACTATGAAATCGCCGCTTTGATCAGCCAATACCGCCAGCTCAGCAAGCTGGAATCCACCTATGTAAGTGCATTGCCAAAGCTGGTAAATCCTGTTTCGGGAAGGATTCATTCTTCCTTTAACCAAACTATAGCCTCTACCGGAAGGCTATCCTCCTCCAATCCGAACCTGCAAAACATCCCCATCCGTACCGAACTGGGCAGAGAAATCCGCAAGGCATTTATAGCGGGTGACGAGGATTGGCTGATTCTGTCGGCGGATTATTCACAGATCGAACTAAGGCTATTGGCATTGATGTCCGAGGATGCAGTATTGCTTGAAGCCTTTGCAAACGATATAGACATCCATCGTCAGACCGCTGCCAATATCACGTCCAAGGCTTTGGATGAAGTGACGTCGGATGAACGGCGGGCTGCCAAAGTAATAAACTTTGGGATTCTATATGGTATGGGGCAAAAGAAACTATCGCGTGAACTGGGGATCACATTGTCTGAGGCAAAGGGGATCATCCAAAACTACTTCGAACGGTTCCCGGAGATCAGGAATTTCCTGGATAGATGCGTGGCTCTGGCACGGAAAAACCGCTATTGTGAAACTCTATTTGGACGCAGGCTCTACCTGCCCTCCATCGCAAGCTCGAACAACAGGCTGAAAAGCGAATCCGAAAGGATAGCCGTTAATATGCCAATCCAAGGTAGCGCAGCAGATCTGATCAAGCTGGCAATGCTGGATATACATCAGCAGATAAAGGACGATGATTCGATCCGGATGATACTACAGGTGCACGATGAACTGGTATTTGAAGTCCGAAAGTCTTCCATAGACAGAGCTTCGCAGTTGGTTCGAACTGCCATGGAAAGTGCATTGCCAGAGGGCTATCGCAGCAAAGTATGGCTAAAAGCGGAGCTGGGCTATGGAAAAAGCTGGTATGATGCGCATTAAAACAGTAGCGGAGGATTCCGATCCTCCGAAAAATAAGTAGCGGAGGATTCCGATCCTCCGAAAACAAACGTAGCTTTGGAAAGCTACACCACATCACTTCGTAGCGGAGGATTCCGATCCTCCGAAAGCAAATGTAGCTTCGGAAAGCTACGCTACATCACTTCGTAGCGGAGGATTCCGATCCTCCGAAAATATGCCTATACATGATTATTCTAAAAGGATTGGGTTCAATGATTCGTAGCTTTGGAAAGCTACACTACATCACCACGTAGCTTCGGAAAGCTACGCTACATCACCACGTAGCTTCGGAAAGCTACGCTACATACCCTTACTTGGAATCAGCCGTATCTGCTTCCTTATCGTCCTCGCGCTCGATAATCCAATCCAGGAGATGCGATCGCCGGGCGATCTTGAACAGCCACACAACGCTGATCAGGATTACGACAAGCCCCAAAGCGCCCAAAACCATCACAAACCAGGGGAACCCTTTGCGCATCTCAACTGTCATATACTGGGTTTTGTTCCACATATATGTCGTATCATACTGCCAGGAAATGGTATTCTTGCGATAATCGATGTTATCCTTGAGGGCATTGGCACGGACAATCTTCCATGGCACATGCAGCTTGTAGTTCCATACGGGATTCGCTTCGGATTGGGAACGGAACAGATCTTCAAATTCATCTTCACCTTCCTGGCTACCCAGAGATATCCTGCGCTTGAAGATGATCGTCCGCCCCTTATCCTTGTTCAAAGTAATCTTTCCCCAGAAGTCGGCATTTCCCAGGCGGTCGTTCACATTGTTAAAGGCTTCCACATTGCTAAATTTGAAGTAAACGGTATAGACAATATCCTTGCCAACTCTTTGGATATCATACTTTTGCAGATGAATGCCGGGGAGGGCGGCTTTTTTGATGATTTCTTCCGGGTTGTCATATTGAGAACGGTGAACCAGACGTATCTTTGCCCTGCCCGATCCATCCCGGTTTATCCAAAGCTCTTCATCGTATTGTACGCAGCCGCTAATCAGTATTATCAGCGCTGCAAAGATCCAATAAGGTTTCATTGCCGTTTTATCCTCACCCAAAGCATGACTTAGAATCATTAAAAACTTCTTTGATTTTTTGGCAAGGAAAATGTTGGCTCTTTTGAGAAAGAATTTATATTGACAAAAGAGGTCACAATTCAGATCTTTGAAATAGTAAGATAAGACATAGGAGGAATTATGATTGCGATACGTCAGATCTATCGTTGTGCGATATGCGGTAACGTCGTAGAGGTTCTATTTGCGGGGGCTGATGCTTTGGTCTGCTGCGGAGAACCGATGAAGCTTTTGGTTGAAAACTCTGTCGATGCCACAGTGGAAAAACACGTCCCTGTAATCGAAGACCTTGGAGATAAAATCAAAGTAAAAGTTGGATCTGTTACACATCCGATGGAAGAAAAACACTATATTGTGATGATCGAGGCTTTGACCGAGAACATGGTCTTTAGAGCGGAGCTGAAACCAGGAGACGTCCCGGAAGCTATCTTCCCGGTCAAACTGAGCGAAGTGCTTTATGTCCGCGAATATTGCAATTTACATGGTTTATGGAAAAACGGATAAAAGGAGAAAAATATGGGATTCAAAGACAGTAAAACAGCCGGAAACCTGATGAAGTCATTCGCTGGTGAGTCACAAGCTCGTATGCGTTACAACTATGCTGCCAAAACCGCAAAGAAAGAAGGATACGAGCAAATCTCAAACATTTTTGAAGAAACTGCAATCAACGAAAAGGAACATGCAAAGCTCTTTTTCAAACACATGCTCAAATATGGTTTGGAAGGCGAAATGATCAATATCATGGCTTCCTACCCTGTGGGTTATTCACCGGAGAGTACGCTCAAAAACCTCGAATTTGCCGCAAATGGTGAACACGAGGAATGGACAGAGCTTTATCCGATGTTTGCAGAAATTGCCGAGGATGAAGGATACAAGGATATTGCCCTTACCTGGCGCTTGGTTTCCAAAGTAGAAAAAGAGCACGAAGCCCGGTTTCGCAAGCTCTATGAAAACATAAAAGACTCAAAAGTATTCAAAAAGGACGACAAAGTATTCTGGAAATGCCTCAATTGTGGCTATATCCATGAAGGTGATGCAGCTCCAAACACATGCCCATGCTGTCTGCATCCGATTTCATATTTCGAGATATTTGTTGAAACCTATTAAATGGAGGAATCATGCAAAAGTACCAATGCATAGCCTGTGGATATATCTACGACCCTGCTGAGAACGATAACATAGCCTTCGAAGATCTTCCAGAAGATTATGTCTGCCCTGAATGCGGTGTTGGCAAAGATATGTTCGAACCTATCGACTAATTCCCAACCCTTGCCGGAAGATTCACGACGGATCTTCCGGCGTTTCTATTTGTCTTATCTGCCATGTTTTGCATTCTTTCCAGGACATCGCAGATAAAATCAATTTCAAAAGACGAGGTAATTATGAATCCACAGGAATTCAATGAGATATTGGATTTTGCAGTGCAGAGGGAACAGGAGGCTGTAGCTTTCTATCGCGATTTGCAGATCGAAGCCAAATTTCAGGATCAGATAAAAATGCTCAAGGAACTCGAAGCCATGGAAATGGGACACATCGTGGTGATCGAAAACATCCGCAAAAAAGGGATATCAGAAGACGAGATCAAAAAAGTCCCAAACCTCAAAATCAGCGAGTATCTTACAGAGGATGTTGACAATCTCGACCTGACCTATCAAAATATTCTGATCAAAGCAATGAAACGAGAAGAACTCTCTGAGAAGCTGTATTCCGAACTCAGCATCCGCTTTCTTGACAACGAAATCCACACGCTTTTCCGCAAGCTTGCAGTCGAAGAAGCCCAGCATAAGTATCACTTTGAAAAGGTCTATGATGACTGGCTCAAAAAAGGAAACTAAGCGGAGACTCATAGTATAAAGCAGCATCCCAAAACTGCCAATCCATACTATAGCCTGCAGCATATCCATGCTGCTCCACAAAGGACAAATATATGATCCTGGCAATAGATACGTCCCAAAGCTCCGGCTCGATCGCCATTGCGGACAAGGACATACTGAAGTATTCCGCTTATTTTGATATCAGCATCACTCATTCCGAGACCCTCATGCCGCAGATTGATTATGCCCTCCAGTTTTGCAAATACACCCCGGCAGATCTGGAATCCATAGCTCTCTGCATCGGTCCCGGCTCTTTTACTGGGCTAAGGATCGGGCTGGCAACTGCCAAAGGAATCTCGTTTGGAATGGGGATCCCGCTAATCTGTTACAACTCCTTGGAAATGGTTGCCGCCGGTGTATATGGGTGCGGCAGACCCATAGTGTCTGTAATTGATGCCAAGATGAAGGAAATCTATTGGGGAAGCTTTGATCAGGATCTGAGTGTACTTTCAGCTCCGGCGATCAATACTTTGCAGGAGGTGGCTATTGCCATTCCGGAAGGAGCAATGATAATCGGCAGTGCGGCTCCACAGCTCTCAGAACTGCTTGACAGAATTGGCACAAAGCACCGTCTGGCTTTAGAATATCAAAGTTTGCCATCGGCAGTGAATCTACTATCCCTGATGAGGCTTCATCCCCAAGCCGCAGATTATGATTTTGAAGCCGTGGCAGAGCTGGAACCTCTGTATCTGAGAGAATCCACAGCCCAAATAAAGAAAAAGAACATGGAGAATCCAAGTGCTGATTAATGGAAGCGAATACAAAAGTGTGTGGTACGACGACGATCGCGTCCACATGATCAATCAAAACCTCTTACCCTACAAATTTGAAGTCGTTTCTTACCAAGGGTTTGAGGAAGTGGCAGAAGCCATCCGGAACATGACTGTTCGCGGGGCACCGGCTATTGGTGCGGCAGGAGCTTTTGCCATGGCTTTGGCTGCCAACAGCGCACCGGATAACAAGTTTAGAAACTATCTCCGGGCAGCCCGTGAATTACTGGCAGCGACGCGTCCCACAGCTATAGATCTGATCAATGGCATCAGCTGCGTCTATGAAAACGCCCTCAAGTTTATTCCGGATACGGTTCATGCCCGCCAGGTAGCAGTTTTGGCAGCGCACGAATTTGCCAATAAAAGTGCGGAGGACTGTCGCAGGATCGGGGTCATCGGACAGGAGATAATTCCTGATGGAGCACGGATTTTGACTCATTGTAACGCTGGAGCGCTGGCAACCGTGGATTGGGGAACTGCCCTTTCTGCCATTCGGATGGCACACCGCAAAGGGAAAAAGATCTTCGTCTATGTCAGTGAAACGCGTCCCCGTCTTCAGGGTTCGAGGCTTACAGCTTTTGAGCTGGAACAGGAAGGGATAGATCATGCCATCATTGCGGACTCTGCTTCCGGCTTTTACTTCTGGAAAAATGCCATTGATCTCGTCATTACCGGAGCAGACAGAGTATGCCTCAATGGTGATATTGCCAACAAAATCGGCACTTACGAAAAAGCAGTGCTTGCCAAAGAGCACAAGATCCCCTTCTATGTGGCAGCACCATTCAGCACCTTTGATTTCAGTTGCAACAAAGGTAATGACATCCCGATCGAGATTCGTTCCGATGACGAAATCAAACGCTTTGGAGATGCCTTCATTGCCAATCCCGGAAGTCCTGCCCTCAATCCTTCGTTTGATATTACCCCCGCCAAACTCATCACAGGGATCATCACTCACAGGGCAATATTCAAGCCAAAGGAAGCAGCCCAACGCATCCAGAGCTAAACAAAATAAGAACGGAATTAATATGAAAGCACTACCAGCCGATATCATTGTAAAGAGTGGCACTATCGTATCTATGGATAGCGGGATGCGGATTTTGGAGAACCATTCCATTGCCATCCAAAACGGAAAAATCACAGATATCTATCCGATGCAGGAAGAGCGCTATATCGCATCGGAGACCATCGATGCATCCGATTGTATCGTGATCCCCGGTCTGATAAATTCTCATACTCACATGCCGATGACCTATTTCAGAGGCTTGGCAGATGATTTGCCCCTGGATACATGGCTAAACAAATACATCTGGCCCCTCGAAGCCAAAATGGTAAAACCGCAATTTGTGTATGATGCGTCTTTACATGCCGCAGCGGAGATGCTTTTGAGCGGAACTGTAATGGCAAACGATATGTATTTTCACATCAGGGAAACAGCCAGAGCAGTCAGCAAAGCCGGTATGCGGGCAATGTTTGGCGAAGCCGTAATCCAGGTACAGCTAAACGATAGCTTTGGAGTAGCTCCGATATGCAGAGCCGCCATCGAATTGAACCGTGAATTTGCCGACAATCCATTGGTCAGCTTTGTCCTGACACCACATTCCATCTACACTTGCGACAGGAATATCCTTACCCGTTGTGCCGAAGTGGCAATGGAAGAAGATATGCTGCTCCACATACATCTTTCCGAGACGCCTTTTGAAGTGGATTTCAGCCTCTCTAATTATGGCAAGAGGCCTGTAATGTACCTGGAAGAGATCGGATTGCTAAAGCCAAAAGTAGTATTGGCGCATGGCATTTGGGTAAATGAGGAAGAGATGCAAATCCTGAGGGAAAATGACGTCAGCATAGCATCCTGCCTGGAAAGCAGCCTCAAGCTCACCGCCGGAATATTGCCCATGCAACAATACAAAAATCAGGGGGTAAATATCTGTATCGGAACAGACGGAGTAGCCAGCAACAACAATCTGGATCTCTTTACCGAGATGGATACAAATGCCAAAATTCACAAAACGATCAGTGGCGATCCTGGCTTTTTGCCTGCTTCCGAAGTGTTGAAAATGACGACTATCAATGCAGCCAAAGCATTGGGACTGGAAGACGTCACGGGATCGATTGAACCCGGCAAATATGCCGATCTGGCTATTTTGGCTTTGGATCAGCTAAATACGCACCCGATTTACAACCCCTACTCGCATATCGTCTATGCCATGAACTCCAGCAATGTAAGGGATGTGATTGTAAACGGTAAAACGGTCGTCAAAAACCGTCAATTGATCAATCTGGACAAGGACGAGCTAATAGACAAGGCAAAATACTACAAGCAAAAGATACTGAGCGAATTATGAAATCGATAAAGAACCGCAAAGCTCTCCATGAATACTACGTTATCCAAAAATACGAAGCCGGGATCGTGCTTCTGGGCACCGAGATCAAATCTATCCGGGCTGCCAAAGTAAACTTTAAGGATAGCTTTGCCAAAATCGAAAACGGCGAATGTATCCTCCACAATCTGCATATCAGCCCTTGGGACAAAGCTTCCTACTTCAATCACGATGCCGAACGCAAACGTAAACTGCTCCTGCACAAAAGCGAGATTCGCCGTCTCAAAACCAAAGTCGATGAACAGGGGATGACCCTCGTTCCATTGGAGATGGTGATCAACGAGAACGGACTCTGCAAAGTGGAGCTTGGCCTCTGTAAAGGCAAGAAAACCTACGACAAAAGAGATTCACTCCAACAAAAAGATTTGGAAAGAGACAGGGAACGGAATAGGGACGGCTGAATTATCGGGGTATGGGGCAGCGCTCCATACAAAAAGGCAGGTGGGTGAGTAATAATTACTGCTTTTACTCGCTCAGATAAGCTAAAAAAACACCGGTTTGCATCACAGGAAGACAGGGGCAACGGTCTTTATTTATTGACATCTACGCAACAGACCGAAATGCTGTAACAGAGTAAAATGGAGCATTATATGAGAAAACTTGTTTTAGGAACTATGATTGTACTGGTAATGAGTTTCATAGCTGGCTGTTCAGACAGTAAAGATGAAGACAGTTACCAATTTCCCCTCAAAGTAGGTAACACTTGGACATTACTGGAAACCTTTGATGCCTATTATTCCCAAACCGATGAAACAATTACTAAGATCGACACCATCTATGTGGAAATTGCCGAGAAAATCGAAAGCCCCAGCGGAGAACCCTGCTATCGTGTAGAATACTGGTCAACAGGCGATCCTGCCCACGCTATTTGTTACAATATTGTGGTCGATCGAAAGGACGGTCTCTACTTGCTGGGCTGGAAGCTGGGCTATGCCATCGGACCCTTTAAAGGCTACAATCGTCCCTTCCAAGGTAGTCTTTTTAGCCCGGAAATCAGAGATGGTAGTCCCAGGTATGAAGAAGTATGGCTCACCACGCCCAAGAAACTCCTGCCCCATAAATGTAAAGAAGGGACGTATTGGACCTACGGGCCAAACGCCAATCATCTGGAAGCCGGATACTGGATAATGCCCCAGGAATCGGTGACTGTTCCCAATGGAACCTACAATTGTCACGTGCGAAAGACTAATATCCTTGAGGACGAAGAGCCGAGTGATATTTTTAACTACTACTCCGAAGTGGGATTCGTCAAATTCTATCATGAAGCAACTGGTGAAATTGTGGATCAATATGGCAACCCCGCCGGAGAGATACATGCCATTCAAAAGCGAGAGCTTATCTCCTGTTATCTGAATTAGATCATTATCAGGGAAATTTGTACTTGCTAATGCTGATGTATTATTGGAAGAATTCGTTAGCATAAGATGTTAATATTACTTATTGGTCAATATTGATGATATGCGAATCGATAACTTCTGGCATAGATACAAAGAATAAGGTTCACTTTCAAACCTAGTGGTTAGATTAGGATGTGCTTTTTTTTGTCAGTAAGCACTTATCTATTTCGTTCAGCATATGTATCTTTCCCAATAGTCGTCAGTTAAGTGCAGTCTGAAAATCATCATTCTTGTGTGCTTCCATTATTGAATCAAATTACCCACTCGGTTTGAAACACTCTACATTATTTTTCACTCTTCACTCTTCACTCTTCACTCTTCACTCTTCACTCTTCACTGTTCACTGTTCACTATACATTCTAAATTCTAAATTCTAAATTCTACAATATTTTTCACTTCCTCCCTTGAAGCAGAGCGTTTATCACTTCTTAATCAAGCCTTAATTAAGCCTTAAAAGTTAAGGCTTGATTAAGGCTTGATTAACGCTTGATTAAGGCTTACAAGTAGGAGCCACCCAAAAAATCGAACAGTGAACAGAATAATCGGGGTCAATCGGGGTATGGGGCAGCGCCCCTTACAAAAGGAAAGCGGGAGGGTATAGATGGCTGTTTTTGTGCGCTGAGAGATGCTGTAAACCCACCGATTTGCCATGCAAGACGACACGTTCAACGGTCTTAACCAGTGAAGAGTGAACGGAACAGCGAATTGTGAACGGTGAACAGTGAATGGAGAACAGTGAACGGACAGCGAATGGTGATACTCGTCATTCCCGGCTTGATCGGGAATCCAGAACAAAAATTGGATGACCGCACCAATGACATCTGCCGTGCTCTGGCAGCCCAAGACAGGGTCTATCCGCTAAATGATGCCCTGGAAGTGATGGACAATCTCATGGCTCTGGATACCAAGTCCAATAGCCTGGATGATGCCAGAGACTATATCAAAGCTCTCGCACCCTGGATCAAAGATGATCAGATCGAATATGACTCAGAGATGAACCCGGTGGGGGTCTCAGGAGCGCATACACCGTTTCCACCGTTTCATTGGAAGTGTAGGACTAGTTCACAGATTTTCTTTAATTGATTCATTCAATGTATCACTTTGATTCTCTTCCGAAACATAACTGGATGATTCATCCAGATAATATCCTGCGTACTTTACTCTTTGCCGAATTGTCGTGATTTCATCCTCTTTTAAGTGCATAAAATCATATATTTTTTGATCTATAGCCCCAAACTGGCCGCTGATTACTCTGTTGAATTCCATAACCAACTCATCAGATTCTTCGTCTTCACATCCTTGATTTTTCAACTCCAAGAGGTTGTCTAAGAACTCCCTTTCTTGAATCATGATTTCGAAGGCATTTTGATGTATACTGTCAAGCAACTCCTTGGTTTTCTCATTTTTAAAGATCAATCGAGGGATTTTGAGTCTCCTAAACACATCAGGTACGAATAAGTTAATGTTATCTGTGAAAGAAAGGATGTACCAAAACAAGAATGTTGATTTTAAATATAATGCGACGAACGAGCACAACTTTTCATGCATTTCAAGGGGACACTTTAAGCTTAAAACTAAGTTTTTTTCAGGTTTTTCGCTTACAACAACTGAATCAGAATCAACCCAAAAAACACAACCATTATTGTTTATAAGTATTGAGTTCTTGGGGACATTTGGCTCAAGGTCGTGCACATATGCAAACACTGGAGGGGATAAGCGTAGATAAGCATAAGGATATCTTGGCGATATCTCGCTATCAATTATAATAACATTTCCTGTTGAAATCCCATTCGGGTTGTCATTTTTAAGTGATAATGCTGAATCAAAACACTCATTGTCGGAGACTATCTTCGAATGAACAACTCTTACAGATGCATATTCATTAACTGACTTCAATGTATCCCGAAGCTTAGAAACCAAGCGAAGTGTAGCGAAGGAACCCTTAACAAAAGTAAGGTTAAACTCAATATCCTCGATTTTAGGTTGTATCATCTTTTCAATCTTTTTTAGAAGTTCCGATTCAACAATAGATTCAATGTACTCAGGAGAAGCTTTCTTGTAAGTCTTCTTGTCATGCCGATACACTGATTCGTCATCCTTAAAATATGTGAGCCCAGTAAGAGATTTCACATATATAGAAATCAGATACTTCTTTCCTTGGAGCTCATAATCGGTAATGAACAACCTAAACTCACCGCTTGAAATCCATAGTTTGCTTACATTTTTATATAGATCATCGTAATTGCCGTCTTGCGGGTGATAGCCTACCCCTTTGCACGTTCCATTTTGAGAAACACCAATCAGGCAATAACCACCACCAGAGTTAGCTAAAGCAATTATTGATTTTGCAATTGATGGATAATCATCACATGCTTCCACGTAGATTGACTGAGGCTCTTTGATTAAGTTCGCAATTATGCTTGCAGTTTCGGGCTTTTCTATTGAGATACATTCGATAGGATTGCCTAATGCTACGACCAAGGACTGATAATCCTTCGACTCCAGCTTCATCCAGGTGTAATTCTTGCCTATTGTATCAGTAGAGTGGGAATCAGAGAATTTCACATAACTGATTGGAGTATTTCTACGGAACTCTTTATTGTTCAGAATCGTATCAATCTGTTTTATTGTGTCGTGTGATTTAAATGCAACTGCTTTTAACTGGTCGTTACAGAATGCTTGTCCACGAGTTTTACCTGGAAGAAATTTGTAGAATCCCTTATCCGAATCAGTGTGCGCGTCAACACAGAAGCAATCAAGCTGCTTTGTTGCTGAAAGCAAGTCCAAAACGCACCATCTTGATAAACTATCATGCAAACCAGATGATTCTAAATCGAACCCTGCACTAGTCAAAAAGTTTTCAATCTCACTTACATCAATCTTGGGATTAAAAACCACGAGAACGTGTACACTATTGCTAGTTTGGAACTCTACTCCGGGTAGAATTAGTAATGAGTTAATGATGTCTAAATCAGCTTCAATCTCCAATAACCTGCTTTGAGCCTGGATGGAGTCACCAATAGGTAACAGATACTTCCGTTCTCTCCGAAGATCTTGGGTCATAGCCAAAATAGTCTTATATCCAGCAATGGTGTTGTGATCAGTAATTGCTATTACTCCAATTCCCTCTTCAACTGCTTTGCGTAGTATTCCAAAATATTCTTGTGGATCTGCTCTATTCCCAGAATAACAAGGTGAAGCTGGAGTGTGTATGTGTAGATCAACTTTAATGAATTTTTCTTCCATAACTTTTTCCTTTTAAGTTTTCAAATATTACAGTGTTACATTGTGCTCAAGATACGTCACCCCAAACATCGTCTCTTGCAGCCATTTCTTAAATGAGTGATTATCACTGTATTGCTTGAATAGCTCTGTGTGATCTGCCAGAAATGATATTATTATCTCCTGCAGTGCCTTATCGTGTTCAAAACGGGCATTCTGCCGATCGTTGTTTTTGATGGCGTTCTGATATGCTTGGTTGCTACGTAACTTTTCCGGTATCTCTTCGGTTATTAGCTTACGTATCTTATCCTCATCATTCCATTCGATATTGCCAAAAAGCTCGTTGAACTGCTTCAAAATATTAGAAAGAAAGTCCAGTTCAGGCTCTACCATGCCCCCACCGCCTTGAGGGTTAAAGGGTTGCAACTCTGCATCATCGTCTTGCAAACTGATGCGTAGCGGAGTCAGTTTCTCCACTCTATAGCTATCCATATCAATAGCTTCCAGGATTCCTTGAGCAAGGTCATCTTCAATCGGAGCGGGCAGCTTGGGAATCAGAAAAGTGAGGAAGGTGGAAAGCTTCTCCCACTCGGCACTATTGAAGGGCAGGATCGCAGAAAGGTAGTTATAAGCTCTGGTAAATGCTTTGGCTTTGCCTTTGAAATCCACCTGTTGATCTTCATCCAGATCATCCGTGTAGATCTTCACACAGCTATCCAAAATTGGGTCCAGCCGTTCACGCGGAGCACCCTCATAAAAGAGCTGCACCAATTGATCCACATCGCTTTGAGTATATACCTGAGCCCCATCCAAAGCTGCTTTGAGGTCATGCAGTTTATTAGGATCGGTCTCATCTGCCAGAATGGTTGTCTTGTAATAATCCTGAAAGGCTTTGCTGATGGTGTCCTGATCGTTCACGAAGTCCAGAATGAAGGTGTCGTGTTTTTGCGGATGAGCTCTGTTTAAGCGGGAAAGAGTTTGCACAGCTTTGATGCCGGAAAGAGTTTTGTCCACATACATGGTATGCAGTAGAGGCTCATCATAACCCGTTTGATACTTATCAGCCACGATGAGAAAGCGGTATGGATCTTCTTTGAATCTTTCCGCTATCTTAGCACTTGGCAGCCCGTTCAGGCTTGCTTCTGTTACTTTCTGCTTATCCAGCAGATGCTCACCGGAAAATGCCACCAATGCTTTATATGGGCTTTTTCGCTCCAATAGATAGGCAGAAAATGCCAGAAAATAATCCATCGCTCGTCTGATCCCATTGGTGATCACCATAGCTCTGGCTTTACCGCCAATCTTGCCGCTACCGATCACGCTTTCATGGAAGTGGTCTATCATGATCTCAGCTTTTTGGCGAATGGCATGTTCATTGCCTTCCACATATCGGCGCAGCTTCTTTTTCGCTTTCATGGCATCATATTGAGGATCATCGCCAATGGTCTTGGTTAGCTTGTAAAAGCTTAGTACGGGCGTGTAGCTTGCCAATACATCCAGGATAAAGCCTTCCTGGATAGCTTGTTTCATGGTGTAGCTATGGAAGGGGCGATGGCGCGTCTCATCACCCATAGGCTCAGGCTCTCCAAAGATCTCCAGAGTCTTGCCTTTGGGAGTGGCGGTGAAGGCAAAGTAATCCGCGTTCTTCAGCATCTTGCGGCTTTGCATAATGGTGTTGATCTTATCCTGCAAATCCATCTCATCATATTCCTGCACCACTTCAGATAGAGCACTATGCATCTTTGCTGTGATCCTGCCCCCCTGGCTGGAGTGCGCTTCATCTATGATGATGGCAAATCTATTGCCCCGGTGCTCGTTGCCTATCTCCTTTAAGATAAAGGGGAACTTCTGCACGGTGCTGATGATGATCTTCTTGCCGGAGCTGATCATTTTACGTAAGCCACCGGAATCCTCCGCATGTCCGACAATTGAACTCACCTGGGCAAATTGCTTCACCGTGTCTCTGATCTGTTTGTCCAGAATGCGCCTGTCCGTAACCACGATAATGGAATCAAAAAGCGGATTTCCTGCTCGCCGGAGATCGATCAATTGGTGTGCCAGCCAGGCGATGGAATTACTCTTCCCGCTACCTGCACTATGCTGGATCAGATAGCGCTTGCCCAAATCCGCAATTACCACATCAGCCAGGAGCTTGTGCACCAGATCAAGCTGATGATAACGGGGGAAGATCAGCTTGCGATGCTTACGGCCTTTACTGTCTTTCTCCTCAACTAATTGGGCGTAGTTTTCGATGATATCAGCTATGCCCTCTTTGCTTAGCACCACTTTCCAGAGATAATCTGTAGAAATGCCATCGGGATTGGGTGGATTGCCCGCACCATCCTTGTAACCCTTATTGAAAGGCAGGAACCACGAGGCATTGCCCCTTAAGTGAGTACACATCCGCACTTCGTGATCATCCACCGCAAAGTGCACCAGGCAGCGTCCAAAGCTAAAGAGAGGTTCCTTGGGGTCGCGATCCCTCTTGTATTGTTGCACGGCGTCATGGACTGTCTGCTTGGTCAGCTTGTTTTTCAGTTCAAAGGTAGCAACCGGCAAGCCATTGATAAAGATCGCCAGATCCAATGCCAAAGCGTTCTCTTCCCGGCTATAGCGCAATTGCCTGGTAACGCTGAAGATATTCGATTCGTGTAAAGCCCTCGCTTTCGGGTTATCTACTGATGCCCTGCTATAGTATAGCTCTATGCTGAATGCTCCATGTTTGATCCCGCTTCGGAGTACATCCACAATGCCCCGTTTGACGATCTCACTATAGAGCCGATGTAAAAATTGGAGCCGCTTGGGTCCCGGATCGGCTATGTCCAATTGGGCATATACCTCCGGTTGAGTCAATTCCAAAAAGCGCAATAGCAAAGGCAGATCAAGTACATACTCCCGGTCAAAATCATGCGGATCACCCTGGATGAAGTTCGCATCCTCCACCAGGGATTCTACGATCAAACTTTCCAAGCCGTATTCACTGGTGTCAGTCGGCATTTTCTCTCCTGATAACTCCTTCAGGTTGAATGTCCATGCTGGAAAAGATGGGAATCAATGGAGTTTCACCTACCATCCAGATGCGATTCCAAAAATGAGCAGGGATCGATGCCCAAGTTCCACTTCTTTTTCTTCCAGGGTATTCTAATACAAGGGATTTCCATCCATCACTACTCTTCAATATCTTATAGCTGCCATGATCCATTTCAGGGCATTTGAGGAACCCTAAGTAGATCAGGATCACAGGTATCCCTTCTGATGCAAGCTTCCAGCACCAGGAAAACCGGTTGCTGATCTGATATGAGTGATCAATATCAAATCTGAAACCGGAGTGTAGTTTGTTCAGCTCCCTTGAAGCTTCATCTACCGCTCTTGATATTTCTTTCCGGCTCACTTGTTTTGCCTTACAGGGATCTTTTTTATACAGCTCGCCCCTGTGAGCTTTTGCTTCAATAAGGATCAAACCATCTTTGCCATCGATCTTTGCAGTACATACAAAATCCCAATTGGGTGTTTGTTTATCTGTCTCACAATCTATGCCCAGCCACCACTTAATCAGTTCTTTTCGGATTGATTCATCAATCAAACCACAGGACATGGAAAATCTATACTCATCCATTTCATGTAAACCTTTCGGATAAATGGTGAATTTGTCTTCGTCAATGATCACCCGTTCAGGATTAATCCCTGCTTTTTCGATCATGTTCAACAACTCATAACGTAGTGCTGCTCTCGTCAATCCTGATAACAATACACACCGCATTCTGCTCCCTTTCCATCGGTCAATCGTCGGCATCGGCTTCCTCCATATCTTCGTTTTCCCCCTCCAGTTCTTCCATAAACTCCTCTTCCAGAAGATCAGGTACCTCTATGTCCCGCACATCAAGCTTGCCAGTTACTACGTCTGAGATGAGGCGTGTTTGTAGTTCTTGAATCAACGATATCTCACTTTTAATAGCATCAATTGATTTATCTAAGCTATTGGAAACCCTTTCTATATATTCAACTATTTTACTCTGACACTTTACATCTGGAAACGCAATAAAAGATCGGTGCACATTGTTTCTGTTAAGAGTAGGAACTGCAGACCCTTCACTTACTCTTGACATGTCAAAGTTGCAGAAGAAATAGTATATCCACTTCCAATCATTACCATAATTATGCAACACAAACAAACATGTGTTATGAGCCCAAAAATCAGTTTCAACAAAAGTGACCTTGCCTACACTCCCGCTTCTACCGACAGTTATATTTGGCGACTTAGTCGTATTTCTGTTGTGAAAACCAATAATGCCGTTGGACCCCATTACAGGATACTTTCCCTCAACGAACTTGTCATGTGACAAGTCATATCCTCTCTGAAGATAACAAACATTTCTCATACGAGAAATTTCCCACTCCTCCGGTATCATCCCCAACAAGTCAACACCACTGTCCTTGTATTTGGGATAGGGCTTTCCAGTGCGGACATCAATCTTACCGGTTACAGCATCGTTGATGATTGCTTGCTTAAGCTCTTTGAGTAGTTCGATCTGCTTCTTCTTGATGCGGATATACTTATTGATCAGATGGTTTTTGTAGTCGAGATAACGGGCAATTCTGTTCTGTTCTTCTATTAACGGAAGGTAGATAGCTATACTCTTAAGAAATTGCTGTGTTAGGCCCGGTTGAGCTGACCCTCTTACATTAAGCCATATCTGATCTTGTATGGGTATAGACCTAAAAAGGTAGTAGATGTATTGCGAGCATACATTATTTTCCGTTCTGAGAATGTATACATGTTCATTGATAGAACAATCAGGGTATGGCATTTTTTTGACACAAACAATTTTACCAATTGTTGCTCCATCTTTAACAAGCAATAGATCATCTATCTTTATCTTACCAGATCGCATTGTATTGTAAAACTCTTTACTAACATATCTCATACCTTTTGGAATAATTTCCCCATCCTTACCAATGTGCTCTCCTCCAAGGTTGGGAACTCCATCAGTCTCTGATACTTTGCTTTGCTCTCTTGCTCCACTTTCTATTGTAGAAAAACAAGTGCTCAGTCGCCTACTAATCCAATGAGTTGCCGTAGTTTCAAACCAGCGTGTACATGTCGATCGGATATTGTATTGTTTCATCATATTACTGTTTCTTGTAAACATGTTCAATATCTGATGTTTCTATTGTTTTGGTCGTGCCATCCATATACTCTATTTCTATTTTAGTCAGCTTTAGTTTCTTTATGGTGTTGTTGTACCACATACAATCCCAATAGTAGCCATAACCATAAGTTTGTCCTGGATTTATAGGTCCGGTAACTTTACCACCAGTCCTACGATATCCTCGAATACTGCAACCTACAACATCACCAACAGCATTGTATGGATCCCACTCAAATGAAATGTATTTAACTACCTTATTTGATGTGTTTTTCCAGACCGTATGAGCATCGACACCGCCTGCAGAATTTGGCTTTGAAGGATACACATTTATGATTTGTATCGTTTTCTTTAAATCCTTTATCCTTTTCTTCTCTCTTTCTATACTCAAGCTCTCAGCTTGTGCTTTTTCATATTGTCTGATGCTATCTGCCCTTGCGGCTTCTACCTTGGCTAAGCTGTCTAATCTTGCTCGTTCTTCAGCGCTTATGCGCGGTTCTTCGACGATTGGTTGTTTTTGATTACAACCCATGATACAGAATAGCATGACAATGCAATAAATGGCCATTCTCATGATTCATCCTCCTGAATTAAATCTTTCAAAATTGCGTTCAACAGTCCATCCCCCTCTTTCTCCAATGCTTCAATATCTGCCACAATCTCCTTAATACTTCGCATAGGTGTGGGTTTGTAGAAGTGTTTGGTGAAGCTGATCTCATAGCCGATCTTGGTTTTGCTTTCATCTATCCATGCGTCGGGGGCATAGGGCAGCACTTCGGAAGAAATGAAGCCTTCAATTCCACCATCGTGCATTAGCGGAACCTGCTCCGTATCTCTCAAGTCCGGGTCGGGTTCATATTCCACCACTTTGGCTTTGCCATTGATATCTTGCAAAAAGAGTCCTTTCAAAGGCTCTGGCTTGGTATGGCTGCCATGTATCTTTTTGATCACCAGCAGGCCATCGGGGCTGATCTTGCCTGCATCTTTCAGGGCTTTGATCTCAGCGGCTTTATATGCAGTTTCTGGATCAATATCTAATGCCCGCAAGGGACGCTCCACTGTGATCTTGTAATAGCCAAAGGCTTCATTGGGAAAGATCTTGGATTCCTCTGTCTCTTCAAAGCGGGTAAAGACCTGCACAATCTTTTGGATCTGTTCTTCAGTAAGTTCCCGATTGCGTTTTCCCAGGTTACGCCTTAGTGGCGTGAACCACTTACTGGCATCGATCAATTGGATTTTCCCTCTACGGCGTTCTTCTTTGCGGTTGGCAAGAATCCAGATATAGGTGCTGATGCCCGTATTGTAAAAGATGTTGTCGGGAAGCTGCACTATAGCTTCCAGCCAATCATTTTCGATTATCCATCTACGAATATTGCTTTCGCCGCTACCTGCGTCTCCGGTAAAGAGTGCGCTGCCATTGTGAACTTCAGCTATCCTGCTCCCAAGGGGAGTATTTTGCTTCGTCTTGGAGAGCATATTAACCAGGAACATCATCTGTCCATCGCTTGAGCGGGTGACCATCTTGTATTCAGGATCTCCAGCGTGGTTAACGATAAAGCGGTTATCAGCAAATTCCTTTTTGCCACCCATCTTTTCCTGATCGCCTTTCCAGTCTTTACCGTATGGGGGATTTGAAAGCATGAAATCAAAGCTTTTGGAAGCAAAGCCATCTCTGGATAGGGTGGAACCATAAACGAAGTTCTCGGCTTCGGCACCTTCTCCTTTGATCAGCAGGTCTGCTTTGGTGATGGCATAGGTTTCGCCATTTACTTCTTGTCCAAAGAGATGAATAGCCACTTCTTTGCCGCGTTCACTGGCAAGGCTGGTAAGCCGATCCTGAGCTACTGTCAGCATCCCGCCAGTACCGCAAGCGCCATCATAAACCAGGTAAGTGCCGGATTCGATCTTATCCGCTATGGGGGCAAAGATCAGCTCTGCCATCAGGTTTACCACATCCCGGGGCGTAAAGTGCTCTCCGGCTTCTTCGTTGTTTTCCTCGTTGAATTTGCGGATGAGTTCTTCAAAGATTGTGCCCATAGAATGGTTGTCCAAAGCGGGTTTGAGCTCCCTTCCGGATGCATCACAAATGGGGATCGGTGCCAAGTTTATTGTGCTATCCATAAACTGTTCAATCAGAAAGCCCAAGACATCGGCTTTTGCAAGGATGGGGATTTGATTGCGCACATTGAAATGCTCCAGGATGTCCTGCACATTAGGAGAAAAGCCATCCAGATATGCCTCGAAATCTGCTTTTAGCTGTTGCTGTTTGGCACGTGCCTTGAGGTCTCGCAGGGTGAAGGGAGAGGTATTAAAGAAAGCTTGTTTGGAGGCATTGCAAAGGGCTGCATCCTGATTGGCGATCCCTGCAGCATCGAGTTGAGCCTTTAGCTTTAATACATCCTGCTTGGTCGGCTCAAGCAATACATCGAGCCTGCGGATCACCGTCATAGGCAGGATCACGTCCCGATATTTACCCCGAACATATACGTCTTTGAGCACCGAATCTGCGATACTCCAAATAAAGTTTACAATTTGGCTGTGTTGAGTTGCTGTCATTTATGCTTTCCTTTTGTCTGTGTATTCAATTGCCACTATCAAGTCTTTTCCAAGATTCAGGATGTTCCCTCCCTGTGTCTGGCAAACTCTGCCCGCAAGAGAAAAGCGAGCATGCTGTTCGTCCTTAAACGCCCCGTCTTTCCGTAAAATACTAATATCTTCAATAATCTGTTTCATTGATGCCTCATAGCCAGATTTGCACTCCCACCATGGAATTGTAAAGATAAATTCTGTCAATTCAAATATCTATCGCATCATTATATATCCTTATTTCTGATGGAGAAAATCTTGGAATAGCACGCGGATGACGCAGATTGAGCGGATTTACGCAGATACCGCGACCGTGGGATTGGAGAATATCTCAAGGAACTACTCCTCACAGAAGGCAGAGGTAAAAATCCTCAGAGTCTGCCAGTAAATGGCTCTCCCTTACCAATGATTCACACTGATCCTAAGCGAAGCTTCTTCATAATTGAAGTTCCTATCCTATCTTGATGGAGAAAATCTTGGAATAGCCGCGGATGACGCAGATCGAGCGGATTTACACAAAAAAAGAGGATCCGCATGGGATCCTCTCAGCAGGTAGTGGGCTATGTGCTATTTGGTCTTTTGAAGAATTTCGGCGACGAATTTTCCCTGGAATCTGGCTCCGTCCAGTTCATTGGCGGAAGGCATTCGGGATCCGTCTCCGCCAGTTATTGTAGTAGCTCCATAGGGGCTACCTCCGGTGATTTCCTCCATGGAGGTCTGTCCGGCAAAGGCATAAGGCAATCCTGCGATCAGCATCCCGTGGTGGAGTAATACGGTATGAAAGCTTAGTATGGTAGATTCCTGTCCACCATGCTGGGTGGCAGTGGATGTAAAGACAGATCCAATTTTCCCTACCAAACTTCCCTTTGCCCACAACCCACCTGTGGCATCGAGAAAGGCTTTCATCTGGGCTGCCATATTACCAAAGCGGGTAGGAGTGCCAAAGATGATCGCATCTGCCTCAACGAGGTCGTTTACCTCTGCAATCGGGATATGGGTATATGCTTTCTGGGCTTCGAGAGCGCCCATCATGGATAATATCTCTCCGGATAGAGTCTCCGGAACTCGTTTGATGATTACTTCTGTGCCGTCCACGCTTTTTGCGCCTTCGGCAACGGCTTTTGCCATTTCGTATATGTGTCCGTAAGTCGAATAGAATAGGACTAAGATTTTCATTTTATAGCTCCTGCTTATTTTTTATCATATAAGGTCGTTGCACGTGTCTTACCACAGAGCAAACTGGTGTGTTTTCTGTCTGTCTGAGCATCCCAAAACAGCTATCTATACCCACCGCCCTTTTTGTATGGGGCGCTGCCCCATCCCCCGAATATTCAATGCTATTTATATACTAAGCCATTTCCGGAAGTTGCCAAACAGAAAATGAGAACGATTCTCAATTAACCCAAAACAATATGAGCCAAAAGGCTTGACTTTGCAGGAGCCTCGGATTAGTATGTATTTATGAATATTCGGATTGATGAATTGATCTCGATTGGAAGCTGTGTACCTATCCAATCTCTCCAAACCGTGCATAGTATCCACCGGCATGTGCGCAATTTTGTGTATGAAGATCAGATTATCGCGCTATGTACCAAAGGTATTGCCCCTGCTCCCAATCGCATCATAGTTTCTGCCGATTCGTTGGAAGGGATAGATCGGGTTAGTATTGGCAGTGAGGAGATAGACTTCGGCGGGCAGATATTGCCCTACACCCGGGAAATGATTTACCGCCCTCCCTCGCTTGACATTGGATGTTCTATTTGTGATCTGAAAGAGAAGCTGCATATATTGAAGCAGGAGTTCTATCACAAAGCCCCGGGCAATTGCGTGGCGATGCTGATCCAGGGGGCTCAAACACAGAGAAAGAGCTTTGAGAGAGAACTCGGGAATTGCTTTGCCTCGGGAGAAGAGCTATTCCGGGCAGGAAAGTATAGGGAAGCTGTGAATTGTTACAAGGGCAGGGGTTATGGATTTACTCCTGCTGGAGATGATTTTTTGAGCGGCTTGTTGATAGGGATGTCCTGGATGGATTCTATGCAAAAAAATATGTTGTCAGAAATACTTGATGCGATATTGTTAGAATCCATTGGGAACAATGTTCTGACGAATAGCATGCTGCATAGTGCGCGGACATTGATGCTGGATGAAGACTGGGCAGGAATGCTGATAGAGCTGGGCACAGTGGAAGGATGCCCGAAAGTGTATCTGGAACATATATTGGGGCATGGCTCCACATCAGGTGCGGATGAATTGAGCGGTTTCTTCCTGGGCTTCGAATTGTACTATGATCATGTTTATAGCCCAAAAAAGGACATATTATGGTAGTAAAAGCGATGATAATTCGGGGTAAATACCTCGATTCGGTGAAACTGATGCTCATATCGCAAAAACTGAGCAAACTGAGCGGGGTTTTGGAAGCTGTTTCAATTCTTGCCACAACCGAAAACAGGTCTATCCTGAAAGCCACGGGTATGCTGGTGGATGAAATCCTCTCTGCGGGGGAGACTGATATAGCTATCGTCGTCAAAGCCGAGACGGAGGAATCTGCCCTGGCAGCGATCCAGGAAGCAGATACTCTGATCCACGCAAAGCCGAAGGCGAGTGGTGAAGCTTCGTTTCATCAAGCTCCAAAGAGTATCCATGCGGCTTTTGAAAAGATGCAGGATGCGGACTTGTGCTTGATCTCTGTGGCGGGGAAATATGCCGTCCGCGAAGCAGAAGCAGCCTTGGAGTGTGGAATGCATGTGATGCTGTTTTCGGATAACGTCAGCCTGGAAGATGAACTGATGCTAAAGCAAAAAGCCAGCGAAAAGGGACTGCTGATGATGGGTCCAGATTGTGGAACGGCGATAATCAACGGCACTCCGCTTGCATTTGCCAATGCTGTATCCAGAGGCAAGATCGGTATTGTTTCTGCTGCCGGAACCGGTTTGCAGGAGGTAAGTACAGGCATTTCCCGATATGGATGTGGTATATCACAGGCTTTTGGAAGTGGTGGCCGGGATGGCAAAGCCGAAATTGGTGGCATCATGCTAAAATCCTGTTTGCAATATCTGATCGACGACGAAGCAACAGAGGTGATAGTAATGATCGGCAAGACGCCCTCCGCAAAGGTTCTGGAAGAGCTATGGCAGATGATAGGTTTGTGTCCGAAACCGGTGGTAGCCAATTTCCTCAGCAATATCCCCCATCCGGAATTGCCAAATCTGGTAATTGCCGATACTTTGGAGAACACAGCAAAGCTTGCTTGCCAGCATTTCTTCCTGGCTCAGGGCAAGATCTGGAAGGTGGATGCGGATCCGATTCCGGAGGTTCACATCTCTCCCGATGGAAATAGAAACTATATCAAAGCGCTGTATAGTGGCGGAACACTATGTTTTGAGGCGCAGGAGATATATCACCGCCAATTTGGTAAATATCCCCATAGCAATATCTCCTCCGATCCGCAATTCAGACCGGAGGACATCTGGAAATGCGAGGGTGATGCTTTTATCGATCTGGGTTCGGACGAGTATACTGTGGGCAGGCCACATCCGATGATCGATTATAGCCTGCGATTGAAGCGAATGTCCGAAGAAGCCGGAGACAATCGGACTGCGGTAATCTTACTCGATGTGGTTTTGGGTTTTGGAGCACATCCCGATCCTGCTTCGGAACTGGTTCCAGCGATTGGCATGATTCCAAAAGGGATTACAGTAGTATGTCATGTATTGGGAACTGATTCTGATCCCCAAAATACTGATCGGCAGGTGGATGCCTTGCGTGAAGCTGGAGCGATAGTCTTCCGATCCAATTATCAGGCTGTAAGCTATGCTCTGAAAGCCCTGGAAGCATACAGGAGGGTATCCGGATGAAACTTAAACTAAATAATAATAAGCCAAAAGTGATAAATGTGGGCTTGAGCAGATTTGCCGAGGATTTGATCGAACAAAACGTTGTAGTCCAGCAAGTGGACTGGCATCAGCCATTGGAAGCAGAGCTGCGATATGGCGATAAATTCGTCCGTAATCAGCAGCGGGTAGAAAAGGCAAATCAGAAAGCGATCGGGATCATCCAAGCAGGAAAGCCGGCTTTGACAGGAATGGGAATAGCCCGTGATCTTGTGCCCGGGATGCACGAAGATCTGATCCTCCATGCCGGACCACCTATCGAATGGGAACGTATGTGTGGACCGATGCGCGGGGCAATCATCGGCGCTCTGCTCTATGAAGGCAGAGCAGAAAACCCCAAAGCTGCTGAAGAACTCGCTGCCTCGGGAACTATCAAATATGCTCCCTGTCATGAACATTCCTGCGTGGGTCCGATGGCTGGGATCATCAGCCCATCCATGCCGGTTTTTATAATTGAGAATGAGGCTTTTGGCAATCGAACCTATGCCACTCAAAACGAGGGACTGGGCAAGGTATTGCGCTATGGTGCCTTTGGTGAAGAGGTGATAGAGCGTTTGCACTGGATGGATAAAGTATTGTATCCTACCCTCAAGCGGGCTTTGGAACACATCGGAAAGATCGATCTCCAGAGCTTGATCGCCCAAGCATTGCACATGGGAGATGAGGTTCATAATCGTAATCGTGCCGGGACTTCACTCTTGATTCGCCAATTGGGTCCGGCACTGCTAAAGACCATGACAGATGCGGAATCCTCCGCTGCCGTACTGAGCTTCATCAATGGAAATGATCACTTTTTCCTCAATCTGTCCATGCCGGCAGCAAAGGCGATCCTGGATCCTGCACGGGGTATACCAGATTCCAGCCTTGCTGTCGTGATGGCAAGAAACGGGACGGACTTTGGCATTCAGCTAAGTGGAACCGGGGATAAGTGGTTCACGGGAAAAGCTTTGGTGCCGGATGCGCTCTTTTTCCCCGGATACACAAAATCGGATGCCAATCCCGATATTGGAGACAGCGCCATTACGGAAACTGCAGGCTGGGGTGGATTTGCCATTGCCGCTGCTCCGGCGATTGTTCAATTTGTCGGTGGTAATGCCGCAGACGCATTGGCTTATACGCATCAGATGTATGAGATCACGATATCGGAACATCAGAACTATCAGATCCCGGCGCTGGACTTTCGTGGCACACCTCTGGGGATCGATGTGATAAAAGTGATTAATAATAGCTTAACGCCCTTTATCGATACAGGCGTGGCACATAAAAATCCGGGAATTGGACAAGTGGGAGCGGGGGTAGTTTCTGCACCTGTCGAACCATTTGCCAAAGCCTATGAATACCTGGCAAAAAGCCTTTAGGAGATGTAATATGAATACCAACGAATTCATCCAAATGATGGGAAGCGTCAAAATGTACGATCTTACCCAAAGACTCAGCATCCATACCCCGCCCTGGCCATCTTATATGCCTCTGGGAATTCAGTATTTCAAGAGGTTGGCGGGTGCTCACATGGGACAGGGAGCAAATGGACAGATAATCCAAACCAGCAACCACGTAGGAACCCATATCGATGGCGAAATCCATTTTCATGCCAGCGGTAGAACCATCGGGAACGTACCCATGGAAGAGTGGGTAGGTCCCGGAGTAGTGGTGGATATATCCGATAGCGTAGGCGATTACGATCTCTATTCGCCGGAGCTTTTAATGCAAAAAGCTGATATTCGCAAAGGCGATATCCTCATCATCAACACAGGATACAACAGGTTCAGTTGGGATCAGCCGGAATCCGATGAATTGCGCTATTTCGTCAAACATCCGGGTCCCGACCCCAGCTTTCACAAATGGGCTTTGGAGATGGAAATCAAGTGGATAGGGGTCGATTGTGGCAGCGCTGATCATCCGATGAATACGATCATCCGTACCTGGCACCCAAAAGCTTTTATCGAAGCAGAACGTAAACTGATGGAAAAGTATGGCAAGGGCTGGGACGAGATGTTTCCACCAGAAGAATACTATCAGGTAATGCATCTCAAGCTTTTCCCGAAGAAGCTGGTACACGCAGAGAACTTGGGCGGAGAGATTGGGAAGCTATCCAATAAACGTGCATGGATAGGGCTCTTCCCGCTCAAAGGGATAGAGCTGGAATCATCCATGTGCAGAATAATAGCTCTGGAACCTTGAGCATAACCTTATCAAGGAGGAACAATGGCGATAGCACACGACTTTGATTATTGCCGTCCCGCTTCACTGGAACAGGCATTGAAGCTGATGCACGAATATAATGGCAGGGCGCGTATCCTCGCAGGGGGGACAGACTTGATCGTATATATCAAAGAAGGTATGGCAAAGCCTGAACTGCTGATCGATATCAAAGACATCGTAGCCCTGAATGACATCATCGTAGATGCAAACAGTGTATCAATCGGAGCCGGGGTCACCTTTCGCCAGTTGATAGAATCCAGGCAGGTACAGGAGTATTTTCCCATCCTTTGGGATGCAGCCAAAACGGTCGCTTCCACTGGGGTAAGATCCAGGGCAACCCTGGCAGGGAATATTTGCAGCGCGGTTCCTTCGCTTGATTCTGCCCCCGCTTTGTTATGTTATGATGCTTCGGTATGTTGCCAGAGTGTGTCCGGAAAGCGGGAGATTCAGATTTCGGAATGGTTTCTTGCCCCGCGTAAAACGTCGATAGAGCCATCCGAAGTCGTTACCAATATTCGCTTGAGCATTCCTCCCACCAATAGTTCGGGGGTTTACATGAAGCTGGGACGTTATGGCGGAGAAGACCTTGCCCAGGCAGGATGGGGGATACATGTAAGCAAAGACTTTCAATACCGGATTGCACATTGCGCTCTGGCTCCCGTTCCCAAACGGGCTTTGCTGATCGAGGCAGCTCTGTCTGGACATGCTCCAGATGAGCACCTCATCCCAAAAGTGATTGAGCTCATTCCAGACGAAATATCTCCCATTACAGATATCCGGTCCAGTAAGGAATACCGTTTACACGTAAGCGGTGTGATGCTCAGACGTGGGCTGAATGCAGCATTTGAGCGTCTGGAAGGGAAGGTGATCGAACCCCACAAGCTTTTGGGAGGAATAGCATGAAAGAGATAAGCTTTGTTCTAAATAATGAAAGGCGTAGCGTCCTCGTCGAGGCTAATGAAGTACTTCTCGATGTCCTGCGGGATAAGCTGGGCATCAAAAGCCCAAAATGTGGATGCGAACGTGGTGACTGTGGGGCTTGTACGGTATTGCTGGATGGTAAGTGCGTCCGTAGCTGTCTGGTTTTGGCAATGGAAGTCGAGAATCATGAGATTACGACTGTCGAAGGTATATCAGCTGAGCAACTCAGTGCCCTTCAGGAAGCTTTTATCGAATACAATTCCTTCCAGTGTGGATACTGTGCCCCAGGAATCGTTCTGGCAGTTACAGAGCTTCTGGCGCATAATCCAAAACCCAGCCTGGAGGAAATCAAGGAATCAATCGCTGGAAACCTCTGCCGCTGTACCGGTTATACTCCTATCTTTGATGCTATTATGGCACTAACGGGCAAGGGGGAACAATGAAAGATTATCGCTTTATCGGTAAATCAGTCACGCGGATAGACGGACGTGAAAAGATCAGCGGCGCAGCAATCTATGGTGATGATATCGATTTTGGACCAAACCTCCTCTATGCAGAGATTGTATCCAGTACCGAAGCACATGCCATCATCAAGTCCATCGATATCAGTGCTGCCCTCTCTGTTCCTGGAGTGTACAAAGTATTCACCGGCAAGGACTTCCCCTTTAAATTCGGACTCTATATGAAGGATCGCTACGTCTTTGCGCAGGATAAGGTACGTTTTGTAGGAGAGCAAATAGCCGCAGTCGTTGCCCGCAGTCCACAAGCTGCCAAAAAAGGAGCAGCTTTGGTCAAGGTGGAATACGAGCCTCTACCTCCCGTCCTGGATCAGATGAAAGCCATTGCAGAAGGGGCTACTTTGCTGCATCCGGATCTGGAATCCTATCCTCATGTTCCATGGTTTTTCCCCAAACCAGGCACAAACGTTGCCCATCATCGAAAGACCAGAAAGGGAAGCCTGGAGGAAGGATTCGCCGAAGCGAAATTTGTATTGGAAGATACTTACACCGTTCCACGCTATGCACATTGCGCCATCGAAACTCATGTGGCAGTAGGAAAACTGGACTATTCGGGAAGGTTGACGGTATGGAGCTCTTCCCAATCTCCTCATACCCAGAGGCATCTATTTGCAGAAGCATTGGGGATGTCTCACAAAGACGTTCGGGTAATAGCACCACACGTCGGAGGTGGTTTTGGCGGAAAAGCTGGCGTTACCATGGAAATCATTCCGGCAGCGCTGGCGACCAAACTAAAGGGATATGCAGTCAAAATCCGCTATAGTAGAGAGGAAGAGTTTATAAACACATATCAGCGTCTGGGAGTCGTAGCCCGGATCAAAATGGGTGTTGCCAGTGATGGACGGATCACTGCTCTGGATCATCAGATATATTGGGATGCCGGGGCTTACGTGGAGTATGGTGCAAACGTGGTAAATGCCGTGGGACTATCGGCAATTGGTCCTTATCGTATCGATAATGTATCCATCGATTCGGTATGTATCTATACCAATCTTCCTCCCGGAGGAGCTTATCGTGGTTTTGGCTATTCGGAAATGCTATTTGGACTCGAGTCCCATATCACCCGGGCGGCAAAAAAGCTGGGTATGGACGAAATAGCGTTCAGACGTATCAATGCCATCCGCGAAGGTGATAGCACAGCTTACGGTGCCAAAATGAATCCCAATGGCCTATTGCAAGCTATCGACAAAGTGGCGGAAGCGATTGATTGGGGCAGTAAAATCCCTCCAATTGATCCTAACAAGGCTTATGGCAAAGGCTTTTCTCTGTTTTGGAAAGCTCCTGCCATGCCTCCTAATGCTTCATCTTCCGCTTTTCTCAAATTCAATGAGGATGCCAGTATAAACCTGATCATTTCAGGAATGGACATAGGACAGGGATATCAAACAGTGATGGCACAAATAGCGGCTGAGATACTATCTATCCCGCCTTCCAAAATCAGGGTCGAAACTCCGGATACGGATCGCAATCCCTATGAATGGCAAACTGTGGCATCACACATTACCTGGAGCAGTGGAAATGCCGTCAAAAAAGCTGCCATTGATGCCGCAGAGCAGATCTATAGCCTCATCAACAGAGTCTATCACTATCCGCTGGAGGAATTGTATCTGGAGGACGAAGCAGTCAAATGCCATACAGACCCCTCCTTTGTGCTTCCGCTAAAGGACTTTGTAGTGAATGGAATAATGACGGAGGATGGTACCTTCAAGGGTGGGCCAATAAATGCCCGGGGAATGTATATGCCCGAGTTTTCGTCCACAAACGGAGATCCGGAAACCAGCCAGGGAGGGCATCCAAACGTGCATTACACGGTTGGTGCAGCTGCCCTTGATCTGGAGATTGATCCTGAAACCGGCAAGATGAGAGTGCTTCGTGCCGTCCTTGCCATAGATGCGGGTAAAGCACTCAATCCCGAACTGGTACGGGGTCAGATTACCGGAGGCTTATTGCAAGGGCTGGCAACCGTATTATACGAAGATATGCGCTATGATGCCATGGGTAAACTTCTCAATCCGAATTTTACGGATTACAAAATCCCTACGGCAATGGATGTTCCGGATCTGATTGTACCGATCATTATCGAAGTTCCCCAACCCGATGGACCATTTGGTGCCCGCGGAGTGGGAGAACACACGATGCTACCCGCAGCTCCGATGATAGCAAATGCAATTGAGGACGCACTGGGGATCAGGATAAAATCCATGCCGGTGACGGCAGAAAAAGTAGCAATGGCGGTACTCCAAGGAAATAATAATGAGTAATGCAAAGCTCTATCATGAATTGTCATGGATTTGGGAACTTTGGGGAGATCCAAAGACGGAATATGCTCAATACAGCAATTACCTGTATAAAAACCTGCAAGCTATAGCCCCGGGGGCGATCAATTCCATCCTGGTAATTGGCTGTGGTGGCGGCAAAAACGTATATACTCTAAAGGACTATGCCCAAACCACAGGATTGGATTTGAGCCCAGAAATGCTCAAACTGGCAAAAAAGCTGAATCCCACATGTGATTTCGTTCTGGCAGATATGCGTAACTTTGAACTGGGGAAAACATTTGATGCCATCGTGATAGACGACGGAGTAAGCTATATGCTTTCCGAAGAGGATTTATCCGATCTCTTTGATACGTGTTTCAAACATCTGAATCAACATGGGATTCTATCGGTAGGTACGGATATCTGTAAGGAAAACTTTGTCCAAAACAGATGTGAAGTGTTTCACTCCATACCTCATCCTGACTACCCGGATACACAGATAGTATATATCACAAATGATTACGATCCGGATCCGGCAGACAATACCTTCGAAACAAGCTTCGTCTATCTAATCCGGCAAAATGGAAAGCTGACGATAGAGACAGACCTGCATACGCTTGGGGTTTTTGGCTTCGAGACCTGGAAAGCATTGCTGTCCCAAGCTGGATTTAGGATCACAGAATCGGTATATAGTGCAGAAGAAGGTGAATACCATACCTTTTTTTGCATCAAGGAAGCCTGAGCAGAATTATATAATATAGACCAGTGAATAATCGAGGCAGGGAGCATCGCCCTATATAAAAAAGTGTGTGGGTGGGTATAGATGACTGATTTTGTGTGCTCAAATTGGCTGAAGCCCACCAATTTGAAATACAGGAAGACGCGATCAACGGTCTATAATAGTAAAAAGGATGTATTATGTCTAAACCTTTGGCAGGACTCAAGGTTCTCGATCTGACCAGAGTATTGGCAGGACCTTATTGTACGATGATTTTGGGAGACCTCGGAGCTGAGATTATCAAAATCGAAAATCCCAACGGGGGAGACGATTCCCGCAGCTTTGGACCCTTTCTCCAAGGACGAAGTCTGTACTTTTTGAGTATCAATCGGGGCAAGAAGAGCGTGTCCTTGAATCTCAAGACAAACAGGGGTAAGGAGATCTTGATCGAGCTCTGTAAACACTGTGATATAATCGTTGAAAACTATCGTCCTGGTACTATGGAAAAGCTGGGACTTGGCTATGACGTCCTGAAGAAGATCAATCCGAGGTTGATTTATGCCGCTTCATCCGGGTTTGGGCATAGTGGTCCCTATTCCCAAAAACCGGCTTATGATATCCTTGCCCAAGCCATGGGTGGGATAATGAGCATCACCGGATGGGAGGAAATGCCTCCGACTCGGGTAGGAATGTCTTTGGGGGATATCACGGCTTCCCTGTTTACTGCCATAGGGATTACGACGGCGCTCTACCATCGAGTTTCCTCGGGAAAGGGACAAAAGATCGATGTCTCGATGCTGGATAGCCAGGTAGCCATTCTGGAAAATGCCCTGGTTCGTTATCAGGCAGAAGGTATATCGCCTCTACCGATCGGAAACAGGCATCCCACCATAGCTCCATTTCAAGCTTACAAAGCTTCAGATGGATATTTCGTCATCGCAATCGGCAACGATAATCTCTGGAAATCTCTCTGTATAGCGATTCAGATGCCGGAATTGATAGATCATGAGCTATATAAGACCAACCGTCTGCGTACGGAAAATCTGGATTCTTTGAACCATATTCTGGATGCTGTGTTTGGATCCCAAAGTGTTTCGGACTGGCTTTCAATCATGGAAAATGGGGGTATCCCATCAGCTCCGATCAACGACATCGAGGCTGTAATGAATGATCCGCAAGTATTAGCCAGAAACATGATCGTCGAAGTGGAAGACACGGTAGCCGGAACGGTTAAAATTGCCGGAAATCCCATCAAGATGGATAGCGTGCCCGAATCTTTCATCCGAGAAGGAGTTCCAATGATCGGGGAGCATAATCATGAGATCCTGAGCGGTATGCTGGGCTTGACAGATGATGAACTTATTGATCTAAAAACTGCTGGAGTCATCTAAGGAGTTCCTGATGGATAATATCCAGAGCCTTACCAGAGCTCTCGCATCCGAAGATATAGGGCTGGAAAGTTACCTGTTACAGACCCTGGAGCTTATAGACGAAAAAGAGGGCAGCGTCAAAGCTTTGCTGCCGGAGGATGACCGAAAAAAGCGTTTGCTCGATGATGCGAAACAGCTTGTAAAACGGTTTCCGGACCCATTGCAGCGTCCATCTCTGTATGGAATATTGGTAGGCGTCAAAGATCTGTATAATGTGGACAAGCTGCCAACCCGGGCAGGCTCGAAGCTTCCTGATTCGATCTTTATGGGTGCGGAAGCGGAACTTGTCAAAAACTTGAAGCTGCAAGGAGCTTTGATCCTGGGAAAGACAGTTTCCACTGAGTTTGCCTACTTCAGTCCCGGAGAAACCCGGAATCCTGTGAATTTGGAACATAGTCCCGGAGGCTCTTCCAGCGGATCTGCAGCAGCAGTGGCAGCGGAGTATTGTCCTCTGGCATTGGGTACCCAGACGATTGCATCGATCATACGTCCAGCCTCATACTGTGGAGTATTCGGCTTCAAGCCATCCTATGGCAGGATTTCCCTATCAGGAGTGTTTCCCTTTTCCCAATCTGCCGATCACATCGGGTATATTTGCAAGCATTTTGCAGATCTGGATTATGTGGCAAAAGCGGTGATAACAGGATGGAAAAGCTTGGATCAATGTGCCGTACCCCGGCTTGGAATAGTACGGGGTGAGTTTTTGGCTCAAACTGATGAGGCGGTAAAAGCGAATTACTACGCTCAGTTGCAAAAACTGCACAAAGCAGGATTCGAACTGATAGAAAGCGACCCCTTCCCCAATATAGATGCCATCAATACATTACACCGGAAGCTGATCGCCAGAGAATTCTACCGAAACCATCTACCCATATATAGCAAGTATCACAGCCTCTATTCCCAAGCTTCCAAAGATTTATATACTTTTGGATCGTCCATAAACGAGAATGATCTGATCCTGTTAAAGCGGAATCAAACAATCCTCCGCCAAGTCATATCAAACTTGATGACAGAAAAGCAGATAGATTTGTGGCTGACTCCATCTACTACCACTACAGCCCCACATGGACTATCATCCACCGGTTCTCCTTTGATGAGTCTTCCCTTTACACATGCAGGCCTTCCAAGCATTAGCATTCCCAGTGGGGTTGATGAACGCGGACTGCCGTTTGGCATGCAGATCGTGGCAGACTTTTGGCAGGATGAGTATTTACTCAACGCTTCGGAGCATGTATATCGGGGGATTGGATAACATCTTCAGTGGCATAATGCCAGAACTGATCACATTTACAAAAACCAAAGATCGTTGAATAATCGGGGCATAGGGAAGCGCCCCATACAAAATTGGTGGTGGGTTGGTATAGATGATTGTTTTTGTACGCTGAAATTGGCTGAAAAGACACTGATTTGTTAAACAGGAGGACATGTTCAACGATCTTTATCATATAGTTCCGAAAAGATGAGGGAAGCTCAGAAAAACGGCGGTCATAAACTGTATGAATGGCTACGAAGTAAAGAAAAGCCGGATACTATATCACCGGAACGATTTGAATATGAAGCAAAAGAGATGGAAATGAGGGAATTATATCACAAGGCTTTCCTGTCCTTTTTCCAGCGTTCCCAAGCGTCAAAAACTTCTGACGATACAACACCGGATTTTAACACCTCAATAGCTAAATTATCTGCCTTGGTGCCGGTTACATCGACCCATTCTGAGGCGCGGGTCTACCAATGTATATAAGTTCCAATCATCTGCTTCTGTGCCTGGTGTCCAAGGTTCAGAAGGGGATTTGCGTTCCCAAGCACCAAACGGTAAACAGACTATGACGCGTGTAGTGCCCGGAAGAGAATATACTCGGACGCGGGCTAAGAACTCAGCGGATGCACGTGATGATAAATCAGGCATGGTAGCCTCCAACGGTGATATAGTGCAAGAATCTGATGGTGAGACAATTAGTCAATCTATATATAGAAAAAACTACCTGCTTGATTTGCAACGGTCTTTTCAAATATCTATCCAATAAAAAAGCGATCCACTTTCGCAGATCGCCTTGCTGTATTTTTGAGGAGAAGGTCTTTGGCTTACGCAAAGACCGGATGTTACTTATCTGGGAGCCTGATAGATATACTCGATATTGCGAAATCCAGAAGCTGGAACGTACCAGTTTGGATAGCTTGTCCCGCTGGATTGTGCCCAATGCTTGAAATAGACATAAGCTCTGGTGATTTGTGCTCTTTCCACCGGGTGGTCAAATTCTTCGGCGATATTCAGTGCCCATGGCAGGTTTTCCTGTGATTTGTAGAATCTTCCTGTGGCCGAGTTACTGGTATCATTTACCGAACCCAGCAATGCTGCATTGACCGCGAAGGTAGGTGGATAATCCGGTAGATGGATTTCCAAACCCCGATTATCGGTGCGGAAGATAAACGGGTTGTAGGGCGGTAAAAATTCGAAGTTTGCAGGACTTTGAGCCACATTCAGAGTCACATCAAGAGTGATGATTACGGGATTATGGTAGGGCTGTCCCGGAACTGTATTGATGAACTGACCTGCGACCTGTGGAATGACGTCGAAGGCGTTGTTGAATACTCTTACGACAGCCTTTGTTCCTCCGCTTTCTACGCTATGCAGATTGAGGTTTGAAGCTGTAGATTGGATCTTGTCCGCTCCAAAGGGAAGCTCCAGCGCAAAACCATTACGATAGGATGCACCGATTGCCTTGAGCTTGAATTCACTGCGGATATCTTTGACCCTGTTGCGGCTATCAGTTACCTGATTGATTCTGTAGCTGATCACCATATCGTTAAAGTCGTAGTCACCGTAGGCAGGCCAGAGGTCTTCAAATGCCAATGTTCCCCACGAATATGGTCCGGGAGTATAGTTGTCAAAAGCACGGTCAAAATCTTCCGGATAATCATCCAAACTATCTGGAACACCATCACCATCGCTGTCACTACCAGGATCGAGAGGTGGAACGTTCGTAATATCAATTGCGGACCAGGGTGAAGCTGTCACGGCAAAGATCACATCGTTAAAGTCGTTATCGCTGCCCATTCCAGGATTGCGGTTCAAATCCTCAAAAGCGATGATCATTTTCTGGTAATTTGCCGAGAAAGCCTGAACCGGATGGATCTGGTTTGAGGGAGTAAACTCCGGATTTAGATTGTTGTGCGAATAGTATTGGTAGAGGCCATTATTAAAATCGGATCCCGAAATCCAGGCATTGGAAAGCAGGAAGTATCCTACGTATTTTCCACCTGGGATTGTACCCAAATCTACCATGTTTCCCGTTTGCATTCCACCGCCGCTATTGATAAAAGAGGCATTGGGGAATACAACCGTCAAAACTCCCAAATCGGCAGGGGTATTGACCACAGTGTTCTGATCGATTACATAAAAGCCGACTGTATTACGGTAAGAGGCATCCTCACTGAGGAAAGTGATCTTGACATTCGCCGGTTCATCGACCTTCAAAAGATGCATGTTGTTATCACCAAAAAAGTCCGGTCGGACACTTGGCAGATGCTGACTTTCGATGAAGATACTATTGATGTCATTGATCAATCCACCCGGAATCTGATCCGTCAGCATCGGACTGGGAACTCCCTGACTGTTGAAGGTCATACCTGGTAAAAAAGCATAGTTCTTGTTTCCAGCAGGTTTTTCAAAGTCGTTGCCCAAAGCTTTTGTGGGAGTGCCTCCATAGACGTGGCTGATTATCCCTGAAGTAGTACTGAATTCTTTGGTTTGCAGGTAACCAGCTACCCATACGGTACGAAGGCGAGTAGGAAGGTTAATCGATGTGTTCAGCTTGCCTGTGCTGTTCGTCATCCCACGATACAGCAAATTGGCTCCAGCCATGTTTGGATCCTTGTCGTAGATCTGGAAGTACATATCGTTTATCGGTTGGCTTTGTCCGTCAAGCGCGGTAAGATCGACCCTTACAGATTGCATTGTATTCCAGTCAAAACTTTCGGATACCACAAGATCCTTCACAGGAACGAATACGTTATCCGCTTCACTGCTTCTCTTGTCGCATGCGGTCACCACCATCAAGGTGATTAGCACTATAAGAATTAAATATCTTGTCTTCATTTTGTTCTCCTCGAATTTTCAGATAATGACATTGTTAACGCAATAGCCGTGCCAAATATGCAGATATCTTTTGCTGTTGTCTTTCAATTACTTAGGTGATCGTGTATTATTGAGGGAAGTGTAATTAATGCAACAATTAGCCGTAAACAGCAGCTTATGTTGCAACAAGCATAAGGCTAAGCAGCTGATTGTTTGGAGCAATTGATCAAGTCCATGATTATTATAGGGAAAAGACCAGATACAAACGCTCAATTATATCAGAAGGAGTAGCGCCTATGATGATGTATTGATTGGTGTACATGGCGAAATGATCGGCAAACTTTGCCAATCCCCTTACCATAACAGGTTCTCCAGCATTTCTTTCAAGCAGGTTTGAGTACGGTCATCCGGATCATCCTTGAGGCTAAGATATAGCGACAGGGGGTCTACAATTCCTTTTTGAGCTAGGAGCATTGGGTCATAATGCCATACTTGTAGCATGATGGAATTCTCCGTAGCGTAGTCTGGTAATCTTATAGAGCCTTGTTTTACTATTTTTTGAAACATCACATTAGGGCAGGCATGAACGGTATGATTGGGCTCGCCGATCCGGCTGTAATGGCTCAGAGCGGATAATCCCGCGATGGGAAGAGTGTTTTTCAAGTCAGCAGGTAATTCAGCAATATGAACCTTATATACGGGGCTGCTAAAGTATGGTAATAGAAGTTCCCACCTTTCTTTTGCATCTTCATTCCACATACATAATTGTTCTTTCCCATGGCGTTTTCTTTCCATAACTCCCAAGGATTCCAGTTCCTTTACGACACGAGATGCTGTAGGAATTGAGTAACCATATTTTGATGCAAGAGCTCCAATTCCCTGAAGATCTGATTGCTTATCAAGGATGGCTGCAATTGCGGTTAGCTGTGTTTTGGGAGCAAGCTGGGTCGGTTTTATGCGTTGCTTTACCAGCCATTCCCTGAAATCTATACCCAGATCCGGAAGATAGAGTTGCTTGTTGGGTACGACAAATGGCACTTTGTAGCGGATCAAATCCCGGCGTGTATCTTTTGTCATCGATTCAGAAACATGGATGGGAATCAAGTTTGTCTTTTCCCTAAGACTGTTGCACGTAGAAGTGGACAATAAGTATATGTAAATAATTCTTGACA
>CAZWIS010000015.1:29293-62628 GCA_964634275.1 uncultured Candidatus Cloacimonadota bacterium | reverse complement strand
TGTATTTGTGAATACGCTTGATATAGGCTTGATATAGGCTTGATATACGCTTGACCGTAGCGTAGGATTCTGATCCTACGAATGGATTCCGATCCTACAAGTAAAGATCGTTGAACATAACAAACCGGAGTGTTTTCAGCCAATTTGAGTGCACAAAAACAGTCATCTATACCCACCCATCACCCTTTTTGTATGGGGCGCTGCCCCATACCCCGATTTTCAACGATCTTAAGTATTGATTCCTACCGAATAGAAAAGGACGGATATTGCTATCCGTCCTTTTCATTATTTGATGTATCAGGCCATGTCTATTTCATCATAACCATTTTCTTTGTATTGGTATATTTACCGGATTGCATGCGATAGAAGTAGATACCACTTGCTACGCTACGGTTTTTGTCATCAATCCCATTCCAGGTGACGTTGTGGTTTCCAGCTGGCATGTTGCCATTGATCAAGGTACGAACCCTCTGTCCGAGGATGTTGTAAATCTCGATTTTTACAGGACCGGCTTGTTTGATGCTGAACTGGATTTCTGTAGTAGGATTGAAAGGATTGGGGTAGTTTCCTTTGAGAGCAGTGACCAGCGGAATCACATTATCCTGATTTGATACTGGTGAGGCTGAGCCACTAAGAGCGATTTGAGCTGTAGTATAATTGGGATCATCTGATATAATGGTCAAAGTGCCACTAAACTGGCCTTCTATCGAAGGCATGAAGCTAATCATTATCTCCAGGGATTCACCCTCAGGAACCATATAGTTTACTGAGTTGAGAGGGTCGGATCCATTGGGGCTGATGTAGAATGGGGCTACTGTTTCCAGAGTTCCGATCATCAAAGCAGTTCCAGAGTTTGTGATTGTAACAGGCATCGAAACGCTGGCTCCGGCAAGAATCTGGCCAAAGTCCATATTGCTTGTATCAACACTCATCACAGGAGCACCGGTTGTGCCACCTACGATGGGGAATATCACGTTGTCGATCCATGCGCAATCAGAACCACTGGAAACGATATAATCCTTTACGTATTCCCATTTGAATGTGGTGTTTCCGGCTGGCACATCATAAGTTTCCTGGCTCCATGCGACAGTTCCAGACCACTGACCCTTGAGCACGTTATTGATGTAGAACTTCAGGAAGTCATAGTTGTTCTCGGACGATACTTTTTTGTAAAAAGAGATCACGCCATTTTCTGGTACAGGCATTGTGACGCTCATAGTAGTGGATTGGCTGTGAGTAATTGTGGCAGACTTGGCACTGCTGTTGCCCTCGTAGGCATCGGTATTGTCTATTGTCCAATCACCACCAGTAAAAGTCCATGGATAGCTATTGAAGCCATTTTCAAAGTCTTCCATCATCATTCCTACGACTATGCTATAGGTTTGGTATAGAGAGTATTCTCCAGATGCCAGAAGAAGACTGAACGGGACAGTGGTACCTACTGGTATCTGAGAACTGAATGTGACTTGGTAAACCATATCGACACTGGCATTTGCGGGCAAAGCATAAAAACTGTTTGCCAGAGGTTCTGCCATTACAGGTACGCTGTCTATCATCAAAACAGCCATTACTTCATAAGCCTGGGCATGTCCACTGTTCATGATTGGAACCGTGATTTGTACTGTTTCACCAGCATCGATCCTGCCATTCCCGTTGCCGTCTATTTCGATAACGCTGATTGCACCAAAATTAAACGCAGGGGCATTGATCAGGAGTGTTCTGTTATATTCCCATACCTCGGTTCCAGCACTGATCATCACAGTTATCTGGGCAGCATGCTGGTCTGGGACATTATTTGCGATTTGGATATTAAAACCGGTTGTAGTAGTGCCAGTTCCATTGACTGGGATGTTCCCAATAGCTTCTTCGCTGGACAATACCGTCAGATACTGATCCTCAGAGCTTACAAAGACACTGACGCCATTGGCAACATCGGATCCAACATTGCCAAGGTCGATATTGAGATTGATCAATTCACCATATTCGGCAATGTTATTATTACCGTCATTCACAATCATTTGGGTTACTACTACGTATGGTCCGGTGCTTGGCAGCACAGATACTGATCCGATATGGGTCACCTTGTTAAAAGCAGTTATTGTGACCGTCAAGTCCATTTGCTCTTGGGGTGGATCAGCAATAATTACAGTCGCAAGACCAAAATTGTTGGCAACGGCTGTTCCATAGAGGGTGCCATTAGCAGAAAGGGCTATTCTGGCTCCTGGTTCCGTAGTAACTTCAAATGTGCCGACTCCCAAAAAGAGAACCGGATTGTAAACAGCAGTCATTTCCTGTGGATTTTTTGTTCTGGCGACAAGGGAAGCATCACCGAAGATATGCCATGTTTTGAACATGTTTGCACCGGCTGTTCCATACACCTCTGTCATTCTTGATGAACCATTAAAGAACAAGCCACCAATAGTTTGTTTCTGCTCGGCGATCAATAGATCGACTATTTCGTCTTGAGCTCTCATCGGTGGATTCCAATCCTGATTGATTGACGAAGCATAGTGGGCTATGGCACCTGTCGGAGCACCTGTGGTGTTGTTAGTTGCATTTAGCCAGGCTTCGGCAAAGCAAGTGATGGAAACGAAATTACCATTTACACAAGCAACTGAGACGATAAAGGGTAGCATATAGTCGTTTGTCAGAGCATTTACATGTGTATTGCTAAAACCAGTAGTAGTCCAGTTTGTATTTGTACCATGCCCCACATAGTTTATAAAACCGCGACCTTCGTTCAAATAGTTTGTTACCTGTGCAGCGGTTGCGCCCTGAGCTTGATACACTTGGTCCACTGATGTGTAGCCGTAGTATAAAAGATCAGTGCGGATCAATTCCATATGCTGCTGATCGGACTCACCCATATCTCCCTGACTTCCGCCGCCTTCATTTGAAGCGATACCCATTGCTTTCTGAATCCAGGTACTACCTGCCTGAATATCTCTCTCATAGTGTACTGTGCGCAGTACTTGAGTTTGAAGCTCGGCAACAGTCTGTGCAGAAAATCTTCCGATGAAGATTTCAGGATAGTTATCGTTACCTGTGATCAGCGTATAACTGGGATCGGATCCACCTCCGCCAGAGGTAAGGGTTGGTACCTGTGGAGCATCTCCAACTATCTGGACAAAGACAAGATTTGGATCCTGAGCATAACGGTTTGCAATATATGTCTTGATCTGATTTGCGGTTGGACCGGCAACAGAGACATCGACGACATCGACCTGGAATCCCTTTTGTCTTTTCCAATCCACATAGGGTTGGATGGCCGCATCAAACATACTGTGTTTGATGACCAGAAGATTACCTTCTTCTTCCAAAACAGGATACTTTGCCTGAGCAAAATTCAAAAACAAACCACTGTAGATATCCTTGAAATAAGCATTGTAGCTATTTCTTTGCATAGGTAAGGCATTTGTCATATCCGTACCGGTATTATTCAGTGCGACCCTTATTCTGTTGTAAACTCTCAGAGTTTGAGTGGCTGGATAATAAACAAAGGGTGTAAAGCGAACTGTCATACCGCGAAAATCACGAATCACGAATGGTTCTGTATTTTCAGTAAAAGTGGAGGGATAGTACTGTCCACTGTTATAAAAACGGTTGAAAGTGTATGGCACTGAATCGGGATCTATGTCTCTGGTCAGATTCCCTTTGGAGGGAGCTATAGGCATCAGGTATTCCACATATTCGCTTTCCATGGTGCTCAGTTCCATCCGGGCTGTAGCTGGGATAGCCACACTACGTGCGATAACTGGCACTTGTGGAAGTCCAGCTTCCAAGGTAAGTCCTTCCTTTTTTAGATTCAGATGATACCATGTCTGCCCATCGATTGTAACTGCTTCACGATTGAAATGTCCAAGAGTCATTTCCAATACAATCTGATTGTCTGATGATGTAATCAAACGTATATCATTCTGGGCTTCACTCATTGTAAACTGCTCAGCCGATAGTGCCGATACAAGGATCAGCAGCAGGCTGAAGACTAATAATAGGTGTCTCATTGGTCCTCCATGTTTTAATATCTTATGTGCCATGCTTTATTATGGCACTACAAATACACACTATGACTTTAAAAAATAAAAAAGAGGTGAACCCGAATGACCGGGTTCACATTTTAATGCTATTTCATCAGCATCATTTTCATGGTTTTGTTATAGTCATTTGTCTCCATACGGTAGAGATAGATACCGCTTGTGACACTTCTGCCATTGCTGTCTTTACCATTCCATACAACTTTGTGATTGCCGGGAGTAAGATTGGAATCAACCAGGCTCTTCACTAATTGTCCCTTGATATTGAACACACTAATTCGCACATGTGATGCGTCCTTGAGAGAGAAACGGATCGCTGTTTCGGGATTGAAAGGATTAGGATAGTTTCCATCGAGTTTGGTGATAACTGGAAGCAAACCATCATTAGGGTTGCTGACAGCGGTCTGTAATGTCACGTCGATGGCATAGGCGGGATTGAAGGCGTCATTTGAGGTTATAGTAATCATATCCGATATGTTTAGGCTCTGATTACCGGTTGTGTAAGACAAAGTAAAAATCTGAGTTCCATTAGCAGGGATATTATAGTTGTAGTTTGATGGCAGATTTTGATTTGAACTACTCAGGACGAAACCATTGGGGATTAGTATCATTCCACTAAGTGCTGAATTACCCAAGTTTCGAATTGCAAAATCCTCGCCGACGGTTGCGTTCAGGGGAACATCGATCATAGCAATCTCAGTCGTCGGTGTATAGAACATAGCGACAGATCCATCGCCAGCAACAGGAAATACTATCTCATCTATCCAGGCACAGTCACTACCACCATTTACGGATCCATCTTTGGAATAGACCCAGCGGAAAGTTCTGTTTCCGGGTGAAACGGGATAGCTGAACTGAGCCCAATCCTGTGTTCCAGACCAGGAGCCCATTTCTGTGCCATCGATGTAGAATTTGAGGAAATCATAGTTAGCTTCAGAAGATACCTTTCTATAGAAAGATACGTTTCCTGCAGCAGCTACATTAAGAACCAGTTCCAATGCTGTATTCTGATTATGACTGATCGTTCCGCTTTTGGCAGCGTAATTTCCAGAATACACATTTGTTGCTCCTTGTACAACTGTCCAAGGTTGTGTGCTGGTGTTTTGCCATGGGAAGGAAGTGAATCCACCGGATTCAAAACCTTCACCGACCAGACCAACAGGGATCAAAATTGTATGATTGATCATTTGAACTCCGGCATTGAGTGCCAGACCAATTGGAACGACGGTTCCATCGTCAATCCCCGTTCCAAGTGTAACCTGAAAACTCAAGGGGATCTGGCTGCCTGATGTGATCCCAGGTGTTACAAGCGATGTAGTCGAAAGACTGGCATTAGGATAATTCATCACCAGATTCAAGGTTCCGCCAAGAGCGTTCATGCTACCGGTATTTGATACGTTTACAGTGATATTGATGGTTTCACCGCTCTCCATTACTCCATTGTTGTTTGCGTCATTGAGCGTAACCCCACTGAACGATACGTTTGGAGCATTGACCACTATATTCCTGGTAGATGTCCACGTATTTGCACCGTCAGAGATGCTGACTTCAAAGCTGACCATTTCCTGATCCGGAATCATTGGAGATATCATCATCGTAAATGCATTGGGCAGGATGATGGTTTCATTTGCCGGCACACTTGCGATGGTAGCAGTATTCTGCAGAACGGCTACATACTGATTCTCTGTGCTCATTACAGCAGTGAGGTTTGTGGCATTCTGGACGCCAACATTGTTGAAAGAAACATCCAGTCCGACAGTTTCTCCAGCCTCTGCGATGCTGTTGTTGCCATCGTTGACACCGACGTTTGATACCAGAACATAAGGGCCTACGTTTGGTACGACATCAATGTTTCCAATATGTGGACGGCGGTTCGATCTGGTCATCACAACTTGAGCTGTACCAGGAGTTTCAAAGGGAGTAAAGCTTAGGGTTAGCTGGCCATTGGCATCTGCTAATCCTACTCCATGAAGGACATTGTTCATAGAGATAGCCACATAGCTATATGGATCTGCAGTGATCTGCATCGAGTCCAATCCCAGGAACAGGGTCTGCTGGTATGAAGCTTGATTGACAGCTGGGATACCCATATAAGGTACAAGAGAGGGATCGCCCATGATACTGTAAATTTCCCAGTAGTAGTTTATTCTGCTGCTATTGGACATTGTAACTGCAAGATTTCCCATTACGATCATTGCTCCGGTAGAACCAGCCCAGTCTTCAAAAGGTTCACCATGTGAATGGAAAAGGGCATCGTATACACCTGTACGGTTTGGTATCCAAGGTGATCCGGAACTGACGGCAGGTGGTTTGTACCCCACTCCCCAATAATAATCTTCGTCCCAGTAAGTATTATTGTTACCGCCGATATAGATAACAGCACCTTTATTGGCAGCTCTTAACCAGGCTTCTCCAAAGCAGAGCGCTGTATTAAAGTGGTTTGTAATACAGCAGTTGCCGACTACGACGGGGTATTTATTTACATTTTGCAAGCTGTTTATGTTTGTGATGGTAAATGATGGATCAGCCCAGGAAGTTTCACTGCCATGAGCAGTATAATTCACATAACCCTTTCCCTGGCTGACGGCACTGACTATAGCGCCGGCTTGCGAACCAGATGAAGGATACAGGAATGTGCTCGAGGTGATTCCATTGGTCGAATTGAAGTAGTTATTTGTGCCATAGTTAATCTGACCATTGGCATGAGAATTTCCATAATATGAATCCACCCCGGCAATCATGACAACTTCTGCGAGATAGGAATCATCAGGCATTGTGTACATCTCATGCATCAAAGATTTATCGACCTGAGGTTGTAGCTCTGCCACGTTTGTTGCCGAGAAACGCCCGTAATACATTTCAGGGACGTAATCTGTCCCCTGTAAACGGACATAATTCAAGTCGGTTACATGGCCTGTTCCAGTGGCTCCAGTGAAAGCTGGAATCTGGGGAGTATCACCTACAAGCAACAAATAAGATGGTGCCGGATGCTGAGTAGTCGAGGAATCCCAGAGGTTTTGCATAAAGTTCTTGATTGCAGTAGTGGTATTTCCGATTTGCTCGGTGGTAGCCACCGTTACATTGAAACCCTCTCGTTTTTTCCAATCGATAAATGGTTGTAGAGTGCTGACAAACATTTGGGGAGTGACAATCACATATCCCAATGGATAACGATTCAAGCTCATCCTGGTGGGTTGGTAGTTTAACAGTGTCCTGGCATAGATTGGTTCAAATGCCGAGGAATATGTCCTTGCCCTTAGATCCTCGGTAGCCCTGAGATCTCCACCGACAAAATCTACCTGAACTTCAGCATTGACGATCACTTCGATTTCACCAAATCCAGGATTGTAACGAACAGGGGCAAAATCCAACGCTACAAGGCGGACACCACGCATCATACCAAGCTCTTCCACCTTGACGGCAGGTTCGGAAGTCCAGCGTGTAGAGGTATAAAACTCGTGCTTTACTACGAACGGTGCAGTCGCAGGATCATCACATTTGGCAAGTGATTCCTGTCTGGGAATAATTGGGTGATTGATTCCATTAGCTCCGAGATTGATAGTCATCTGATTCTGTGTACTAATTCTGGGGTGTACTTCTGCCCCGATGGGTACTTGAATAATCTGACGGATCAGGGGTAATCTCGGTTCTCCAGTCTTGTTTGTATTGGCATAATGCTTGATATACAAATCTGTGTAATAACCTTCTTTTGTTTCTACGGTTTTGTGATTTAACTCGTCGATACTGTAGCGGACAGTTAATCCATAGTCGGAACTCCGAACCAACTGAACACTATTGACAGAACTTTGCAGCCTAATCGCTCCGCTGTTAGCAGCCAGTAAAGCTACTATGAACAGGAACAAAGCCACCATTAGATGCTTTTTCATACTTTCTCCTTATCTATCGTACATCATACTACTTACATTGTCATTAGCCGATACGCTATTCTATACTAATAATATATGCAAGATCGATTCCCAAAGAAATAAAAAATGGTTATCAGCAGACTTGGCTAAGAATCGAACTCCTGTTCAAGCTATAGGTTGCATCATTGCGGGCAGTATTAATGACTTTGGTTGGAGCGCTTCTCAATGCTCCTGTTCATGTTGAAATATTGGCTGGATATGGATTGGCAAAATCCCTATTCAATCCTGTCTTGCAGCTAATAGACGTTCATACAAAATGGCACTGTGGTTTCGGACTAACTGCGAGAAAGATTTTTCTTGATGAAATGTGCCATTGGATTATCTTGGCTTCAAATTGGAAAATCCTCATAAGAAGGAGAACAAAATGAAAACGATCGAAGGAAAACTGGTTTCCAAAGGATACAAATTTGCGCTTATAGTCAGCCGATTCAACGAGTTTATCTGTAAAAAGCTACTCGATGGCGCAATCGATTGTTTGCTTCGGCATGAAGTTCTGGATGATGATATCAGTGTAATCTGGGTACCTGGCGCTTATGAAATACCGCTTGTCGCACAGGAAGTGGCAAAGAGCCAGAAATACGATGCGGTAGTATGCCTCGGAACTCTTATTCGGGGAGCGACACCACACTTTGATTACATCAGTGCTGAGGTAACAAAGGGAATAGCACAGGTAGGATTAAACAATTCATTACCTGTGATTTATGGTGTGCTAACTACAGATTCCATCGAACAGGCAATAGAAAGAGCGGGTACCAAATCTGGTAACAAGGGATGGAATGCAGCCCTTACAGCCATCGAAATGGTGGGATTATTAGAGGAGATAAACAATGGGTCAAAGACGTAAAGCCCGAGAAATAGCTGTTCAGACGCTATATGCACTGGATTTTGCCGAGATCAAAGACGACTTTCGAGAATACTCCTTGTTGAACGAGTATCCGGAGATTTTAGCCCAGCTCACCTCTTCCGAAAATTTGGATCATAGTTCTCCAGTATATGCATTTGCCGATGAACTGGTTAAAAATGCCATTATCAATATCGGAGAAATCGAAATCGAGATAGATAAACACTCTGATAACTGGTCTTTGGAATGCATTGCCCATTTGGACAGGAATATTCTTCATGTAGCCGTGTACGAACTGATGTTTACCGATACTCCTCCTGCTGTAATCATCAATGAAGCAATTGAGATTGCGAAGAAGTTTTGCTCGGAAGCATCAGGTAAGTATGTAAACGGCATTTTGGACGCTATCAATAAGGAATTGAAGTCTGAGAAGTTATCACTGAGTCCCACTTGATCATAGGATTTCAGTAAAGTATGACGGACAAAAATAGGTCTATACCATGCTCCATCGGAGTAATCTGTTTCAACGAGGAAGGCAATATTGGCTCGTTGCTGGACGCACTCCTGGGGCAAAAGCTAAGTACTGTAATAATCGAGGAAATCATAGTAGTGTCCAGTGCTTGCACTGATGCGACCGATTCGATAGTCCTTGAGTATCAAAAAACATTTCCCCAGATTCAATTGATCCAGCAATCACAGCGAGAAGGCAAATCGTCTGCCATCAATCTTTTTATAGAAAAAGCAAAGTGTGAAGTTTTAGTGATCGAAAGCGGAGATACTATTCCTGCTGAAGACGCGATAGAGAAGATCTGTTCTGTTTTCTCCGATTACAAGGTGGGTGCTGCTGGCGGAAGGCCGGTACCGGTGAATAAAACATCAGATTTTATGGGGTATGCAGTACATCTACTGTGGCGCTTGCATCACAGAATGGCGATGATCAGTCCAAAACTGGGTGAGTTGATTGCTTTCCGTAAAGTAATGGATAGGATTCCAAAGGAATCTGCTGTCGACGAGGCAAGCATCGAAGCCTTGATCAGATCAAAAAGACTGCGTCTTCGCTATATACCGGATGCCGTTATTTACAACAAAGGACCGGAAAACATTAAAGACTTTATCAAACAAAGAAGGCGAATCCAAAATGGGCACCTATGGTTGAGCGACAAGCAATCGTATTCGGTCTCCTCTCAAAATAGCGGGATCCTCCTTCAGATTCTCTTTCAGGAGATTGTGGAAAACCCGGGTCAGTTTTGCAGGTTAGTCACCGTTATGATATTGGAATTCTACTGTCGCATACTGGGTTCCATAGATTATTATATCAAGAAAAACAATCCCTTCAAATGGGATATAGCACAGAGCACGAAAAAGCTAAGGTAAGCATGGAAAATGGGAAGAACGGATGGTAAATCTGATATTTAGGATGATCGGATACTGGCTTATGAAGCGGATTGGTTTTCCAAAGCTATTACCGATGAATTATACAGTTAGCCTTTTATATACCTGTAATTCTCGATGCAATACCTGTAATATTTGGAAGAAGAAGACCCGAAACCTCTCTGAAGAAGAATACCGAAAGATATTCCGGAGTATCGGGAGATCGCCATATTGGATTACCTTTAGCGGCGGTGAACCATTTCTCCGGCAGGACATAGTGGAGATCGCCAAAGCGATATACGAAATCTCTCGTCCCAAGATCATCAATATCCCTACCAATGGTTTGCTCGTCAGCACGATCGTGGATAAAACCACTGCAATCGCAAAAGCCTGTCCCAAGACGCAGATAATCGTAAACATCTCTATTGATGGGATCGAAAATCAACATGACGAAATACGTAACATCCCTGGTAACTACAAAAAAGCTATTTCAGCATTTCATAAACTTAAGGCATTGAATCTACCTAATCTCAATGTTGGGATTCATACCGTGATTTCGAAATTCAATGTCGAAGCATTTCCTTCCATAGCCAATCAACTTTTAAAACTGAAACCTGATTCATACATCACGGAAATTGCCGAGGAGAGAGTGGAACTGGATACAATGGGTAGCGATATCACACCCACTCTGATATCATACAAATCTGCCATTGATTATCTGATCCATACGATCAAAAACGATAAATTCAAAGGGATGAACCGGATTACAATGGCTTTCAGGATCGAATATTACAATCTTGTTAAACGGATCCTGAGGGATAAAACTCAGGCAATTCCATGTTATTCTGGAGTGGCATCGGTTCAGATTTCTCCTGATGGCGAAGTATGGTCATGCTGCGTCAAGGCAAAGATTCTGGGAAGACTACGAAAGTCAGATTATGATTTTGGAAGTATTTGGTATGCAGCGGATGCTGAATTGGAAAGGCGTTCAATCCACAGAAACGAATGCTTTTGCCCTTTGGCTAATGCAGCATATACCAATATGTTAATGGATATCCCCACTCTATTCAGAGTATTTTATCGGTCTTTCATCAAATGGTGGTCGTAAATGATAGCATTACACAGTGAGTTTTCCCATTTTCCCCAAAGTGTCGTTGAATATTCTGCATCCAAAGACGGCAGATTCGGATGGTTCTTGTCAACCTGGCATCCTGAGCAGGATCATATTCTGGAGGAAATTCAAGCACAAATAAAGCTGGAGATTCTTTCTTCTAACCTCCAATCTGTGAGTAAGCTCAATATCGAGAAATGGCTGAAAGATTTCTTTGCCGATTTTCATTGGAAGCTCCATGCTCAGTTTCGTAAAACTGCCTTGCGCGAAAAGGGTATTTCTCTATTTTTTGGTGTGTTGTTTGATCATGAACTATTCTTTGTCCAGTTTGGAAGGCTCGTTTGTGCTGTTACAGATGCAAAATCTATCAATCCCGTGGGCAATAAGTGGCAAAATTTACATGTGAGCAGCCTGGAAAAGCTAAGTCTTTTGGGTGAACCGGAGAAAGATATCAAAGTAAGGACTCATCGGTTTTTTATCCCTGAAAAGCAGAAGTTTATAGTGTTGACTGCCGGTATTGCTGCCAGTCTGTTTGACAACAATCCGGATCCCTCCTCAGTTACGACGCTTATAGAAGCAAATACTACAGAGAGCGATGCCTGCTGGCTGATTCTTGAAGGCCGGACAAAGCTTTTACGCCCTACCCGCAGGAGATTTACCCGCCTTCAGGTGAGCACTCTGGTTTTACTCATGATATCTATTCTAACAATATTGTATATGGTTTTTGGAAATAGATTTATCGATCAGGGCACCAGAAAGTTAAAGCTGATCTTTCAAGAGAAAAAGACTACAAGGTGGGAGCAAATCCCGAACTATCTGAATTTGGATTCTTCGAACATTATCAAACAGCTCGAAAGAATCGTCAATATGCCAGCCCGTAACATAGAACTCCGGATTGCCTGGTCGACGGATTTACCATATACTATCACTGCCACACCGGTCTTTAATCTTGATAATATTTACATTGCTTCAGATAACAAGCTCCTTGCTTACCACAAGAAGAGCCGAGAGCTCTTGTGGAAGCTATCACTGGATGCAAATATTCATTCGATGAATAATACCCGGAATGCCTTGATTGCCATTTTGGACAATAATAACGTCATTGCCTTTAAGGAAGATGGGAAGGCTATCTGGCAACAAGTCCACAGCCTTCCACATAAACAGCAGGGAAGCGCATTCACTGTCGAAATGGACAATAGTGATGATCCCCGCCTGGATGGTAGTATTATTATCGTTTCGGAGGATAAAGCAATAGCGGTATTGGATGGATTGCGAGGTGAGGTTCTTAGCCGCATCAGCTTCCGGGGAAAGCTACAATATCTATCAGAGTATGATAGATTTGAAAACTGCTTTTATGCCGTGATCGAAGACGAGATACTATGTATCGAGCTAAAGATAATAAACTGATATGAAGATTACGCTTACCTTTATACTATGCTTGATTATCATCACCCTATCCGGAGTCGTTGGCTCTAATATCCAAAGGTCGGGGTTTGCCCGTCTGCAATATGATGGCGGAGGAGACTGGTATAATGATCCTGAAGTGCTTCCCAATCTTGCACGCTATGTCAATGGCGTCCTCAATACTACATTTCCATTAGATCAAGCTATCGTTAAAGCCACCGATTCCAGGATTTTCGATTATCCTTTTGTGTATCTCACCGGCCATGGTAATATCAGGTTTTCAGACCGGGAGATAGAAAACATGCGGCAATGGATGCTCCGAGGGGGATTTCTATATGCGGATGACGACTATGGGATGGACGAATCATTTCGTCGGGAGATAAAGAGGGTTTTTCCTGAGTACGAACTACTGGAACTTAGCCCTGCTGATCCATTGTTTACTTCCTTTTACGATTTCAGCGCTGGACTGCCAAAAATTCATAAGCATGATGAAAAACCACCGCAAGCCTTTGGAATCTTTGATGAAAACGGCCGTATGATGGTACTATATACCTACGAAACAAACATTAGCGATGGCTGGGCTGATCCTTCGACCCACAACAATCCTCCTGAAGTCCGTGAAACTGCCTTGCGATTTGGCACAAACATAGTGTATTACGTACTCACGAGGTAGAGATGCGGATTTGTGTGGTTTCCGATGTCCATTATAAATACCATATTCAAACTGAAGATGAAAGAGCGACAAATGCTGCATTTACGGAGTTTTTGGACGATATCAGAGGTCAATATGACATCTTGGTGCTTAATGGTGATATTTTTGATCTATGGTTTGATTGGAAGTATTCGGTTATAAAACAGTATCTTCCAGTGCTCAAAAGACTTTCTCTGATCCGGGATAACGGTTGTAGGATCGTATACATCAGCGGAAATCACGACTTTTGGTTTGGGGATTATTTTCCTGAGTATCTGGATGCAGAGCTTGTCCCAGACAGCTACGAGTTGGAAGCAGATGGCAAGAAAATCCTCATAACTCATGGAGACAAATACACAGTCAACGATCTTCGTTACAAAATGTTTAGAAGTGTAATCCGGCAACCTTGGCTAAAAAATGTATTTTCAATTTTACACCCAGATCTGGCACTATGGGTCGGGACAAAGCTATCCCGTAGCAGTCGAAAGAGAAAAGGCTCACCATTAATACGGGAAAAGAAGATCTCAGGACTCCAATCCTACGCCTTTGGCAAGATTCAAAAGGGGTTCCACTATGTGATAATGGGGCACAGCCACAAGCCCTGTCAATCGCCACACAAGAATGGATTGTACGTAAATTGCGGGGATTGGATTGTTCACCGCACTTTTGTGGAAATAATTGACGGAAAAATCGAACTGTGCAGCTTTGAGCCCAGTTCCGAAAATAAGGAGTTATAATGTTTGAAAACATCAGATTGCTACCGACATTATTGGTGTTCAGTGTCTTTGTGATGCTGATTTCATCATGTCTGGCAGCTGAACCAAAGGTAACAAAAAAAACGAAGGATGCAAAAGTGGTAAAAGCGGTTATAGAAACCAATCAAGGAAACATCGAACTCGAGCTTTGGCCTGAGATCGCACCCAAAACTGTAGCGAATTTTGTGGATTTGAGTGAATCCGGATATTATGAAAAGACATATTTCCACCGTGTCATTCCAGATTTTATGATTCAGGGTGGATGTCCAAATACAAAGGATAACGACCGGTCAAACGACGGACGTGGCGGTCCCGATTACAGATTTGAAGATGAATGTTACGAAGCTGGAAAAGAGATTACAGGTTTGTTTGATGATGATATTACGGCAAACACGGTATGGGAAACTGTAGTTTTACCTTATTTGCAATCAACTCCGGATCCGAATCCAGAGCTAATGGCAGTTATCCAGGAGTGTCAGGAATTACAAAGCTGGGCTCCTTTCAAAGCTCGAACCGTGGAGTTTTACACGGGGATCACTGGCTTTAAGGGAAAGGTTACTGGAAAAGGAGCATTGAAAGCTCAAGTACTATATTCCTATCTCTGTATGGCGAATTCCGGACCCAATACCAATGGCTCACAATTCTTTATTGTTACCAAAAAAGAAGGTGCCAGCTGGCTGGATGGGAAACATACAGTATTTGGTAAAGTGACAAATGGCATGGATATAGTACACAAAATAGAGAAGCTTCCCAGAGATTCAGCAGATAATCCATTGGCTGATAACCAGGCAATCGTAAAAAAAGTAAAGATTACAAAGAAATAATACTATGGCTCGAACCAACGAATCATCGCTGCAACAAGAGATTATGAGCTGGATATCCAGAAACCAGTATGCATATTTGGGCACTGTGGACAAAAAACAACCCAGAGTACGTCCAATTGTTCTCTTTTGGGTAGATGACAGATTTAGCATGATCACATTCAGCGGTGATTCAAAGGTTCAGCAGATCAATGGCAATAAATACATCGAACTCTGTGTACCGATTATGGATTCTGGACAGACAGGATACATTCGTCTGGCGGGGGTGGCAAAAGTGGAAAACTCCATGAATGCCAAAAGGGAAGCGGCTGAATATTGCTATTTCTTCGATGAGTATTTTCGTGGGATTGATGATCCCAGCTTCACTCTGATAAGCTTCGACCCCGAAGAAGCTGAGCTTTTGCGTCCGGGTGAGAACTTCAGCCAATTCTGCCAACTGAAGAGGTATTAAATGAAAGCCATTTTTACGTATGATGACGAGCACTTAGGAAAGAGCTACATAGTTATTCCAAAAATACGAGAAGTTCATAATGCTCTGGGAAACCTTGTCATTACCTTTGATAATGGTGACAAGCGAACTATGGATGTAGCGGACATAAACGAAGCCATGAAAGAAATCCTTGCGGGGATTGAAGCTTTTTATCAATAAGCACTGACCCCAGATGACAATACACAGTACACACTTTTCATAGAGTTTCCATCGCTTCCTATCAGTATCAACCACTCACTATATCTATGGTTTTGAAAACAGTGTAAAGCTCGTAGATTTACCTATCTTTTCTCCAATAATATACTGACGCATAGCTTCCGAAACGGCTTCCTGTTTTGTGTGTTCCGCTATTACTATTCCATCCGGATTTAGGACGTCATTTTCAAAGATCATTTCCAGAGTTGGGTTCAACAGATTTTTGTTATATGGAGGATCGAGAAAGATAACGTCGTATTTCGCTTTTGAATCTTTAAGATACTGATGAACCTTACGTCGGTGTATATGGCATTCATCGGAGCATCGGAGTTTTTGAGTGTTCTGGATAATTACTGCAATTGCTTTGGATGAAAACTCTACAAAATCGACATACTTTGCACCTCTGGAAAGAGCTTCCAAACCAAATGAGCCAGTTCCGGCATACAGATCCAATACTCTTTTATCTTTGTAGTCCGAATACACAGAAAATATCAGCTCTCGCGAATAGTCTGTTGTTGGTCGCGTAGTATTTCCTTCCACGGTAAAGAGATTTGCTCCTTTGAATCTTCCAGTGATGATTCGCATTATTTGGTTTTCTTCTTCCGTGGTTTTGGGAGAGGGATTTCGAGCTGATCAATGACCCTGTCAAATCTTGGACAGTGCAACACAACAGTCTTTACCGATTGTTTGCACTTTTGTCTGCAGACAGTGCATTTTTTATTGGTAATACCGGTATCCTTGCTTTTCATTCGGAATCTGGGCTGGTACTCCCTTGCATAGTCATAAAGATTCCGAGCAAATCGGCAAAACTGATCTCGGAAAGAGGAGTTTCTTTGGGGAATCGGGACAACATCGCCAAAAGGAAGTCTTGAAGTGCATAACTGGGAATGCCGGCAAGTTCTTCGGAGCCAGTTAATCTGGATTGATGTTCAATTTCCATCAGCATAGCTTGGAGATCATCTACTTCTTCGAGGCTTTCGCTGAATTCGCTCTCGTCAATAGCATCAATAAAGCTCTCCGAATCTGGGAAGCCGTCTGCTATACGTTCTGCTACCAGAGACAAATTATCAAATGCAGAATGGTTTAATATTTTGAGATATGCTAGTTCTTCGGGAGAAAACAGCTTTTCAATCCTTGGATCATATTTGACAGCAGGATCGCTTAGAATTCTCATATGCAGGGATTCGATTTTTTCGCGGATTGCAGGCGAGGATTCATTTTGGTCAATTAGCTCATACGCTGCCAAAGCATCGAAAAACTGATTTTGCTCTTCAAAGAGCTTGGCAAGGGTAATCGTGGGACTCCAGCTGCGTCCATTAGGATTCGATTTCATACTTTCTCCAAATACTGTATATAAAACTCATGCACCATTTTAGGTGAGGTAACTTTGTGTCAAATGAAAAGTCTCATATTCTCAATCTGTGCCGGTTCTTTTCCAAAGTCTTTTCACCAATTCCCTTCACTTTTGTAAAATCGTCTATGCTTTGAAAAGCACCATTGGAGTTGCGATATTCAAGTATGGCATTTGCCTTTACCTTTCCCACGCCCTCCAAACTCATCAATTCATCCAAAGAGGCAGTATTGAGGTTTACCATAGCGTTCTTATCCACAACTACTTTTGTAGTGCTTGGTTTATCTTTTGCTGATGTGGCATGATCCGTATGATTCACTACGGTGGTATCCGCACCAAAAAGTAGCAGGTTTGGCAACATCGAGTTCAAAGTCTTCTCTCCAATACCCTTGATCTCCAATAGTTCATAGACGCTATCAAACTGCTTTCGGTTCCTAAAATCAATGATATCATCCGCTCGTTTTGCTCCAATCCCGGATAGCTTCATTAACTCATCTTTATCGGCAATACGAATATCAATTTTATGAACGAAATCTGTCCTGACGGCAGCAAACAAGCTGTCCGGAGAGGATACTTTCTGGCTGGCATGAACAGGTGACCAACCAAAGAGCATCAAAGCCATACCAACACCACAGAGAAGACAGAAGCCCAATAGTACCTTCTGCTCATTATCTGTCAGGATGTCTCTGAGTGGATTTCTCATCTTCCAAGCCATACGATAAGTTTCCTGATTTCATTTATTATGTCAAGCATAATCTTTCCAGGTAATGAAAAACCTGTTCTATGTTATATCTTTTGCACCTGCTTCAGCCCGGAAAACTGACAAAGACCATTGCACGTGTCTCTACGCAAAGCCATTCGGTATGTTTATCCACCAATCCGAGCGGACAAAAACAGCCTTCTATAAGCACCGGCTATCAGATACCGATAAACTCCGGTAGGGCAAAGCTGGCATAGTGTATCGCCTGATTGTAGTATTTGTATTGATTCCCACTGGTTTGGATGCGCTCGCCAAGATCATTGCGAAGAGGATTATATTGTTTGGATGCCATTTGAAACATCCATAAGCCTGCTTGATAGGTTTGGATCGCAGCGAGATAGGGATATACATTTGGGAAGATGCTTTTCAGATCGGCGTTGACGCTGATAATCAATGCCCTCAAATCATCTATCCAGGGGCTTTCAGACTGAATGCAGAGAATGCCATCCTGCTTCAAAGCTTTGTGACAGTCCGCAAAAAAGTCTTTTCTAAACAGTCCTGCTGCAGGTCCAACCGGATCTGTGCTGTCAACCAGGATGATATCAAAGCTATCTTGATTTTTCCTTAGATAATCTATCCCATCATCATATATGAGCCGTACCCTGGGATCGGATGTACAATCAGTCAGTTCGGGGAAGTAGATTTTTGCCACTCGAGTTACCATCTCATCTATCTCGACCTGGATTACTTCTGTTACAGATTGATGGAATAAAACCCGTTTCAGTGTTCCACAATCACCGCCACCGATGATGAGCACTCTTTTAGGATTGGGATGGGTAAATAGCGATGGCTGAGACAGCATTTCGTGATAGACAAATTCATCCCGTGATCCGATCATATAAACCCCGTCCAAGAGCATTACAGTCCCAAAATCTTTGGATTCGACAATATCTATTGTTTGATACTTACTGCTTTCGTGGTAGAGTGTGGATTCGATACTGAATGTAAGGCCACGCGTAGGAGTATGATAGTCCGTATGCCACTTTGTCATAATCAGGATTGCTCCGGTTTATGTGGGAGTTTGCTGCCATTAGTTTCAAAAAGTCCTCTTTTCAGCTCCATATTGCTGGCTTGCTGTGCTTTAAAAGCTGTCTTGAGATGATGAAACAGATCCCACGGTTCAATAGTATCTCCACAGGTAAAGATATCTACAGCGGCATAACCATATTCTGGCCAAGTATGAATTGCCACGTGGGATTCGGCAATGATCACGACTCCGCTTACCCCATAGGGACTAAAGGAATGAAAGGTATGGGCTACAACGGTTGCTTTGCCAATGATACAGGCGTCAACCATCGATTTTGCTATATATTGTTCATCTTTGAGGATGTCTTTATCACAATCGTAGAATTCTACGAGTATTTGTCTTCCAAGAGCTTGCATTATTCACCTCGTGTAATATTGTTGTTTTTTCTGCTTCAGGGATTTTTCCCAGCAATAGGTTTCCGCAATTGCGGATGATGAGGGATGTATAGTTTGTATTTATGAGGTGAATTGTGGTGTCAATGTTGCGTTAAATGCGAATAGCTTAACCAGTACCTCCTCGTCGTCAATAATGATAGGATTCAGCCGCAAAATACCCTGATACAGAGCTTCCTGCACGCTATGAATGCGATAAAAGCGTTGATTCTTCACGGCTTCTCCTTTGACTTTTTTCTTCCTGTGTACCAAATCATTACGAGCAGAATTTCTGTCAATTATTATTGTAAGATCGTTTCTGGCCATGGACGTCCGATTTCCTGAAGAACGATCCCCAAAAAAGGGAAGCCCCTCTTTCGAAGGGCTATCCAGGATTCAGGAGGGGGTTTTGATGCTTTGTACTATTAGTCTATATAAGCCTGTGCAGTCAGGCAGTTCCTTAGAAACCAAACCATGGGCCTATTGAGACGTTCAATCCCTGATATTCAGTGGAGGGTGAATTCACCACGGAGAACTCATCACTGCTAATTCCACGGATCTTCCAACTCTTGGATGGTGCATAACCATAGGTATATCCTACTTCTGCTCTGATAGCCAGCCATCCCAGAATGCGGTACATCAGTTCCACCCTGGGTTGTACTACTACGTATCCACGTGATAAGATATAATTTGTAAAGAAGGTGTCGTCTCCCAGGTTGCTCCAATCGTATTGTGCATTAGTATTTGTAACTTCGATAGATTGTGAACCACCACCCAGCATTAGTCCTGCAGATGAGATCAATTTGGATGTGATTGGGACTCTCTTGTCAAAAGTGACTCCACCCATCGAATTTGAATACCGCATCCATTTGGAGCCGATTGAGATGCCGGAACTGTCGGTTAATGCAGTTTTCTGGGTGTCTTCATGGCCTGCAATATAACCTCCGATAAAGTAGCCTTTACCAACGTTTCCCTTCCCACCGAAACCATACATCACAAATCCATCTTTTGGTTGTTCATCAAAGCCAAGATTGACCAGGAGATTGTTTACATCTGTCATGTCCGGAGCAAAATACATCGGAATCCAAGTACCTCCGCCATATCCAGGACTCAGCTTTTTCTTTGTGCTGGTCTCAGTCACAGTAACAGAACGGGAGGCTCTGGAGCCAAGTACCATATCGATCTTTTCGATTGATCCACCACGAAATATTTCCAGCACGATCTGATCGCCGGCACGTAGCTTTGCACGGATACGATCAAAGGTCTTTGTATTCATTACTTTTTCACCATTGATCGCCATGATAATATCGTCTTCCAAAAGGCGGTATTCCCAAGCTGGAGTGTTTTTGCTTACCCCGGTTATGATAATCCCATATTGCTCAGTGAAGTTCAACGCTTGCGCCTTTGGGAAGGTGATATCTTCCACAAATATTCCAAAGAAGGCAGCATCAGAGCTTTCGCCCTGGGTAGTCATTGTCTTTTTGAAGTTAATATGTACTTTTCCTCCATCATTTTCAAAATCAGAGTCGTCTTCAGTAAGGTTGATCACGACATTGGAATCGTCTCCAATTCTTTCGATAATTCTCGTTCTCTGTGCCGAAAGCCCTACTATAGCCGCCACCAAAATCATCAGGATCAATATTGAGCGTTTCATGTTAACCTCCACTTTTTGTAACATGCTCTTTAATATAGCAAAGCGTGTGCCAATTATTAGAATTGTGTTATGATGTTGATAATCAGTTCATTACGATTCATCATGCTGTTTCGGGAAAGGTGAAACATATCATATTGATATAAGATAATATCTATTCGATTTAAATTAAGCTGCTTTGACGTGCATGCTTCATACTCGAAACATACTTTATCCCTCTATTCTTCGCTATATAGTGCGGAGCAAATACTTTCATGAAAAAGGAACGGGTCTTGCTCTTTATCACTATATGATAAAAAAGTTTTATGGAGGATCCATGAAGAAATTAGTAATTGTTCTATTAATGTTTGTCTGTATAGCGAGTATCTTTGCCTTGCCGGAACGTCTTGTGGTAATGCAAACTGCAGATTTTCTGAGGACACACGTTGCCAATAGTGTATCCGAAGTGATGCTTCGTAGCGGGGATAACAAGCTCGAAGCGTATTATTATAATGATAAATTTGTGATCTTGGGGATGGATGGCAGAGATCTGGCAAAGTATCCTGCCGGCATGATTCAAAAAACTGCCACATTACCCCTGCAAGACAGGATTTACCTTGTAAGCAGAATCCCCAAACGTGCCGAAACAATCTCCCCAGAAAGCGGAGAGATCTTTTTCGATCTGGGTGATAGTTTCCTCCTTCGCAGTCCACACAATAGCATGGAGTTACGGACGAGAATCATCAGTCCGTTCAACCTCTTTGAATTTCGCCCGATCGTATTCCGGGTGGAAATGCCAATACCAATCGAGACTGTCACTCCCCGTACAGAAGTAGTTGATTTGATTTCTTATGTCAATCCAGATAGTATAATGTGGTTTATTCAGAACTTACAAAATTTTCAGACCCGTTATGCTCTTGCTCCAAACCGTCTTGCAGTATCCACTTGGATTAGAGACCAGTTCATACGGATGGGAATCACCAATGCCCACATCGAATCATTTGACCTCTATGGATATACACAATACAACGTCGTGGCTACCATCCCGGGAACCGTACATCCGGACAAATACATAATCGTAGGAGGCCATCACGATTCTATTACCCAGACAAATCCTATGAATCTTGCTCCGGGAGCTGATGATAATGCTACCGGAACAGCAACGGCACTGGAGATGGCAAGAGTGATGATGACAACCGGTTTCCAACCCAAAAACACAATTCGCTTCGTTACTTATGCTGCGGAGGAACTGGGATTGTGGGGTAGCAAGGATCATGCCGAGAATGCTTTGGTCGCAGGGGACGATATCATCCTGATGATCAATCAGGACATGATCGGCTATTCACCTCAGGCACCCGGTGAATGGGAGATAATGTTGATGCCTTATGATGGCTCTATAAACCAGACTCTTTATGCAGCGCAAGTCGCTCAGCAATATACCAGCCTGATTCCGGTTTATGGATATATGAACAGCGCCGGAAGCGATAGCCATTCATATTGGGTCCGGGGATATCCTGTCACATACTTTTTTGAACGCTATTTCTGCCCTTATTATCATACCGAACAGGATATAATAGATTATGTGAATGCCGACTATTGTGCAGAGGTTATCAGAGCATCCACTGCTCTGGCAGCATTGTATTCCAGGATGCCGGCAGCTCCTACCGGGCTTGTGATAAACGACACAGGATCTGGTAATTCTCTGCGAATCAGCTGGCAAAACTCTGTGGACACTATCGTACAAAGCTACAGAATCTACTATAATACACTTGGCTATTTCTTTGATAATCCCATTACGGTGAATTCCATGCCCGGAGAAGAATCCTGGTACGAGATTCAAGGACTCGAGACCGGAACCCTATATTACATTGCAGTATCAGCGCTCGATCTTGATGGAAATGAAAGCTATATGATCTTTGGTGAAGGTATTCCAAACGATATACCGCTGACTCCAGCATCCTTTACCGATTATCCAGGCTTTGGGAATGTGGAGCTAAGGTGGCAGCCCAATCAGGAACTTGATTTGGCTGGATATCGTTTGTTCCGGTCAGCAGTTTCGGGTGGGGAAGAGCAAGTTTTGGCAAATCTGCACCAGAATAATATTTTTGTAGATTCAAATCCTCTTCCAGATAACGCATACATGTATTATCGTCTTGTCGCCGTCGATCTTGATGGTAATGAAAGCCCAAGCACGGAGATAGTCAGATCCAGAGCTGTGTCGCTGAATTCTGGTGTCTTGGTCGTTGATGAAACTCTGGACGGCTCGGGAGTAAATCCCTTCCAGCCAACAGGAGAGCAGGTGTATAGCTTTATCGATGGTCTGATCTCCGGATTTGCCCATTCTACAATCGATCTGGAAACAGGGGATAGCGTTCGTCTCAGCGATATTGGGATTTACCAGTCCATTTTCTGGCATGGATTTGATCAATCAGACTATGAAACTCTGTTTCAGAATCGTGATGATATGAAACGCTATCTGGAACTGGGAGGCAAACTATTTCTCACTTCTTATTATCCCACCAGAGCGATAGCGTCAAATGGTGATACACCAGTTACCTATGCGGCTGATAGCTATATCAGTTCTGTCTTTGGGATCGGAGCATCAGAATTTGCCAATGCTGCCAGATTCAAGTATGCCCTGCCGGAAACTTCGGGATTTCCTGCTCTGACAGTGGATCCTCAAAAGACTACGGCTTCTCTGAATGGCCATATTATAAAGGTTGAATCGATTTCTGCCACTCCAGAAGCTACAAATATCTATTACTTTGGTTCAGACTATGAGGATGGCAGTTCTCAAGGAGCGCTTAATGGCCTTCCAATAGGGGTCTATTATGATCTCAATCCAGGGATAGCGATCACGATCAGTTTCCCGCTTTACAATATGGATGAGCTTGAAGCACGGACACTTGTTCAATATGTCTTTGGTGATATTTTTGGTGCCGAGGTCTTCAATAGCGATCCTACCCAGGTAAGCTCTATTGCCCTTAGCCTGCGTCCCAACTATCCCAATCCCTTTGTCAATACTACAAACATCGGTCTCGAAACAAAGGACAAAACTACGCCTTTGCAGGTCGAGATCTACAATTTGAAAGGTCAGCTTGTGCAAAGTATCTGGAACGGAATCTCAAAATCCGGAACACAAAACCTCCAATGGAATGGCTTGGACTATAGCGGAAAGCCTGTAGCCACTGGCATCTACTTTGTCCGCGCCAAGCAAGGTAACCAACATACTGTCAGAAAAGTAATGAAACTAAAGTAAACTAAACTAAACTGCCACAATATCTACGGGAAACAGCCGCATAAGCCGTTTCCCGTTTTTGTGGTAAACTACTTGTTTTGTAGGGGAGGATTCCGATCCTCCCATTTCCGTTCTATGCAAGTAAAGACAGTTGAATAATCTGGGCTTGTGGTAGCGCTCCATACAAAAAGAGTGGTGGGAGTGTATAGATGTCTGTTTTTATGCGCTCAAATTGGCTGAAAACCCACCGAATTGTTATACCGGAAGACATGTTCACGGTCTTAAAAATTGGATCAGCTTCCTGAGTCTCACGTATTTCATACAGGTATCAAGCCTATATCAAGTGTATTCGTGAATACGCTTGATATAGGCTTGATATAGGCTTGATATAGGCTTGATATACGCTTGACTACTTGGTTGACATGGCTAATATTTGTTGACAATGGGATGTCCACAGAAGGACACAAGGATCCCGATCCTACTCTATAATCGCTGACCCCAAAGATCATGAAAGCTTACATGTATCGGACAGAAAATTGAGCTTGACCAATAAAGCACGCCAGAAAAACATTGCTATAAAATCAAATCAGTTGGGTATATGAGTGAATTTACAATACGAAACTTTCTCCGGGAACTGGAAACGCTAAAACACTTAAGTGGGAAAGGTAATGAATCATCCATCCGCCAGGCTATCTTTGTATTGATCAATGAATATGCACGTAGCAAAGACCTGCGTTTGGTAGCTGAAGTATCTATTCGTGGCACCAAAGGACGTAATGTAATTCCGGATGGAACCTTGAAAGACAATCTGGTATTGGATTGGGGATATTGGGAAAGCAAAGACGAGTATGACGATCTGGAAGTAGAGATTCAAAGCAAATTCGAAAAGGGCTATCCCACAGACAATATCCTCTTTGAAGATGGCAACAGAGCGGTTCTGTTTCAAAATGGACAGCGCGTACATGAATGCAGCTTTGCAGACATCGAAAAACTCGATAAACTTCTCAAATGCTTTGTTGGATACGAACGCCCGGAAGTACGTGAATTTCGCAATGCCATCGAGCTTTTCAAACAGGATATTCCAAAGGTCACCACTGCTCTGCGTGATATGATAATCGAAAAAGCGGAGACAAATTCACACTATTGTTATGCTCGGGATTTCTTTCTCGAATTGATGCGCGAAGTGGTAAATCCTGCCATCACTCCGGAAGATATCCGGGAAATGGTAATCCAACACATTCTTACCTCTGATATCTTTAATACTATCTTTGATGAGCCTTATTTTCATCAGGACAATAATATAGCCATGGAACTGGATAAGATGGTGAGCACCTTCTTTACCAGAGATCAGCGTCAGCAAAGCCTGGCAGGCATCAAACATTATTATGATACTATCAATGCCCGCGCTGCTCAGATTGCCGATCACCATGAAAAACAAAAGTTTCTCAAGGTAGTCTATGAGACCTTTTACAAGAGCTACAGCCCCAAAAAAGCAGACCGTTTGGGAGTGGTCTATACCCCCAACGAGATCGTTCGCTTCATGATCGAAAGCACAGACTTCTTGCTGCACAAACACTTTGGCAAGATGCTGGAAGACCCTGGAGTGGAGATCTTGGATCCCGCCACTGGAACAGGTACCTTTATCTGTGATATTATAGATCACATCAGCGCGCATAAGCTGGAGTATAAATACAAAAACGAACTCCATGCCAACGAAGTAGAGATCCTGCCCTATTACATTGCCAATCTGAACATAGAATTTACCTACAAACAAAAGATGAAGCAATATGCCGAATTTGAAAACCTCTGCTTTGTCGATACCCTCGATAACTATGTAAACATGCAAAGCGGAGGCGAGACCAGTATCTTTAGCCTAACGGATGAAAACACCTCTCGCATCAAACGCCAAAACGAAAGCAAAATTTCCGTCATCATCGGCAACCCACCCTATAATGCCAACCAAATGAACGAAAATGAAAACAACAAAAACCGCCAGTATCCCCAAATAGACAAACGCATCAAGGATACCTATATCAAACACAGCACAGCCCAAAAGACCAAGGCCTATGACATGTATGCCCGCTTTTATCGATGGGCAATGGATAGGGTAGATCGAAATGGCATAATAGCCTATATTACAAATAGGTCATTTATCGATAGCCGTACCTTTGACGGATTCAGAAAAGTACTAAACGATGAATTTGACAATGCTTATATCATCGATACCAAAAGCGATGTGAGACAAAATCCCAAGATAGCCGGAACCACACATAACGTATTTGGTATTCAGACGGGGGTGGCAATCATGTTTTTGATCCGTAAAGAGCACAAAGAGAACTTAAATTGCAATATCAAGTATATTGCCATGGAAGATAATTGGAGAAAGGAAGATAAGCTGCAATGGCTTAGTTCAAATAAACTCAAAGACATTCCCTTTGAACATATCCAGCCGGATAAAGATAATAACTGGATAAATCTGACAGATAATGATTGGAAAAGCTTAATACCAGTGGCTGATAAAGATGTTAAATCGGGCAGATCGAATAAAGCAGTTTTTCTTAAGTACTCCACAGGCATCTCTACCAATAGGGATGAATGGGTTTATGGGGAGTCTCAGAAATCATTAGGCAGCAAAATGAGTTACTTTATCTCACGCTTCAATGAATCAAATACAATCAGTTTAGATTATTCAATCAAGTGGTCTCGTAACTTAAAAAATAGACTTAAAGCGAAGAAAAGCGAAGCGTTTTCTGACGACCGGATTTTAACTACAGATTATCGTCCATATGTTAAGAAGATGTTATATTTTTCAGATATATTTATTGATGAACATGGACTTCAAAACACAATATTTTACGATACAAATACGTGCATTAGTATATCTGGGCAGAACTCATCAAAACCATTCCAAACTTTGTCTCATACCCAATACTCATCCTTAGATTTTTTGGAAAAAACCCAATGCCTTCCTCTCTACACCTATTCTTCGGACGGCACCCGAAACGACAACATCACAGACTGGGCTTTGAATCTATACAGAGAGCAATACAGTGATGAGCAGATAAACAAGCTCGATATCTTCCACTACGTCTATGGAGTTCTGCACAATCCTGCTTATCGCAGCAAGTATGAACAAAACCTGAAGCGCAGCCTACCTCGCATTCCTTTTTATGAGGACTTTTGGCAGTGGGCATCCTGGGGCAAAGAGCTGATGGAACTGCATATCGGCTTTGAATCAGTGGAGCCTTGGGATCTTGATCTACAGGAATGTGCAGTATCGGAAGAAGGACGCATCCCAAAAGCCAAACTAAAAGCAGATAAAGATAGGGGTGTCATTATTTTGGACGAGGATAGCAGCCTAAGCGGCATTCCTGATATCGCTTGGGATTACAAGCTGGGAAACCGCTCTGCCTTGGAATGGGTTTTGGATCAGTACAAAGAAAAGGAACCCAAAGATCCCACAATTGCAAAGCTCTTTAATACATATAGATTTGCAGATTATAAAGACAAGGTGATAGACCTGCTCAAGCGTGTGTGTACGGTTAGCGTCAAGACGATGGAAATAGTAAAACAAATGCAAGAGCTTAGCCTTTAGAAGATCATATAAGGCCTCATCAGAAAAGGAGAATCTCGGGACTTCAGAAAGCTTCGCTGTTATGGTAAGATACTGCCATTATTTTTAGTTCCTCCCCGCGCCACCAAAAAGTATTTGACATAATTATTCGCATATCGCCATCTGGCACCTCAGTTAAATATCGTAGGAAGGTTAAATGAAAAACGTTTTGTCTTTGCTTATATTTCTTTTTTTGTTTTGGCAGCTCGAAGCGGTTTATCACAAAATTGGCGGGTGTTATACTGGTAGTGGCGAAGTGCAGCTTGGGCTTGAAGGCAACTTTGCTTACATAGCCGGAGGTAATGGAGGGCTGAGGATTGTGGACATTTCGGACTTAGCCAATCCCATTCTGGTAGGTTCGTATCAAACTCCTGCTTATGCCGGATCTATTGTCGTAAACGACGGGATTGCGTATGTTGCAAATATGGCGACTGGGGTATTGATATTTGACGTCACAAATCCTTCCGATCCCATATTGATAAATACTTATGATACTGACGGATATGCTTTTGATATCAAAGTCGAGAACGGAATATGCTATATTGCGGATTATCAGACCGGGCTCAAAATCGTTGATTTCACCGATCCGCTCAATCCTCTGCCTTTGGGATCGATTTCGACCTCGCAGAATGCAATGGAGGTATCGGTTATGGATGGTGTAGCTTACTTACTATTGGAAACTTACGGGATACAGATGTTTGATGTGTCACAACCGGACAATCCTACCCTGATGGGGAATTATATGTATCCATATCTGGAGTCTGTACTGGCACGTGGCGGGAGGTTGTATGTATCGGCTGGAAATCAAGGTTTGTTGATCTTCGATACCAGCACACCCGGATCTCTTGTTTTGCTGGGAAATTATATCAATCAGTACACAGATTCGGCCGAGATATCAGACAACAAAGCTTACCTTTCATCAGATTATCGGGGCATCTATGTGGTCGATATCACAGACGTGCAAAATCCTGTGTTAATCGATACCTATGACGTTCCCGGATCATCCAGGCATGTCATCATTCGAGATAATACTACATTTGTAGCAGGTGGTGGAGCAGGACTGCAGATACTTGATCTGACAAATCCCGAGAACCAGCATTTGATAAGTGCTACTACCAACCTTGAGTATCCTCTTGCGATAGTCGTAGAAGATGGGTATGCCTATACTGCAGCTTATACCGGAGGTTTATTGATTCATGATGTATCTGATCCGCTAAATCCTGTACAAGCTGGACAGCTAAGTGTCAGTGGTCTGGCAAATTCTTTGGTTCTGGATAGTGGCATCATATACCTTGCTGAAGGTAGCAGTGGACTGAGGATGATTGATGTATCAAATCCTGCAAATCCACAGCATTTGGGCATTCACAACACTCCAGGGATGGCTTATGATGTAAAAGTTCAGAATGGTATAGCTTATGTGGCAGATGCAAACTATGGCCTGAGGATTGTCAATGTCCAGAATCCACAGTCTCCGATCCACATGGGACAATATAATACCCCCGGATTTGCTCAAAAATTGCGATTATACGACAACAAAGTATATGTGGCGGACAGGACTTCTGGAATGGCAATAATCAATGTATCCAATCCGCAAAATCCTGTATCAATGGGTACATATACGGCTGTCTCGGATGTGTTTGATGTGGAGGTTTATGGAAATGTTGCCTATGTGGCAGCTTCCCTGGAGGGCTTGAAGGTGCTTGATGTATCCATTCCTTCCGCTCTGCAGGAGTATACTACAATCATGCCTCACAGTACTTCGATGATATCCAGTTGCCTAAGGTCAGGCACGAAGCTATATGTAGTGGATGAATATTGGAACGAGATCTCGATGTATGACATCAGTGTGCCCCAGAATCCTTTGTTGAGAAGGAGATATGCCTGGAACATGGATGCTGTTGATTTGTTTGAAAGTGATGGCTTGCTATATACTGCAAATGGTCATAACGGATTCAGTATTCATGATCTATCCTCATTATCTTCGGATGAACTGATATCGGACAGTGCCCAAAGGATAAAACTGAGAAACTATCCCAATCCATTCAATCCCAATACTACTATCGAGTACTCTATCCATACTCCCGCAAGAGTAAGGATAAGCATATACAACCTCAAAGGGCAGAAAGTAGCATCCCTCTTTGATAACGAACAGACTGCCGGATTGCATACGCTTGCCTGGAATGGCACTGATTCCTTGGGGAGAGCGCTGGCTTCTGGGATCTACTTTTGCAGGATAGAATACTTGGGAAAATCGACAAGCCGAAGGATGCTGCTGCTAAAATAATCAGGGTTGCAGTTCTTGCCTTTATGTAAGGAGCGCTGCCTAAGACCCAGAATAATCAAAGACCGTTGCACCTGACTTCCCGTAAAGCAAACTGGGTGTTTTCAGCCAATTTGAGCACACAAAACAGTCATCTATACCCACCCACCACCCTTATTGTATGGGGCGCTGCCCCAAACCCCGATTATTCAACGGTCTTACCCCGATTATTCAACGGTCTTACCCCGATTATTCAACGGTTTTAGGAAAAAAAAAGCCCGGCTAAACCGGGCTTTTACTATATTCTGCAATATGATACTATTTCATCAGTAGCATTTTTTTGGTTTGGTTGTATTCACCTGCCTGGAGCTTGTAGAAGTACAATCCACTTGAAACAGCTCTACCATTGTCATCTGTCCCGTTCCAGTTTACGGTGTGTTTATGCGTACTGGCCGTACCGCTGGCCAGGTTTCTTACTACCTGTCCCTTTGTGTTATAAACGGTCAGGCTGTAATCCTGTCCCAGATCCTTGATCTGGAAACTGATGCTGGTATTTGGGTTGAACGGATTGGGGTAGTTCTGTGCCAGAGCGGTGGCAACAGGGATCTGAATCAATTCATCGGAATTGGAGACCCAGTCACCAGTGGTAAACCTGCGAATGGAGGAGAAGTATCCATATCCAGCTACATTGCTGGCCCGGACTCTCCAGAAATATAGAGTATTCGGAAGCAGTCCTTCCAATCGGATGCTTGTATTCTCGATATCAAAATACTCCGTCATATCATTGGCAAACAGGCTATTGATCCCTATTTGCAGGTGATACGAATTGGCAGTGGGGGTGGGGATCCAGCTCAGAACAGGATTCATCGGTTGGTTGGTTGCCATGTTTGCCGGAGAATCCAGAGTCACATAGACTGGGACTACAGAAATGTCGCCGGTTTGAAAGGTCTGCGTAGGGCAAAACTCACTAATGCCGATATCAGATATTGTCGCTACTCTCCAGTAGTAATCGGTAAAAGGTTGCAGGGAGGGCAGAGAAAACGTGGTGCTTTGGTAATCCAGCGTATTGTGGATGTAGCTGTCGAAGTATTCATCAGTGGACAATTGGAACTGATATGAATTCGCCCCAAATACTGGATTCCAGGTAATAACGGGGTTCGTAACCACTCCAGTAGCATTGTTTTCTGGGAAGACAGGTTCCGGATGGCTTACTTCGCTGATAATGGAGAAGCTGGAGTAACATGTATCCGTATTGCTGTTGCTAAGCAGTGTGATCAGAATACTGGCTTCGTTGGTATTGATATATGGGACGCCCATCCAGGTAAAGCTTCCATCATTTGGAGTGGAGCTTGCCAGCATTGTCCAGTTTTGTCCACCGTCCAGAGTGTATTGGATCGAGACGTTTCCAGTCATGCTCTTCGCTTGCCAGGTGATGTTTTTGTTTGATCCGGAGAACCATGTTTCGCCACCGATTGGATAGGTAAGCTGGATATCAGAGACCTTGATACTAAAGCTGATAGTTTCTCCAGCCTGACCGATATCGTAGATATTCAGTCCACCAGCGGTATTGTTTCTTGTAAAACCGCTGGGGATAGTCGTTTCGCTGATCTTCGTCCTTCCCACAGCCGCATTATAGAACGCTTGGGAAAGAACACCATTGGTGGTAGTGTTATTTGCGTTTGGTCGATAGATATAGAGTTCATCCGGAGGCCCACTGGCGTTTCCAGACTCTCTGGTATCGAGCCGATAGACCAGGATTCCGCTCCCTGGGAGATTGTGATCGTACAAACCATGACCTTTGCGATATTCGATCACGTATGATTCAAATGATCTCCACGATGCGACACGATATATATTATTGGTGGAGGATGATGCAACAGGGCTGAGAGTATAGGTGCCAGACTGGGTAATATAGGGGACGTTGTCGATCCATTCGCCATAACGGTGTTTCATCCATACACTCATGTGCTGAGGAGGATTGGAGTTTCCTGCCATCAAGTCCCACTGTCCGATCGGAGTGATCGTACTGTCATAATATCTGTACAGATCCGGTGCTCCCAATGAATGAAACAACTCATGTGCCAAAACGCTGGCTCCTGAAGAACCGAGGAAAGATTCGAGCTGAAGGTTAAAATCCCATACTCTGGCTCCGCGAATGTAGGATTGGACATAATACATGACCCAACGGTGGGGCCATAAAAGTTCTGCCCAACCATCCGGCTGGCCCTGGATTACGAAACAAACGTTATCCACATAACCATCGCCATCCCCATCAATTACCAAATCTACCGGGATCATGTTTTCTACATAGGCGATGCTATTGGCAAGCATTGTTTGTTCTCTAATACCCCTTTCATAGTCATCATTCGGATCATAACCGATAGGATTGTTTACCGATATAGGACGGTAATAATTTCGGGGTTGTGGATCTATATAGGTAACTATTGTACTGCCATTTGGCGGTGGGTAATAGAAGGAATCGACTGTAAGCTGTTGATAGGAAGCCTCCAGGAAGTAGTTTCGCTGGGAATTGGCATTTTCACCCACAGCATTGAACATATCATCATAATAGGATATCGGATGCATAAAATCCGGATCATCGGCAAACTTGATGAAGACTACCAAATTGTTAAACTGACCCGTGTGTGGTGAACGGCCATTGCTATAATCCCTCATATGGCTGAGGCGATCGTATTTTTCTTTGATCAGAGCAGGGCTGAGGTTTATTCCCTTTTCCAGGGGAGAAAGCTTTGGGTCTTGTAACCCTACCCGTAGATTTCCAGGTCTTACACTCTCACCATCACGTTCGGCATAGACATACCAACCTGAGCTTTGATCCTGGATGATGGTATACCCATCCTTGTCATGAAGCCAATTGTGAAATTCATCACCACTCGCCAGGATATCGATCTGCTGTCCATCAGGCTGTACAAAAGTGAGTGGAGCGTCGATAATCAGTGCTGCGGGCATAATCGAAACGACTATCAATGCAGCTATTACCAAAAAGATTCTTGTTTTCATAGGTCCTCTTTTTTTGCATTTACATTTATTTATCTTATAGTAGCGTAGCTTTCCGAAGCTACGAAAAACATTATTCATCAAGGTTTCATATCCAATACAGACAACAAATCCTTATTTTAAGATCGGAGGATCGGAATCCTCCGCTACTTTTTTGCATTTACATTTATTTATCTTATAGTAGCGTAGCTTTCCGAAGCTACGAAAAACATTATTCATCAAGGTTTCATATCCAATACAGACAACAAATCCTTATTTTAAGATCGGAGGATCGGAATCCTCCGCTACTTTTTTGCATTTACATTCTTTTATCTTATAGTAGCGTAGCTTTCCGAAGCTACGAAAAACATCATTCATCAAGATTCTATATTCAATACAGACAACATATCCTTATTTTAAGATCGGAGGATCGGAATCCTCCGCTACTT
>CAZWIS010000015.1:0-29193 GCA_964634275.1 uncultured Candidatus Cloacimonadota bacterium | reverse complement strand
ATACAGACAACATATCCTTATTTTAAGATCGGAGGATCGGAATCCTCCGCTACTTTTTTGCATTTACATTCTTTTATCTTATAGTAGCGTAGCTTTCCGAAGCTACGAAAAACATCATTCATCAAGATTCTATATTCAATACAGACAACATATCCTTATTTTAAGATCGGAGGATCGGAATCCTCCGCTACTTATTTTTTGCATTTACATTCTTTGAAGTCGTTGTACGGCTCTATCAATACTTTGGTGGTAAAAAAGAAACTCTGGGTATCGAGACGAAATCCTCCATACTTTGTCAAAAGTTCAGGATCGACTAAAAAACTGAATTCACCAGCCTCTATTCTGCTTTCATCATCGCGAGGAAAATCATAATAAAGCCGGAACTCTGATCCCCGGCAACTCTGCGCAGCGAGGACTATCCTGGGGTACCTGTTTTTACCTGTAAAAAACCTGGTTTTCTTTCGCAGGTACTCCACAGCATTTGAGCTGATTTCTATTTGCATATGATTATATCCTTTACTTTCCGAACTATATTTTTGCAAATAACGAGCCAATCTTTTGTTGAATTAGACCGTTGAATAATCGGGGTATGGCCAGCGCCCCATACAAAAAGGGTGGTGGGTAGGTATAGATGACTGTTTATGTGCGCTTAAACTGGCTGAAAACCAACCGATTTGTTATACATGACGACACGCTATACATCTTTGAATATTAACATAAACGGATACTCCATTATTCGTGAATCTTGAAAAGGAGCTGCTCTTCGTATTCCACAGCTGCATTCTATAAGCCAAGAAACGTTTAGTTAATGATATAATACTCGGTTACAAGTCCAGGCACAGGAATAATTCTCTTGCCAAAAAAGGACAGACAAACTGTAGTGAATCGTCTGAATATAAGCTTGGAGGTGGAAATGCAGTATGCAATGGTATTCATTCAAGTCCTGTCATTTGTGCTTATCGTAGTCATTTTGCTGAAAAAAAGCAGACCGACAAAGCCTGATGATACGGCAATGTCCAATAGTTTTGATCAACTCCGGATGGTACTCGAACTCACTGATAAAAACATCAAAGACGATATGCAACGCACAAGATCGGAGATTTTGAATATCACCCAGCAAAACAGGGATGAATTGCGAAAGTCCATCCAGGATTTGTCTGAAACGCTCAAAAAGGATGCTCATAATTCCAGGGAAGAGCAGGCAAACTCTTTCGCAAGCTTCAATCAGAGTATGTCCAACCGATTACAGGAGCTGCTGAATACACAGCTAAACCAGTATGAGACGCTGAAGGGTACTATCGAATCCAAGCTGAAACAAATCCAGGACAACAACGAAAAGAAACTGGAAGAGATGCGTAAAACGGTGGACGAGAAACTTCAGGATACTCTGGAAAAGAGGCTGGGAGAATCGTTCAAGCAAGTCAGCGACCGCTTGGAACAGGTTCATAAAGGCTTGGGGGAAATGCAAAGTCTCGCCAACGGCGTAGGAGATTTGAAGCGAGTGCTGACAAACGTCAAAACCCGTGGAGTAATGGGGGAGATTCAGCTCGGTAATCTCCTCGAGCAGATCTTGACACCAGAGCAGTATGAAAAGAACTTCAAACCCAATCCCAGAAAAGATGAAATAGTGGAGTATGCAGTAAAACTCCCAGGAAAAGATGACCTTAATGAATCTGTTTATCTGCCGATTGATGCAAAGTTCCCGGTCGAGGATTATCACCGGCTTTGTCAGGCTTACGAAAGTGGTGATCTACCAGGGATTGAAAGCTCACAAAAAAACCTGATCCGCAGGATCAAAGACTGTGCCAAAGACATCCGCGACAAGTATTTGAATCCACCCAAAACGACGGATTTTGCCCTCCTCTTTTTACCCTTTGAAGGCTTGTATGCAGAGGTATTGCGTTCAGCAGGGACATTCGAAATGATTCAAAGAGATTACCACGTAATCATAGTGGGACCCACTACCATCGCGGCAATCCTGAATAGTCTCCAATTGGGATTTAGAACGCTGGCAATTGAAAAACGCTCCAGTGAAGTATGGAAACTGCTAAGTGCAATCAAGCAGGAGTTTGGAAAATTTGGTGACGTGCTGATTCTTACCCAGAAAAAGCTCAAACAGGCAGGAGATGTGATAGACAAAGCCAGCCATCGCTCCCGTCAAATCCAAAGGCATTTGAACAAAGTCCAGGAACTTCCCGTGGAAGAGACGAAGCTGGTACTGGATCTCGATGAAATAGAATCCGAGATCGGTATGGCGGATGACTCGGAGGACTTGTAGTAGGTCGCTGAACGAGACTATACTATACTAAAGACCGTTGAATAATCGGGGCATGGGGCAGCGCCACATGCTATAAGGGCGGTGGATTGGTATAGATAAATGTTTTTGTGCGCTCAAATTGGTTGAAAACACACCGGTTTGCTATACAGGAAGACACGTTCAACGGTCTTTACTATTGAGCTTCTATGCCCGGATTTTATAGCTCTTTGTCGTCCAGGATCAGACATTGGCTGCAACTGACGAGTTCGGATCTGATAATCGACCACAATTTTTTGGGCTCTTCGCTATTGTAAAGAGCGGCGGCAGTTTTGGGATTATGCAAAGCTAATGAGATAGTTTGCAGGATCTGGATCTGTGCTTTTGGGTGATCCCTTGGGGTCAGGATCATGAATGCCAGGTGCACCGGATTACCGTCTGGCGCATCCCACTCAATCCCATGCCTGGTCTTGGCAAATAGCAATAGAGAATGTTCCAGCCCTTCTATCCTGGCATGTGGCAGAGCTATACCCCTTCCAGTTGCGGTGGACATCTGTTCCTCTCTGGTATGCACTTCGGAGTATATGTAAGCTGCTTTGAGCTTTGTCTTTTTGGCAATTGATTTGCTCATCAAGTGCAAAAGTTCGTCCATAGTATTGGAATTACCATCCAGAATGACCGAATCACGATCAAAGAGGAAACGAATCTTGTCTTTGTGCATTTTGCGCACAGCCCAGGATAGCCATGGTCCGAAAATAATCGTCGAAACAATCGCTGCTGCAATGATGCTTACAAAGACTTTCTCGCTGATCAACCCGCTGGAATAAGCCAGCATACCCACAACGATATGCATCTGCCCACCCGGTGAATGACATATTGCGATTGTGGCAAGGCTTGCTCTATCCTGCCTGGCCCACGAGCTACCTATGTACGCTGCTATATATCTGGCAGTAAGGCCTACCACAGTTATGATAGCCACCAATAACAGATCAAAGTTCTCTATGAAATTCAGATGCAACCCAATATTGGCAAAAAAGATTGGGACAAATATGGAATAGACCATCCGGTTTACGACGTGTCTGTCTTTTTCCGTCACATGTTTTGCCTCTCCGAGAACGATTCCGGCAATAAAAAAACCAAATAGAGAGTGGATCCCGATCTTGAGTGTAATAGCCCCAAAAAGCATCCCGATGATGACAATGAATGTGGTCTTATAACCTGTTTCGGCACCAAGCTTCTCATGGATAAAGGTCATAGCCCGGTCTACGATCCGCTTCAGTAATGTAAGGCTGATCGCCGTGAATGCAATCGTTAGCAGAACCAGTTTTGTTATGAAGCCCAGTTCTATCGAACCGTGGGCAAATACGCCCAAAACTACTGTGAAAAATACCCAGCCTACGATGTCGTTCATCGTCAATGCCGAGATGATCAAAAAGCCTATATCAGTCTTGAGGATATTCAAGTCCCGCATACCACGGATCGCTACCGGTAATGCGCTGATGGTCATAATCGCAGCAATGAAGAGGGCAAAGATAAATCTTTGGGAGGGATCGATCAGATAACGGTCCGGCAAAAAATAGATCGGCAGAAAAGACAGTAGGACAGGAATGATCAGATCCGCAGTCGTTAGCTTGACGGCATCACCTCTTTGGTTCCATATCCGGGAAAAATTGATCTCCAACCCAGTTTCCAACAGCAAGAAGAAATTACCAAACCACGCGATAGTCTCCAGCATCGAACGCTGGATGTAGTTATCAGGAAAAAACATGCGATGAATTTCCGGAGCAAAACGTCCCAGAATTGCAGGCCCCAGGATGATCCCTACCAAAAGCTCGGCAGTAACGGTCGACTGCTTCATTTTTTCAAAGAGCAATCCTGCCAGCTTACATGCTCCCAACAGCATGGCAAATTGGATCAAGAATAGCATCAGATGATGTTCGGTAATAGGACCCATTTACTACTTCCCGTTATTATTCAAATAGATTAATCTACCTCGGTTGATCTGGTTTTTTTCAAGATCAGTGCCTGTTTTTCTACCTCTACATCAACGATCCCATAAGCATCTCTGATTTCCTGGACCACGGAGCTACCGATTGTCCCGTCGTTACAGTGTATCAGTCCCAGAATATCTCCTTTTTTGATATAATCCCCGATTTTGAGGGGAAGAGTAGCGCCGGTAGTGTAGTCTATCGTATCAGAAACTTTCATCCTGCCAGCCTTGATCCTGACCAGCGAATACCCTATCTTGCGGCTGTTTATACTGTGGATAAATCCATCTGATTCTGCTAGAATAGGAAGGCAAAAAGATGCTTTGCCAAAGAGCGTATAGTCATCAATAACGCCGGGATTTCCCCCCTGGGCTGTGATGATGTCAGCAAATGCTTTGAGCGCAGCCCCGCTGGTAATCACAGAGTCTATCTGGTCCTGAGAGTCAGCAGTACTAAGTGCCTTGCCGCTCAAGATAAGCATTTCGGAGACGAGGGCATCCGTCAGTTCTTTTGTGTCCGGTTTTGTATTTCCCTTGAGGTATTCGATTGCCTCGATAACCTCCAGAGCATTACCGACTTCCGCTCCCAGAGGAGAATTCATATTTGAAAAGATAACCGATACATTCTGGCCAAAGCTCTTGCCGGTCTGGATCAAGAGCTCTGCCAATTCTTCCGCTCGGCGTAGGTTTGGCATAAAGGCTCCACTACCGATTTTGAGATCAATCACCAGGTTTCTGGCTCCTTCAGCTATCTTTTTGCTCATTATGCTGGCTGTAATCAAGGCAGGGCTTTCCACGGTAGCCGTTACATCCCGAAGGGCATAGATCCTCTTGTCTGCAGGCACCAGTTCCTCGGATTGACCCACCAGTGCATATCCATGTTTGATGACCAAATCTTTGAAATCTGCCATCGAATATTGAGTATTAAATCCAGGGATCGACTCGAGCTTGTCCAATGTCCCACCCGTATGTCCCAAACCCCTTCCGGAGATCATTGGTACATACAGTCCCAAAGCAGCGGCTATCGGTGCCAGCATCAGACTGATCTTATCTCCTACGCCCCCTGTGGAATGTTTGTCCACAGTGATCATATTATCGGGGAAGGACAGGCTTTTACCGCTATCGATATAGCTCCGGGTCAGAGCACTGATTTCGGAACTTTCCATCCCTTGAAAGAAAACTGCCATCAAAAAAGCAGACATCTGGTAATCCGCTATTGTTCCATTCAAATAGCTATTGATAAAAAAACTGATCTCCTCCGGTTTGAGGATATATCCATTGCGTTTTTTCAAGATGAGTTCGACTGGGTTTATATTCTGCATAATTTCTCCAATTTCAAGTTGTCAGTAATTTGTCTCTGATATAAGCACTAAACATATCCATCACCCAAACTGCAAGCGCTATCAACCACATAATCAAGCCTACGTTTCTCCATGCCAGCATCTGTTGTTGCTGATACAGAGCCAGGCCAATGCCACCACCGCCTACGAATCCAACGATTGTAGCCATTCGAACGTTTATATCCCAGCGATAAATCGTAAAAGCCAGGTATGGAGCCAGGATCTGAGGAACCACAGCGTATTTCCAGATTTGCAGCGTCGATGCTCCAGTGGCTTTGATGGCTTCGACAGGACCCGGATCAATGTTTTCGATCTGTTCCGAATACAACTTGATCAAAGAAGCGATAGAATGGATCCATAGTGCCAGCATCCCGGCAAATGGACCGATCCCCACCCACACACAAAAGATTATCGCCCATACGATTGCCTCAATTGAGCGGAAAAGGGTCGATAGAGTGCGGATCAGCAAATAGACTATCTTTCCGGGTACAGTGCCAAACATCAGATTCTTGGCGGCAAAAAAACTCAACAAAAAGGCAAAAGGAATGGCAAAAACCGTCGCCAAAAGAGCCAGAAAAATAGTCTCTATCAAGGCTTGGAGCATTGGAACCATCTGAGCTGGATTGGGATTGAAGATACCGCTGAGGATTCCATAGGTATTATCCATCTGTGTAAAAAAGGCTACAGGCTTTACTTCCACGATTATCCAGCCCATCACCAAGCTGATGATGATCAGGATACTCAGCTCGATCTTCCAGGCTTGGATTCTCTTCAGGAGATTGTTTGTCCCCATATCCGCTACAATGGATCCCAAAGTTCCCGGCAGCCAGATAGCACAAATAGCCATTATCATCGGAACTCCCAGAATTGTATGGAGCCCAAAATTCACTTCCCAAAGCCTGAATGCAATCCAGCTCAAACAGGCTATGTTGTAGAGCCAGAGAATATATTCGACGCCAATTAACTTTGCATATTTCATGTGTACAATGATATCTCAAATAGCCTGTCGAGTCAAGTTTTTTTATCCATAAACGCTTTTTTCGGAGCAATAGCTCGAAATCCAGGCAAATTATTCAAAAGTGAGATAACCCGATGCAATATCTCCAAAGTCTCCGGCCTATGGATTGGTGATATTTTTTATTGACACAATACAATGGTATGTTCGTATAGCCTAAAGAACATAAGAGAGGTTGTCATGGCGGTGAAAAAGAAGACCGATCCATCTGGATGCCAATCATTTAAGATTAAGTACATCTTTCAAAACGACTACAATCCAATCTATATTAACGGAGCCTACGGAGGAGTAACGCCTTCTGGGGAAATCGTAGCGAATTTCTACTTTGAGCGACACCCCTTACCTAATTCAGAGACTTGGACACAGAATACACCTGAACTGGATCCAAAGGATTTAGCTGCTTCAGCAGTAAGAGTGGTAGAATCTGGGATTATCATCTCCCCACTGACCGCTAAGGTTTTGGCAGAATGGCTCCTGGAAAAGGTTAAGCTTGCCGAAGCTCTAAATATCGAAGGAGAAGAAGCGGAGCAAGCAAATGAAAAATAATGAACCCACTCCAACATCGACAAGCAGGGATTTCAAACTGTTTTATTTTGCCTGCAAATACATCCCAAACGACACTAGGTTTTGTAAACCCTGCACAATTAGCTCATCTTTACAGAGCTCAACAAGCAACATAGAGATAATAAGCGATCTACCAAAGTATATTATGAAATCATGTATATATTGTACAGTATCGAGAGATGAGGATGGGTCATACCTCATAGAATGCTCTTCTCTTAATCTGTATTCAACAGGAGATTCTCGGCAGGAAGCTGTAGAAAACATCAAGGAGAACATTGTATCTTTGTATGAGGATCTTATGGAAAATGATGACTTCTCAGATAACTGGCTGGAGAAAAAAAAGCTCCTAAGAAAAATCATCGGACATAATAAATAAGCTCTTTATGATAACGACAACAGATACGAGAAGAGCGTTTGAAACCAAGAATGGTGTTCAATTCCGCTCCGGTAAAGAGCTTAACGGATGGATCTATCATGACGGAATGAGGATAGCTCGAATAACAGTGTCCAAAGGTAACAAAGATATCCCCAAGGGAACTCATAGAAGCATGGCAAGGTCTCTTGGGATATCAGAGACCCAGCTGACAGAATACGTGCAGTGTAAAATCAAGGGAACCAAGCTGGTTGATTTAATACTGGATAGTAATCATTGTCCCTAATCAACCCTTCCTCCCAGTTCTCTCCAGTATGTCCTTCAGAACCTCAGTGTAAAATAGCGAAAGGCTCATCCCCTGGCTTCCTGGGGATAATATTTCTCTCAACTGAGGCGGACACATCTATATCCAACTCAATCCGTTCATTACTGCTGAATAGCGCCACTCCATACAGATATATCCATAGCTCTATCATACTTGGCTCCTTGGCTTAAACTTCCAAATCTCATCTCTTTGGCTTTCAAGTCCCCCATCAAGGGCTCTCGAGCAGATGTAAAAAAGCCCCGGAAAGCCGGGGTGAGATAACGGCTATGAAGCTCTATTTATTCTTCAGCATCTTCTTATGCGTTTGTCTGATAGCTGTTTTTACTTTCTTTATATCCTCAACTGCAGGAATGTCCTCAGGCCTAGTACCGCCGTTTTTTATCATCAAAGAGCGGACATCTTTCCCGACAGTTTCGGCAGCCTTTTCCAGTGCTGCCTGCCCAGAGAGGTTCTGGTTTTTGATACGCTCTTCTGTTTGGGTAATGCGGAAGAGATTGGCTGCCAGTTCGGTACTGTCCATGAAGTCCAGGGGACTGCGATTATCCGGAATCCCTTTAAGAGTCTTTAATCTCCCCATGCTCATATTGTACAAGCCCCTATAGCCCGCATTTTGAAACAGAGCGTAGGTCTGCACACCGTGATTTTTGGCAATTCCGGAGATGGTACGTTCATGCTCGGATATCTCTCCCCTGATATGAACCCGCTCAATCGCCTTTTCGTGTTCCACCCACTTTGTAAAGGCCTCTGTATAGGCAATGAAGTAGGCTTGAATCTGAGAAACTTCTTTCTTGCGGACATCGGCATTCATCGCACAAAGATAGCATGCAAAACGGGACAGCTTGTGGTCAACTACGCCATTTTCGTCAATCACTTGCTGAATATTGGCGTTGATATCTATCTCCAGGTTGTTCAACACAATCATCGCCCGGTTGATTACTTTCTTGAATGACTGCATCCCCTGATAGCCCAATAGCTGCATCATGTCTGAGGCCATCCAATAGGTTTTCCCATTCTGCCGGGAAAAGGAATCAAAACTGAAATCCACCATCTCTTTTACGTCATCTATCGTCATTGTGCACCTTCTATTATGTCTAATTGAGCCAATGTACTGCCGCGTGCTTTGCTGTCAACAGGAATCATGCTGCCTGGCAACCAATATGGAAATGGGGCAGGAAGACACCTCGATTACAATCTTACTTCGTTGTGACCTTAATAAGAGACGCTAGTCTTTCGACTACAAACACGATATGAAAAAGAATAATTTGAAGCATATAAATAACTAAAGTGCTGAAGATACTAACGAGTACGCTTGACTGAACTGGAGTCATTAAGTTCACAATTAATCTTGGCATACACATCGAAATCAGTAGGAGTGTGATCTCAAGTATTGATACTGCAAGAATAAACGAAACATTATCCGCAAGGTTCTCATACTTCACAAGAAGGTATTCCAGCTTCGTGGTTTCTGAAGGATGCAAGTCAATTCTTGATCTTATGTTCTGCCTCGTATCATGGAGGGAAATTAACGCAGTAAACAGCAGCGGGATAAATATGGCCATAACTGTTATTAGTGTGTTAACTGATAGAGTGTTCACTTCCATGCCTAGACAGAAGCATAAAACTGCAGAGATAGGAAGTGGAAACAATAGCCATACAAGTGCTTTGTTCATTCTCTCTGGCTTCGATTCAGTATCATAAGTCAAGAAATGCCTTATAATAACAGACTTGAGCGGTATACGCAGTCTCATAATCACCTCCCTCAAACAGGAAAGCTCTTCATTAGTTCTAGAGCTTCCTCTTTGACTTCAGAGAAAACTGGTATCCTATTTGTGTCAAGACTAATCTCTTCATTTAGAGGCCATGTATTTGCCCTCGAATATATTTTCTCCAAATTGATTGTTCGCTTCTTGTCGTCTACCTCTAAGGTTAGTTTTGCATTATCAAAATCAATACTTAAGTACCTTTTCGCTCCCTCATTCTTATAGATTTTCTGCATATCGTCAACGATGGAGTGTTTTAAGTGTTTTGCTTCTTGATCGGGTGTATATAGGTAAGTGATGAATGGATTCCCAAAACGGTTTTTGTCTGGATTGATTTTCTCAATCTCTTCAGGGTCTTGTATACGTTTTTTTAGTTCTAAGCTTATTAACTGCCCATCCCTTAAAAAACGATCAATGATTTCAGTGAATACTATAGGTGTAATATTGAGCTTGAATTTCTGATAACTGCCTGTGAACTTTAAATTGAGATAGTTTTTTAGGCTTTGATACGGGTTCAACCCATCATGATCTTGACATATAACTATCCCGTCTCTGCCAGTTTGAGGAACATGAATAAGAAAGAACAAACAGAGAGTATCTATATCAGAAGTCTCCTTGTTAGCCTTTAACTTCCTCTCGCTTGATAATATTTTGCTGCCGGAACCGGTGCGTCCCGTTGTAATTTGGCCTATTATTGAGCGATCCTCAATACTAAGGATATCAGTTGTCATTCTTAGAATAGCGCGATTTGGGGGATTAGTGTCGTACTTGTCAGTTGTAAGACTATTTATCCAACTCTTAATTTCAGGTAATAGATCATGAACATCATCGAAACAGAATAAATCTTTGTATTCACGATCCCTTTTGTTCTGCACCTGAAGCTTGTAACACAATAGCTTGTCTGCCATAACATCTCCTATTTGGATTTTATTTATTCACCCCGACATTCGGGACAATTTCTCTTCCATTTGCTTAATCTCCGATACCACCTGTGGACTAACTGTAAAAGCATTCGTAGGATTATCTGGAGAGAGATCCAAGGCCTCTTCTTCTATCGATAATATCTTCTCGAGTTCTTCCGGAAGTACCATCAGTGATTCATTTTTGGAGATCTTCAGCCTCGATGCTTTCTTGCCACATCCTTTGCACTTAACAGCCCGTGATCCCTCTTGAAAAGTATGTTCCATGCAGTATGGGCATGTATAGTTCGATCGGCTTGTCTTCAGCTCATTCATGGCTTGAAATCTGCGACTATCTATATCTCCCAAGTCATTTACGTACTTTTCAAAGACTTGAATTGTCCTGAACCACTCCTCATTCTTTATCAAGTGGCTACCATTATAATCGTTTAGCTGTTTGAATACATCCCACATTAGATTCGATCGAGATAGCTTAACATCATACTTGGTCGTCTTATTTATGATCTTAGCACTTTCCAGCATGATCCTCAAACTATTCGCAACTTGTTTAACCTGGATTCCGCTGTTATCGCGTCCTCGGGTCTGAGCCTGAGCATGAACCGGAGCTTGCCCTTTGGAGTTAATAATGATCAATGCTACAATAGCCACAACTATAGCTAACACCCAAAATATTGCATTCATAATCTAATCCCCCTTTTTTGTTCCTGATACCGTTTAGTCCTATAAACTCAGGCCAGACAAAATCCAGAATCATCCTCCTCGTGACATCTCTTTCCATCCTACGTATGGGACTTTGGCGTTAACTCATGATTTATCTGTATCAGCAACATAATCAGATTCATGTGATCCAAGTACCTTTCTTAAAATACGCAAGAAAAATTTTATCTGTTACAGTTAAGGTCGAAGACAATCTGTTAAAAAAAAATTTTGCATAGAATGTACAGCGTCATCAATGATCGTTTTAATAACTATCCCTTAGTTTATTCCAAACAGAGTTGAACGTTAACGTTGCATTATCCTTCTTCTTGTCAAATAGTTTTGCATAGACTGGTGTTACACGTACATCAGAATGTTATAGTATTTTGCTAACAGTATAATTGTCAACTCCCAGGGTATGCTCATAGTAGCGAAGTATGTCTGCCACAATGGAAAGTAATTGACTTAACAATCCCTGAAATTTGTATGAGCATTTTCAAATGTAGTCTCGTAGATTTGTATGCTGGAAGTAAGAAAAGTTTACATTCACGATTGTGTTCTAATTGATTCAAAGCAATGTCCGGGAGTTTGATCTTTTCAAAGGATCCGGTTTTGCTTTATTACCAATGAAGATATCCCTCTGAAACATTTGATGTTTCAATCTGCTGGATATCACCAATGTGGAGTCCAGTGAAGCAAGAAAAAAAATGGAGACCCTTTTAACTTCTATATTATCACAATCAGTTTCTAAAACTTTCTTAATCTTGTCTTTAGATAGATAGTGTTTTCGGCATTTTTTTACTTTATCTTGATTTCAGTGAATGGAATCGAAGGGGTAATGGAGGCTTCAACTGCTTGTTCTAATACGTACCTGAGAGATCTTATATTGTGGCATTGATTTGTGTTTGATAGGGTTAATATGCCACTTAGGAACTGCATTGCTTGACTATGTGAAATGCTTAGGATTGTAGTATTGCCCGAAAGCCAAAGATTTACTTTGACAGAAGACCCTCTCCGCCAGAGTTTGTCTGTGTGACTTGATGGTGCTTTTCAAAAGGTAATAGGGAATCTCGTTAAAATCGAGAGCGGTATCCGCCACTGTAAGCAGCATATAAAGGTTGGATTTGTCACTGAGCAATGCTTGGGAAGGCCAATCCGTGCAGAGATGCAAACCGCTGCCAGCCAGGAAACCTGCCACATAGTTTTAGCAAGGCTTTTACGGAATCATAGACAGCCGCTAAGAACCGTTCATCTCAAGTCACTAATTCCAAAAGAGGTGAACAAAAAATGAAACTCAAAGCTTTATGGAGCTTCCTGCTCCTCCTATGCTTTATGCAAATTGCCAGTCTCCCTGTTTTTGCAGCGGAGATATACGTCGTCAATTCCGAATCCCGCACGATGTCCTACATCAATACCGAGACAAACGTGGTGAACAACAGCTTCAGCCAGTTGGGACTGACGCCAAACCGCTTTACAATGGATGAAGAATTTCTGTACATTGCAGTTTCCGGAGATAATGCCATCCAGATGATATCCCGAAATACCGGAGCTCACATTCGTTACATTCCCGTCGCTCCATCCTCAAACCCATGGGATTGCCTGAAAGTAGGGGATTTCTTGTATGTGACCGGCTTATTTACGGGTAAATTGTACAAAATCAGCCTCAATACCTATAGCGTAGTGAATCAGATCAGCGTAGGGACTTCTCCGGAAGGTCTGGCCCTCGCAGGGAACAAGCTCTATGTCACGAATGCCGGCTTGTACACAAACAATTATGTCAATAGCTCCGTCTCGGTCATCGATCTGGATAGTTTTTCCGTGACGAATACCATCCCTGTATGTCTCAATCCCCAGTACGTCAGTAATATCGGTGGGCAAATCCACGTCTCCTGCACCGGAAACTGGACAAATCAATTTGGCAAAGTCTATGTCATCGATCCGGTTAATGACGAGGTATCACATATTCTGGACGTCGGGGGTAATTTGGGAAATCTGTGGTATGATAATAGCTCCAAAGTATACGCTGGAGATGGCATGAACAGCGGATTATACAGCTATGATGCTCTCAGTTACGAGCTATACCACAACTCCACCAATCCCATCAGCCCCGGGGGAATGCTTGTAAGCGGAACTTCAGAGTTTATTGCCATTCTCGATTCGGCATGGGGAGGAAATGGCAAAGTAAAGTTAATAAACCACGACCTGAGCTTTTTACATGAATATACCGTGGCAATGGCTCCGACGGATATGCAGATTTACCGTCCCAGCACGGATGTATCAGACAATCTCCTACCGGCTCCACCCACAAAGGTATATCCGAATCCGGTAAATGGTGGCGGCACTCTCTATTTTGAATCCAAGGCTCCGTCCAGAGCAAAAATCACGATTTACAATATCAAAGGCCAATTGGTCGATAGCTTTGATACCGATGCAAAGACCAGTTCATGGAATTCATTTGATAACAAGGGTACCCCCCTCAGTCCCGGAATATATATGTACAGGCGCGAAAGTGCCAAAGGTAGCTCCACGGGAAAGTTCCTGATTCGTTAAGACCCATTCCCTACAGACATATCGTGGAGATGAGGCGGTCTCCTGCGATAGTTTCCCCAATAACCCCGTCACATTATCCCCGCCTCCTTTTATGGACTGCCTTACCCAAACTTTGGGATACTTCTGTGGCAAGGCATACAATGCATATAGAACAAGGCTCTTTGATATGATAGTAAAGGCTTTATCAAATAATCCTTGCCAATATTCCAGTGCTGATTTTTGTGGTCTCCTGAGATTAAAAATACTGAGGAACCTTTATGGCTTCAATGGCTGATATAAGAAACGGAATGATCATCTCTTACAAAGATGACCTATATGAAATTGTGGATTTCTTACATGTGAAACCCGGCAAGGGCTCTGCCTTTGTCCGTACCAAAATGAAAAACGTCAAGACCGGAAAGCAGATCGAAAACACCTTTCGTGATAGCGATACTTTCAATGAAGTCCGGGTCGAACGCACCAAGAAAGAATATCTATACCGCGAGGGAGATTTCTTTTACCTGATGGATTTGGAATCCTACGAGCAGATTCCGGTGGATAGAGTCGTCATTGGCGAAGCTGAAAAGCTGATGCTGGAGAATATGGAAATCATCGTTGCCACGGCTCCTGATGGAGAAATCCTGGGCATAGAATTGCCGACGACGGTGATTCAGACGATTGCTGAATGTGAACCCAATGTAAAGGGAAACACCGCTTCCGGTAGTGGAAAGACCGCTTATACCGAGACAGGCCTACGTTTGATGGTGCCTTTCTTTGTGGAAACCGGAGACAAGATCAAGATAGACACGCGCACAATATCTTATGTAGAGCGTGCCAACGATAAATAATAAGAACGAACAAAGAGGATAAAATGGGAAAAGTTAAAAGCTTCACAGCCAAATTGGCGCACGAATCTTCCAATGAAGGTAAAGTCATGTGCTCTGTTTGCAACACCGAAATCAAACGGATCAAGCTGGTGTCAAACAAGAAAAAAGATGGTACAGGCTGGTCTCCCCGCTTTGAATATGCAAAAATTTGCAAATGCAACGAAGCGGACATTATGAGTGGGAAAACCATCTAATATCGGTCATTACCGCACTCGGATAATTTATAATACCCGCCTTAGGACATGGGAAATATGTTTTTGAGCGGGTATTTTTCGTATTATGGCATTTTTTTGCTGGTCAGAAATCATAGTGTCCAAATAATGTGCTTTGGCAGAGCTTGGCAAATGCATCAAAGCTCTCGGCATGTATTTTTGTCTTTTCCAGATTAGTTCCCAAGGGGGATATTGATGCAAAAGAGGCAAAGCTTCTTTCGAATTGCTCTGCTTTCGTTGATGTGGAGCGCATGGGTCATGATTGTGGCGATGGTACCACCCCACCCTCTGTATGTAAACCCTCCGGATAATATCAAACCGGTTAGAATTGAAAAACCTGCTACTCATGCGAACAGACAAAAGAACATCCCCAATAACATTCTGGTGCTACGGGTGCAATTTTCCGATGTGCAATTTCAATCCACACCTGCGTATCCGGATTCCCTCGCTCATGATGCAGTGTTCTTTGATCGCTGGATGAAGCATCTGCGGGATTTCTTTGACGATGCCTCGCATAGCAGATACATCCTGGATTACCATATCCATCCACAAGTAATTACTCTGCCTCAAACAATGGCTTATTACGGGAATGACTCCGCTACGAGGATTGATGCCAGATCCGCCGAGATAATTGCAGACCTCGTGACATTAACCGATGCTGAGATAAATTTCAGCAGTTATGGCGGCTTGATCATTTTCCATGCCGGAGCCGGACAAGAATCCGATATCAGCGGCATCCGTACCGAACAATTATGGTCGACATTCATAACCCGCAAAGACCTTCAGTATTACTTCGACGAAGAAAATGACGATTATCCCGGATACCCTACCTCCGACGGAGCTTTGCTTAGCAATATCGTTCTCGTGCCAGAAAGCCAGTATCAGGACTATTTCCCGGGGGATGGTGAACAGGATGCGCCCAATTATCTTTTCAGCATCTTTGGAGTATTGGCTCATCAGTTTGGACATCTGATCGGATTACCCACCCTCTTTGACAACGATTCGTCCAATGGCCGTTCCCAAGGAATTGGAAACTGGGGTTTGATGGGAACCGGAGTATGGAATGCCAATGGCTATGTACCTGCCCAGCTAAGCGCATGGAGCAGATACTATCTGGGCTGGGAAGATGCGGTCACCATAGCTTCGGATACCGAAGCCGTCACGGTTGATTATTTCCTAAATCATAATCCGGATGCCAGGAGGCTATTCAAAGTCCCGATTTCGGACAAAGAATACTTTCTGATCGAAAACCGCCAGCAAAATCCTGATGGTAGCTACGATCCATACAACCGTCCCAGCTATACCTTCAAACTCCTGCCGGAAGGAGAACAACAGTATTACCCGCCCGATGAGAATAATCCGGATTTTCCCCAATTGCCATATTTTGATTTTATGACAAACAGCTACCTTGGTAGTGAGTGGGATTTCTTTTTGCCTGGTCTTGGCGGTCCCGTACCTGCCGGATATTCTACTCCTATTGATGGTTCCGGTCTATTGATCTGGCATATCGACGAGAATATAATAGATGCCAATTTTACTCCAAACTTTGATCGCAACAGAATCAATGCCAATGCAAGCCACAAGGGAATTGACCTCGAAGAAGCAGATGGCATCCAACATCTGGACACAGCAGTGTATGACATCTATAAATACGGCAGCCCATACGACAGTTTTCGTGCCGGTAACAACGCTTATTTTGGCAATCAGCTCATTAATGATATCCTGAGTTTGCCCTCTGCGGAGAGCTATTATGGCGGCATACCACTTGAAATATATGATATCAGCAACAGCGGGAACCAGATGAGCTTTTCGGTTCGGTTTCAGGGAAGTCTTGATGCAGATTACGAGGGTATAAACGATCTCCCGATCGCTCTGATAGATTTTGACAGGGATCAGGAAAACGAGATCTTCCATCCTCTGCCGGATGGGAAAATGCTCATGTGGAAAAATGATACGATTATGCCGGGATTCCCCATCCAGCACTATCCTTTGGCACAGCTTTATGTCTGGGACGGCATGGATATTTATCTCCCCACTCAAGTGGGCAATATAGCCCAATTGCACAAATTGAGCGCACCGAGTAACTTCAATTTGGTCAAACGCTTTATCGGATATGAATGGGCAACACACCCGGTACGCAGTATGGACTACCTGATCTGTCCATTCAGTTCAGATTCGGATAACAGTACTCTAATAGGGCTACCCTTAAGAGAAAATGCCGAAGGATTTGAATTGAGCCTAAATGGCAGAATTGCCACAAACCTCGTGTATATCACAAATACGGTTTATGCCCTTACATATCATCCAGACTTGGGATATGTCCTAAATCATAACGGTATAGAATCTTACGATGGCAGGGGGTTTCAGCTGCTACCGATACCGGCTGATTCCACTGTAATCTCGATGGCAATGTCCAAAAGATCTACACCTTACTTCAGCCTGAAACTCTATGTACAAACTACTTCCGAAGTCTATATGTTTGATTTGGATAATAGCTTGGGCTGGGTACTTGAAGAGGGCTTCCCGGTAATATATGATCTAAAGGCTGCTGCTCCGATGAGTATCCAGGACGTTACACGTAACAGTTACCATGATATCCTGATCGGGGGGGAAAATGGATTTGTCGCTATTGACTATGCGGGCAAATTCATCACACCAAGCACGCTAAGCCTCAGTGCTCCTGATAGTTTGGGTATTGCAGCCGGTGTACTGGCATTGGATATGGATGATGATGGCAAAATGGATATTGTGGGTAACTTCTCTCGAAACCGACTCTCCGCATGGGGTGATAACAATAGATTAAAAAGCTCTTTCCCCGTTTCTTATCCCAATCGTAGCAGAGTGTTGCCTGTAATTGGAACAGCTCATGATGCCAAGGTGTATGTTTATACATCTACGGACAATGGCAAGATATATAAAAAGTTGCTGCCCAATGCCAGAAAAGAGAGCTTGCGAAATGTTTGGAATACACATCATGGTAATTATCAACGAACTGCTTTCAGCCATGCCCCGTTTGGCGAAAACCAGTATCAAAGCTCCTCTGTCTTCGTAAACGGAGAAGTCTATATCTATCCCAATCCTCTCAAATCCATCTACAATCAGAAACTAAATCTCAATGTGATGACGAGTCGTGATTGCGACCTCGTCTTTAGCATATATGATATCAGCGGAAATCTGGTCTATACCCAAAAAGGCAAGACCAAAGCCTACCTCCGAAACCGCGAGGTGATCGATATCCCGCATAGCAAGCTTAGCAGTGGAGTCTATGTGGCTGTCGTTTTGGCAAATGGCGAATCCAAAATCCTCAAATTTGCCGTCGAGAAATAAGCAAGCGGAAGTGAATTATGAAAAAAATATCAATCCTCCTGATCCTCTTGTCCATCAGCTTATTGGCTGTCTGCCAAGTGCATGACAATGCCGGTAACTATGGCTTTAAGTTTTTGCAAAATCCCACCAATCCGGTGGCTTTGTCACTGGCTGGCAGAGGTAGCTACAGCAGTTCCAATCCCTCGGCTTTTGTGAAACAACCGGCTTCACAGGTATTGGAGAGTCACAAGACGATCTCCGTTTCGCATACTCTGTGGTTTGCCGACACCAATTTTTCGAACATCAGCTATTCCAGTTCCGACCGGATCAGTCACTTTGGCTTGATCCTGCGGAATCTGGATTATGGCGAGATCGAAAGCAGGGACGAAAGCGGGCTGATAATCGGATCTTACAGACCACTCGATATGAATCTGATGATGAATTACAGCCGCAGACTAAGCCCCAGCCAGTATTTTGGAGTCAATGGCGGGATTCTCTATGAAAAGCTAAATACCGCCTCGGCTTATGGTTTCAGCGGAGATTTGGGTTATACATATCTCCCTCCCATCCTCGATTCTCAGCTCTCGGCTTCTGTACGCAATCTGGGCTTTACTTCAAAGATGAATCAGGAGACCATCAAGCTTCCGGTGACTGCCGAAATGGAGCTTAGTAAGGGGTTCCGTTATGAAGACAGTAAGGTTACTTTTGGTATTCTGGGGAGCAAAGCCAGCGATCAGGACTTTAGGATTGCAGCAAATACCGAGTTTGATATCAATGGCATCTTTTTTGTTCGGGGAGGATACAAGTTCAATTACGACGCAGAGGACTTGAGCCTTGGATTTGGCGTTATGGTAAAAGGATTGGGGATCAACTACGGTTGGGCTTCGTACACGAATCAATTGGACGACGTCCATTCTTTTGGCATCTCTTACAACTTTTAAAGGATTCCTGATATGAAAGCTTTGACGAGCCAGGCGAGCTGTCTCCCGATCCGTTTTCTATGCCTTGTAATCGCTCTATGGACGATTATCCATGGTGTTTCAGCAAGTGAAGTTACTCCGCTCCAGTTGATTTTTAAGACTTCAGAGCCGATTAGTATTCGCAGTGACAGGACCGGTATTGACGGGTTCGATTCTTTTCTGGATCGATTCGGAGCTTTTAACCTTCGCAGGGTCAGGGGTATGCATACGGATCAGTATTTCATGATCGATTTGCAGGAAGAGATAGATTGGCAGGCTTTGGATATTGAGCAATTACGTTTTGGTGGAATCGAGTATATCCAGCCTAACAGGCTTAGCAAACTGCATCTGACACCCAATGATCCTCTCTATCCATTACAACAACACCACCTTAGTTCCATCCCCCAAGCATGGAACTATACTACTGGTTCTCCATTGGTGGTCGTAGGTGTGGTTGATTCCGGGATAATAAGAGATCATCCGGACTTAGTAGCAAATTTGTACATCAATCCCAATGAAGTACTGGATGGAACAGATACCGATGGGAACGGATATATTGACGACTGGTGTGGTTGGGACTTTGTCGATGCTCCGGAAATGGCAGACATCGCATTGGGAGATTATATCGAACAAGATAATGATGTGACAGACGAGAACTTTCATGGTACCCACGTTTCTGGAATCATCGGAGCCGCTGGCAATAATGGTATAGGAATCTCCGGAGTATGTTGGAATGTAAAGATCATGCCACTCCGAGCAGGTTTTAGAACCACACAAGGCAGCGGATATCTTCAGGATGATGACGCTGCTGCTGCTATTATCTATGCTGCTGATAATGGATGCCATGTGATCAATATGAGCTGGGGAGATCCAAACTATTCCCCCATCATAGCAGATGCCTGCCAATATGCATACGACAAGGGTGTCGTCTTAGTCGCTTCTGCTGGGAATGATCCGGGTCCCATACTCAGTTATCCATCCAAACTATCAAATGTCATCTCTGTCGGCGCAGTCAACAAGTTCAAGAATCTGGCGGGCTTTTCAAGCTATGGTGTTGATCTGGATCTGGTAGCACCGGGAGAACAAATCCTCAGCACATACAAGAATACTCCGGGCGAACTATACATGGAGATGAGTGGAACCTCAATGTCTGCTCCTTATGTAAGTGGTGCGATTGCTCTATTGCTTTCTTTGCAACCGGGGCTGACTCCACAGGAAGTTCGTTCCAGGCTCCTGACCACCACAGATGATCTGGGTGCAACGGGTTTTGACCAGTTGTTTGGGCATGGTCTGCTAAATGTGTACAGGCTTTTGGACAGCACGAACCCTCCGATCGTCGAAGTGAGCTATCCTTATGACCAGCTTGGTATAACAGAGGGGCTCGATATTATAGGAACCGTTCATGGTGCAGACTTTTTCCGCTACTCCGTGATGTATTCTTCCAAAGCCAATCCTACTTCGCTGGATTGGTACGATGTCTATACCCACTCCAATCAACCTAACTTCAAATATGATCCGGTACAGAATGGCGTTCTGGCAAGTTTTAACATTATGCAAGGCTTTCCGGAGGGGAAATATCTCTTACGTATTATGTACGAGAGTTCGTTCGGAAAAAAGTTCCATTACTATCTTACGGTACGCTATGTCAAATCACCCCCTGTGTTGATTACTCAGTCGCTTTACGGATTCAAACGCTACGATAAACAAAACTTACGCTACTATGTGTCGGCAAAGTTCAATGAAGCAGTTCACAGCGAATTACAGATTACCGCCTCTGATGGATCAGTTCATTACAGCCATGCTGCTGTTATGGATAGTCTTCAGGTCTGGGCAATCCCAAGAAGCGTTCCCGAAGGCAACATCAGTATCAGTATCCACGCCAGGAACATCAGTAATCTGGAGTTCAATTCACCCTCTTACCAAAACTTCATGACGATTGCCTACGATCTGATCCCCTCTCATGGGTTTGTAGGGACCAATGTAGGAAGCGCAAGGGTTCCGCTGGGTAAAACCTATGACTTCAATGGAAATGGCGTTCAACAATATATTGCGATGGATCTTCCCGCCAGCGGTTATGGTAATGTATCGATCTACGAACCAGGTCTCGCTGGACATAGCGTAAGCCACAACTTCAATTCAAACTTCTGGCCTTTGGATATTGGCAACACCAATGCCGCGGGGCAGGAAATCCTATATCTGGCTGCGGATACTGCCAGGCTAATGGATACCAAAGCAGGATCCGTTTACCCTGATACACTCATCTGGAGCGAAACTTCAATCTCCGGCGGAATCATAGCCGATTATGATGGTAACGGCTCGAAGGATATCCTCCTGATCAAAAACCTGCCAACAGCCCGTGTACTTCAGCTTTATGCCAGAACAACAGCAGGAAACTTCACTCCCCGAAACACGATATACAATACTACTCCCACGAGCCAAAGAAACACCTTCGTACCTTCAATCATAGTAGAAAACTTTGATGGAGACAATCGTCCGGATATTCTGACGGCTGATACCGATGGGGATATCATGATCTACGAAGTAATCGATGCCGTCAACCATACACTCACATGGACGAGGCGACTCCCGGTCGGCAATGCATATTATATGTGTTCTGGTGATTTTGATGGGAACGGCACAAAAGACTTTATGGTAGGCGGATACTATCGTGATTACCTCAATCCGGATATGAACTTTTGGTATTTCGAAGGCTTCACCAGTAACGGTAATAATTCCTACGTCAGTATGGGCACGATATTGTTCAACGATATCGTGTCACAAAACGCTATTCAAGCCTATGATCTGGATAATGACGGCAAGGATGAGATAATTATAGCCCAGGCACCAAATCTGTATGTAATCAAATATGAAAATGGCAATTTCGTTCCCAAATGGCATGGATCCAGCTTTCGGACATATCAGATCACCGCTTTCAAGGACAGTGACAACAGTACTTATTTTTTGACCAATGGCATAGCTGAAACCGAAGGGAATCCTGACATTGCAGTGCAGTGGACAGCAGATCAACCCTTTGCGGGACCACCAACCCCGGCAAACTTTATGGCAGTTCCGCTTGATGAAAAAAGCGCCAGGTTGAGTTGGGTCGGAACAGGTGCGGACTATTATACCATATTCCGAAAAGACGAAGCAGGCAACATTATCAGCTATGCAAACATTACATCTGCCTCCTACATCGACAGCACCCTGGTGGAAGGTAGTATTTACAGTTATGCAGTGATGGCTACGAACTCGAGCTATGAAAACAGCGATAGTTACCTCAGTTTGTGGCAGGAAGTAGTTCCCAGCCCCAAACCCGTGATCCAATCCATCGAAATGGTAGGATCTACCGAACTGAGGTTAATTTTCAACCAGAGCATGAGTTCCGCAAACCTAAATCCCGGATTTTACTTCGTGGACAATGGAATGGGGAATCCCTATTCGGTGAACCATATCATGAACCAACACGGCTTTCAATTGCGCTTTAGAACAGCATTCCAGGCGATAGATGGGAGCTATTCCCTCAGCCTAAGAAACGTTGTGGGTAGTACTGGAGTAATCCCGGACATCACTGAGTACGAGTTTGACTATATCCCGGATCTTACAGCGCCGATGATCCAGGTATCAAACTTATTACCCGGGCACAGACAAGTAGAAATCATCTTTAACGAAACTTTGAACCAAACCACTGCCACAATCCTTTCAAACTACTCACTGGCAACCCCTGCAAACGATCCGGATAATAGCATAGTCTCAGTTTCGGCCGATGGAGACAGAGTCATCATCACACTATCAAGCCAGATCAAATCCTCCAATCAACCCTATTATATCGTGGTAAGCAACGTCTCAGACCTCGTGGGAAACAAGATATCCCCCCTGCATAACATTGCCAAATTTTCCAAAACAGATATTACAAACCTCAAGAATGTGGTTACATATCCCAACCCCATCCGAGCCAGAGAATCTTCCGGAGTAGCGTTTTTGAACTTTCCTCCCGGTAAAAAGGGTACGATCTATATCTATAACTGCTCCGCCGATTTGGTTTACAAGAGCTCCATTGGTCCATTTAATCCGGATACAAACAACATCACATGGCGCTGGTTTCTGACCAATAACGATGGACGCAAAGTGTCTTCCGGGGTATATTTTTACGTGATAGATATGGATGGTCAGCAAACTAGAGGCAAAATAGCCCTGATCAGATAACATAGATCAATTGAATGGTGGGTGATACTGGATTCGAACCAGTGACCTCTACGATGTGAACGTAGCGCTCTAACCAACTGAGCTAATCACCCCGAAATTGCTGCTTAGAAAAATGGTGGGAGATACTGGATTCGAACCAGTGACCTCTACGATGTCAACGTAGCGCTCTAACCAACTGAGCTAATCACCCACTCCACGAAAAGTGTAGATTCCATCTCTCTTAATTCGGTGTTTCTGTCAAGAAAAAACGTATTTTACAAGCTAATGATGAAATTGTGTATCTACTGATGATAGGACACTGCCAAAAGTTGTGAAAGACCGTTAAACAATCGGGGCATAGGGCAGCGTCCCATACAAAAATGGTGGCTGGCGGGAATAGATCACTGTTTTTGTCCGCTCAGAAAAGCTGAAAACACACCGGTTTGCTTTACGGGAAGACACGTGCAACGATCGTAACAAGCATTTCCTGCCCCCTTGCTCTTCTCTAAAACAAGCCTATATCAAGCCTATATCAAGTGTATTCGTGAATACGCTTGATATAGGCTTGATATAGGCTTGATATACGCTTGACTACTAAGTTGACACATCCGATGACGATGTTGACATACTGATTTGCTTGTGGGCTGAAATATTCTTCAATCTCAGAGGTTATGTAGCGCAGCATTTTTTCTTGACGTAATATCATACTGTGCCATAATGATAAAAATGGAGACAAAATGAGTATTAAGGATGTGATTCACAGTCGTTATAGCGTACGGAGTTTTATACCGGACAGCATTCCTGAGGATATAATGAAAGCGATCCTGGAGGCGGGAAGATGTGCTCCATCAGCGCAAAACCGTCAACCCTGGCGTTTCATTGTGATTCAGGAGGCGGAAAAAATCAAAGCTCTATCTGTGAATTGTGGTTTAATCGGGCTGTCCAATTTCTTTATCCGTAGCGCACCATGCGTGATTGTTGCATGTGCGGAGACGAAGAAAAACGTCCGGATCAATAATCAGGACTATTATCTGGTGGATACTGCCATAGCGTTTCAGCAGATGATGCTTTGTGCTTGGGAGTATGGTATAGGTTCGTGTTGGATGGCAGCTTTTAGCGAGAAGATCATGCATAAATGGCTGAACCTTCCAAAGTCCTGGAGGATTGTGGCTTTGTCCCCATTTGGATACCCGACGGAGAAGAAAAGCCTGCATGCAAAGGTTGTAAGCAGTTTTTCAAAAAGCTCTGATCGCTTGCCGATCGAAGAAATTGTCCGCTATTTATAGATGATTCTGGCTTGATCCTCTGGCTGGATTTGTAAGGAGAACAAAATGAAAATCAAACTAACCCGGGAGTTTATTCAGAAACTGCCAAAGACGGATTTACACGTGCATTTGGACGGCTCGGTCAGAATCGAGACCATCATAGACCTGGCAAAAAAACACAACATAAAATTGCCGACAATGGATCCGGTTGAGATGCGAAAACTGATCTGTTGCGATGAAAATACAGAAAGCTTGGAAGATTACCTGCGAGGGTTTCATATTGTCAATCTGGTATTGCAAAACAAGGAAGGACTGAAACGCGCTGCTTATGAACTGGCAGAGGACGCCGCCAGGGAGAATGTCCGATATATGGAAGTACGGTATTCTCCAATCCTGCACACTCTGTCGGGATTGAAACTGACCGAAATATCGCAAGCCGTAATAGATGGCTTGAAAGCTGCGGAGCGCGAGTTCAAGATCAAAACCGGAGTCATTATCTGTGGGATCAGGAATATGGATCCGACGACTTCGATCAAGCTGGCAGAACTGGCAATAGCCTTCAAAAACAAGGGTGTGATCGGATTTGATCTGGCTGGTGGCGAATACAATCATCCCGCCAAAGATCACAAAGAGTCCTTTGATCTGGCACTGAGAAACAACCTCAATATCACCATTCATGCCGGTGAAGCATACGGACCCGAAAGCATTCACCAAGCCCTGCATTACTGCGGAACCCATAGAATTGGGCACGGAACCAGATTGGTCGAGGACGGTGATCTCCTGAACTATGTAAACGATCATCGTATCCCGCTGGAAATCTGTATCAAGAGCAACTTCCATACCAAGGCTGTTCCGGACATCCGCTCTCATCCGATCGATTTTTATATCGATTATGGGCTGAGAGTGACGCTCAATACCGATAATAGAACGATTTCCGATACGACAGTAACCGATGAGTATATGCTGGCTATCGAGCTCTTGGGCTTGGATTATGCCACCGTCAAATACGTCATCCTCAATGGGTTCAAGAGTGCTTTCCTGCCATACAAAGAGCGAGTCCGCCTGATCAATGAAACACTCAAGGAATTCGACGAAATCGAAGAGAGCGAACTCAAAACCAAAATCAAGGTAAAAGAAAACCTATAATCGCTTGCAGTAGTTTGAAGCGAAAACATTGTGAGATGAAGGACAAAAAATGGAATACATAAAGTCAGCTTTGACCGAGGCGGCAAATACACTTCAGAGCTTTTGTGCAGAACATGGGAATGTTGATAATATAGATCAGATAGTCACTTTGCTGGCAGATGCACTGAGAAATGGAAACAAGATCATAATCTTTGGTAATGGCGGGAGTATGTGCGATGCCATGCACTTTGCCGAAGAACTGAGCGGACGCTTTAGAAAGGATCGTCCTGCCCTGGCTGCGATTGCCATCAGTGATCCATCACATCTGACGTGTGTGGCAAACGACTATGGTTTTGACCAGGTGTTCTCACGCGGGGTGGAAGCATATGCCACAGCAAACGATGTCGTCGTCGGTATCTCCACCAGTGGTAATTCTCCAAACGTGATTCGGGCACTCCAAAAAGCCCAGGAACTAAGCTGCTTTACCATCGCTCTATTGGGTAAGGATGGGGGGATCCTGAATGGCGCTTGTGACTATGAAATCATCGTGCCTGCGATGACGAGTGACAGGATTCAGGAAATCCACGGTATGCTGATCCATATTATCATTGAAGGAATAGAAAGGAAGCTTTATCCGAAACTGTATCCGGATACATGACAGAGCGAAGATACATCAATCTAATCGTAGGATTTCAAGGTGAATAGGAGCAAACATTGTGGGCAAAAAAAATGGCTCCGGAAGAGGGATTCGAACCCCCGACCTAGTGGTTAACAGCCACCCGCTCTACCGCTGAGCTATTCCGGAACGCATCGTGAAGTGCAATCTCTTTATACCCGCTTTTTTGTCAAATAGTTTTTTTGGCTTTCGAGATTAGAAGCGCTTCGGGGATGATTACTGAATATAGAAGCATAATATCTGGATAGAGAGTCACTGAAACCTGCAAATCGGAGTTTGCCCCTCCAATATCTGGTTAAAAGCCGAGGAATGCGGGATAATTCTCTCTATGGATCATATTTACTTCTGCTGCGGGATACAATTTTATAAATGCGTTTGCTGCCGCTTTGCGTTTGGGGTTCCACTTCATCTCGTATGCTTCCAGCCTATTTTCGTAAGTTTCCAGGTAGTCTTGCCACATTGCCGTGGTCCCAGGATTACGATAGCCTTGTCTTTATACATGTGTATCAGGATATCTTCGCTGATCCAGCGTTGAATGACATTGTTTGTGTTATCAAGCATTGTTCCTCCCTGGACAGGGACCATAGACCTTGATTATCTAACATTACTTTGTACCAAGAACGCCACAATCTGTCAGGTTAAATATCCCGTATTACGTATTTATGTATTCGTAATAAAGCCCGTATTAAGTATTTAAAGACCGTTGCACGTGTCTTACTACAGAGCAAACTGGTGTGTTTTCAGTCTGTCTGAGCAACCAAAAGCAGCTATCTATACCCACCCACCGCCCTTTTTGTATGGGGCGCTGCCCCATCCCCCGATTATTCAACGGTCTTATTTATGTATTCGTAATAAAGCCCGTATTACGTATTTTAATTCTTGTGAATTGGGATTGTGCTATTACAAAAACTACTTCTCTCCGGAAAATCATCCAGATAGCCATAGTAATCGTCTGGTTTATATGCTTTAGTGATTGAATTATAGACGAAATCATCAAGCGCAAAATTGCCATTCAAAGATTTGGGTTACTTATTATAGCTGAGTAGTCCGTATCTTTGAATGGCAATCTACGCTATTAAATTCCAGTGAATGGACTTTAGTCTTTATTCCTGGATCTGAACGGCTTATATTCTTTCTTGTCACCTTTGCGGTCGGTAAAGCTGCTTCGGCGCGGCTTTCCCTGGTTTTGATCCCTGTCTGTGTAATCCCTTTTACCTCTCGGACGTCGAGTATTGAGTTCTTTGTCCGCGGAAGAAGTACTTTGCCTGATTTTATCTGAATCAACCGTGGCTTCGATGCTTGCTCCATTAAGCTTGTTACGTCTGAAGGCTTTGAGTAATTGGCTTTCATATTCGCTATCGAGTTCGATCAAAGTATAGTTGTCATAGATGCTGATTTGTCCTATTTCAATACTGCGCGCTACTCTGAGCTGGTTTACATAGCGCATGAGGTCTCTTTTGCTGAGTTCACGGTTAAAGCCAATATTCAGACGGAAGGTCTTGAGCATGACTACTCTGTTTTCGTCTCTGGCAGATGAGATGCCTACGTGATCCAGGTCTCTGCTGTCTTTGTAATAGCTGAGGAAACGGTTGAATTCTACCGAAACAAACCGCTGTATCAGTTCTTCACGGCTCAGCCATCCCAGTTTCTTATAAACGTTTGGCAGGAAGGATTCGATTTGTTCGGTAGCGACTTCGACTCTTTCCACTGTATCGATGAAATTGAATAATTGCTTCTCACAGATTTCTCTGCCACCGGGAACTTTGGCAAATGTAATCTCTCGGTTCAGCCTTTTTTCGATGGCTTTGAGGGCTCCAATTTCCTTGCTGTGAATAATGCTGATGGATACTCCGCTTTTTCCGGCTCTTCCGGTTCTTCCAGAGCGGTGAATATAGATCTCCGATTCCATTGGCAGATGGTAGTTTATGATATGAGTCAAGTCATCCACATCCAGTCCACGAGCAGCTACATCCGTAGCAATCAATAGCTGGACGTATTTGGAACGAAAGCGGTTCATCACCAGTTCTCTCTGTCCTTGTGACAGATCTCCATGCAAAGCATCAGCGTTGTAACCGTCTTGTTGGAGTTTTGTGGCTATTTCCTGAGTTTCAGTTCTGGTGCGGCAAAAGACGATGCCGTATATTTTGGGATTCATGTCCGCAATCCGCTTGAGAGCGAGATATTTGTCGCGCGCTTGTACTTTATAATAGAAATGCTGGATATTTTCAGCACCCTGATTCTCGTTGCCGGCAGTTATGCGATGAGGTTCTCTCATAAACGTATTTGCCAGTTTGGCTACATCGCTGGAGAACGTGGCAGAAAAGAGCAGGATTTGCTTCTCTGTCGGAGCATGGCTCATAATTTCAAAGAGGTCATCTTTGAAGCCCATGTTTAGCATTTCATCTGCTTCGTCCAGCACAAGCCTGGTTATCCGATTCAGCTTCAGTACGCCTTGATTTATCATATCAAGGACTCTGCCAGGGGTTCCTACGACTATATGTACGCCGCCTTTTAGGGCTTCTTTTTGTTTGTAAATGGGAGCTCCTCCGTAGATAGCCGTGCATTTGATCCGGGGCATGTATTTTGCATAATCGGAAAAATCACTGCTGATTTGCAGGCAAAGCTCACGCGTTGGACATAGGATGAGGGTTTGTACCCAGTTCTTTTCTATATCGGTCTGGCTTAGGATAGGAAAACCGAAGGCAGCAGTTTTGCCGGTACCGGTTTGAGCCATCGCTATTAAATCGTTTTCATTTTCGAGGAGCCAGGGAATTGTGTTTTCCTGGATCGTGGTAGGGGTAATAAAGTTCAGGTCTGA
>CAZWIS010000014.1:0-65237 GCA_964634275.1 uncultured Candidatus Cloacimonadota bacterium | reverse complement strand
GATCAAGACATTGCTCATGTCCAAATTGAAATCCTCGAAACCGGGATAGATGTTTATATAGACAAAAGGCCAGGCATCCTGGGCTGAGTTGTTGGCAATGATCGAGTTTCGCAGAACAAGATCGCAGGTCTGAAAACGAAACCCCATATCATTACCTTCCATATCGGTAATGGTATTATTAGCTGAAGCAAAATTATTAACTAACAGGTTGTCACATTCGAATGCCCCAAGCGTCATCAAATCATTATCATAAGTTGTATATCCGGCTATGATGTTCTCAATTATGATATTGTCACAGTATCCAATAGTCATGGCTGAAAAATTAGCACCCCAGTTGTTTTCGAATATCAGATCATGAAGATGGATGTTCGATCCATAATATACTCCCAGTGGGAAGGTATAAATACTTCTAGCATTGATCATTTTCATGCCTGATATCTCGATATCTGTAAAGCACGTGGGATACCAAAAAGTGCGGAGCATTTCTCCATCCAAAAGGCAGTCTTCGGTGCCGGTACCTATAACTCGCGTATGAGACTTCATCCCTATTGGGAAGATTTGTTCATTCTGAGTATGCGAATAAACTCCCGGTGCCAGATGTATTGTTCTGGGATTGTTTGGATTAGAGGCGATTATCTGCATTGCCTTTGCTATGCTTTTTTTCGGTGATGTTGGAGACAAGCCATCATTAGAATCATCACCGCTTGGGGATATGTACAGATCGTGATCAATCTGATCAATGAATCCATTCAGTATGTTTACATCCAAGTTAGCGTATCGAACAGCAATGTAGAAACCATCAGGCTCAGTGAGGGGTTTACTGCCCATTAAAAGATAAACGCTATACTGATTTGTGGTTTCCTGAACAAATCGTATGATAATATCCATCCCAGAAGGCGCGTAATTATTGTAAATAGAGCATGGATGAATCTGATCTAATACAAGGTTGATTGATGAGCTAAACTGTAATCCCCCACCCTCGTAGATGGCTTGGTTATCATAGATTTGTACTGCAGACATGGATAAAGACGAATTCTGCGAAACAGTGATCCCTCCACCAGATACTGCAATACAATTCCTAATGATGCAGTGAGTAACGATGGCTTGAGAATATAGCTTCAGGTATATTCCACCTCCAGCATAATTAAGGTCCCCGGTATAGTTACCTTCCTCGTTATTGACCAGAGTAAATCCTGTGATGGTGAGTGTCTCACCATTTACAACCTTGATACAGGAGTTCATGTTCCCATCGATAATGGTATTCTCTATGTATGATTGCAAGGGATCAACTGAATATAGACTGAGGATTGATATGCTTCTCCCGATCAGAGTGATATTTTCGATGTATCTCCCCGGGTGAACCAACACCACATCCCCATTCATGGAAACATTCACTGCTGCCTGTATGCTTGTATATTGCTGTGTGCCATCCAGAGACACGGTACGCGTAATTCCTATCAGGAGGCTTGGGAGCAGCAGGGTTATCAAAAGAACATAGAGTTTCATATCTTTTCCTTATCAGAAAAGGGGCGGGGTTAACCGCCCCATCAATTTTGTGCTATTTGAGAAGCAGCATTTTCCGGGTTGAAGTGTGATTAGAAGTGCTCATTCTATAGAAATATACTCCTGAAGACACGGACTTACCCTTACTGTCAGTTCCATTCCAGACCACTGTATGATGACCTGGAGTGAACATGTCTTTTGCCAAGGTTTTCACCTTTTGCCCCTTGATGTTGTACACTTCAATTGTAACAGAGCATTGATTTGCCAGATCAAAGCTAATCGTCGTTTCTGGATTGAAGGGGTTGGGGTAATTACCAAACAGCTTTGTTATTGATGGCAAAGGAGGCTCATTTGTTTTACCAATTTTCACTTGCAGAAACTCCTTGCATTCTGACACAGAGATATTCCTGCTCTCAAAGCGGCCTGACTGGTTGTTTAATACTGCGTAGTCCAGAACATTGGCATTGGCAGCTTTACCGGGGAAGAACATTCTAAATTCGAGGTCTTTTAGCTCTTCAGTCGGATCTGTGATATTGGTGATGTAAGAATTTAACTGTACCTCCCCTTCTTTGATCACAGCAGCTCCCTTGCATTCTTCATCGATAAACACAGCAACTTCAGTTGGCTTATTCCCATCCTCAAACTGATTGAGGTCTATTGAAAGGAATATTGGAACGTAGTCAGGTTTTTCTTCGTACACGAAATGCTTAGCTTTCTCTCTGTAATAGGGGTCAGTAAATGGTGGATTGGGATTTTCACCACCAAGTTTAAACTCAATGGGATCATTCCCGATGTAACGGACTACAACCATTTCTCCGGGATTGATAGTTATCTCTCTACCGCCGGTCGGAAAGCAGCCAAGCCATATATTAGTATAGGCATCAGAGGGTTCATCCCCTGGGGAAGGAATATATCCGAATATCGGTAACCGAGCCATTGCCCAATCCTCTGCGAGGATTGCTGTTACATTGTTCATAATAGGGCTAAGGGCATCAAATGGCTTCAGACTTTCAGCTAAATAATATCCAAGATAAATCTCACGATAGGGGATACCTGTGTTACTATCTACAGGACTGTTAGCATCAGGGGGTAGTATGTAGTGTTCTGTGGTATATCGATCAAGACTTTGTATAAACATACCCCGATTCATTGGATTACCTGGATGATATCCCTGATATTGGATTAGGACGTCATCAGCATTATTTGTAAGAGTCACCTTGTACCCATTTTGGCTGCAGACATAATGTTCGGGTATAACAGATGGAGAAGCGAAAGCGTTATCATTATTATATATCCATCTGATTTGGTGAAGAATTGCTGGTTCTGTGGTAAACAGACCATTACCTCTGAATTCATCAAACACATAAAGTAGAGAATTCTGATCTCCGCTTCCTGCATAATTCACAAGGCCGGGTATGCTGATGTATCTTACTTTATTGTTTGTTAATTGGTGAACCCTGTGAGTATGTCCGTCAATGAGAGGAATAGCGCCAATATCCTTTTGAGTTCCATCCGAATCTCTATCACCATGATCGGTCAACCAAGTTTCACCATCACCATTAGTATCAGGATTTCCATTGTCTATACAGGGTGACTTCATTGTTGTATTCCAGATAGGCCGATAGTTGCCATCGAGATGCATTGCTGGGACACTCAACACAGAATTCTCTACCAATGGACTACTTGTATTACCAGAAAAATCATAACGGGGACTTGAAGTGCTAAACAAACAATAATTTACAGTTAATCCTCTTGTTACCCAATCCGGATGCCCGTTCTCATAATCCCCCCATTTAACACCATATATACTACAATCCTCAAATATGGTATTGTTTATAGTTATGGCAGGAGTCTGGTACAGAACCAACCCGCTACCAGTGATGTTTGAGAATGTGTTGTTATCAAACACAAAGTAACCTGTGTTTTCGGGAGGAGTTCCATCGGGATACCAAGAGTAAACACCATAACCATCATACAAGTTATTGGCAACCACGTTGCCTGTAAAGGTCAAGCGGTTCTTTCCATAATAGTCACAGAAATAGACGGCACCTTTGCGACATGACAAGAACTTGTTATCCGTAAAAATTAGATGAGCGTTCATAGAGTAATTATGAGGGTCATCATTCAAGAACTTGATTGCCGGTTTAGCACCATACGAGTGAGGGGTGTCAACTGCAAAAGTACAGCCGTTAAAGCGTAAAATGTTCAGGTTCTGTATATTTGCCACAAATACATCATCTGCTTCGCTTCTGCCTTTGTTGTTGTTAAAAATGCAATTGTCAAAATCAATATCTATGTCGTATCCATTTACCCTGGTATATATAAATACAGCTCCTCCCATATTTCTGCTACTGGGATTCTCATTTCCATCAGTCACAATGGTTTGGTTGTTAGTAAACTCACATCCCGTAAACTTCGCTTGCCCATATAGCGAAACAGCACCTCCTCCATTCCCATTTAGCGTATAGTTATTTGTAAATGTACAGTTTTCAAATTTTGCTGAACTGGTCTGAGAGCTCGGTCCTCCAACAAATACTGCACCGCCAGTTGTATGCCCTGCAAATAATGATTGTGAACTACTATTACCTACTCGGTTTTGATTAAATGTGCAATTAGTAATCGTCGGTGCTGCTCCTGATCTTAATTCAATAGCTGCACCACTTCTGTAAGTGCCTGTTCCAGTTAAATCACAATTTGAGAAAGTAATCTGGGAGATAATATCTTGATTGTTTATGCTATCCCCTAAAAGTTTTATTGCTGGCAAACCCAAATTTGGATCATTGGTAAGTATAACGCCATTTTGTGATTGACCATGTAGTTTAATGTGTTTGTTTTGCCAGCTTAAACCTGAAACAGTATAGTTTCCATTATGGATAGCTACTGTTCCTCCATTTCTTACTAAGTCAATCGCATCCTGTATGGATGGAGTATTTGTCGGGACAATAACGACGTTTGGCCTGAGAGTTAGAACTATCGGGTCAGGCGAAATATAGTTTGTTCCAAGTTGGATGCTAATTTCAATAAACTGTTGAGGTAAGAAAAAATTGCCAGTATCAGTGATTGTGAAATCATATGTACCAATTGGAAGCACAAACTCGAAAACTCCATTGTTGGAGGTAAGGGTTAAGGATATCCCATCATGACCTATAACATTAAGATGAATTCCTGAACAGTCAGTACTGCCATTTCCCAATTGGATTGTTTGATTGACAGAAGCTTTAGGTGCTATTCCATAAAGCATCTCATGACTCCCATAATAAGGACTTGCTTGATTAAGGGGTCGTAAACTCCAAAATTCGCGATGACACCACGGCCTCCCCCAATTCACTAAATTCATCGTTGTATTCATATTTGTGGATTGAAAACCCGAGATAATGTAGGCATGTTTACCACCACTTTGAGACGTACCACTATATTCAAGTGGTCTATTAGACCTTAACTGTTTTTTAATCAAATCTATCCATGCTTCATCAGTGTACGAACCTGCGAAAGCATGCTGGTAGTACATGTTGTTTTTCTCATAAACGTTCATGCCGTTAAATGCGCCTGATCCTAATGAGGAGTAACCCATGTGCATCAGAATACCGCAGGCAAAACTTAATGCGGCTTTATTACTGTCTGTGAGAGTTGTGTTGCTGTCGTAATTATTAACAACTTCGTCCAAACACATATTAAGCGCAGAGAAATCCGGGAAATCGTGTATAGTAGCATCTAAATCAATTTCACATACGAAATTATTGAAATCTGATGTGTATCTATCCGAGTCTATTAATGTGTAGTTCCAACATTTATAATAGTTAACTATTTGAGCTACTGCTGTTGCTACACAACCAACTAGGCTACGTTGAGGAGGGGAACTATTGTGGTCATCTTCAGGGCAATATTCATTATACGGAAGAGCCCCTCCCCATTGTGGAGTCTCAAGACCTATATCGTGCTCTTCAGCAATACTTATTGTTTGATTGATTATGGCATTCCATATGGGAAGCGTCTCCGCGTTGCTACGGTTGTTGTTTTTTGCATCTTCAATTTGAAGAGAGTACTCTAAAAGCAAATCTTCAGCAGCTTCATTAGTTGGAGAATACGAACCTTCTGTACAAAAGGCCAATATTGGTATGCACCTATCATCAGCCGATACAATCACAAAGCCCGGGTTAAAGTTTATCCTGTAGTATAGAGGGTTTGTCGAATTCGGAAAAGCAGCCCAGTTATTAGCTGAGGGAGGCTGCCCTGTTTGAAGTTCAAGCCAGTTTGTTGCGACCTGTAAGATTGTAGCTTCAGGTACAGGTTCAGAAAACAATAGCTGTAGCAAAATGAATATGCAAATTAACATACCATACTTTTTCATGGTCTTACTCCTTAATTTGTTGATTATAGCTCCAGATGTTAGTGTAACTTCTAACACTTGTTTCACATGTTCTTTGAAACCATTTAAGAATGGCTTCCCATCATACCATCTATATATTACTTCATATGAAAAAAGGAATCCACTTACAATAATCAAGATATCATCGCAAAAAACTATTGATCATCATTCTTTCAAAAACAAAACCATCAATCGTACGAAACTCAATCTTGAATATCTTGTCAAGAATAAACTCTGTCGCTTCCTTATGCATCATTATTTATGAGAAAAGAAGGTAATGCATTTCTGGCTCCGGATCTCTCGCAGAGTTGAAATCGAGACTCCCTAAAGTGATAAGTACATGGGTGAGCTGAGATTAACAGCAGGCAGATGGTCACGACCCTGATACAGGACTTTTTACGACACACAGCAGTATGAAACGCATCTGATGACAGTGCCAAAGGTAACTCCAGCGGGATTTATCTCATTCAGTTGTTAAGCGGCAACCTGTTTACCTCTACCAAATTGCAACTGCTGAAACAAGGCAAGTAACAATATCACGATATTAAACTTACGTGTTGATCAGTTCACCTTTACGGGAATTCTCTTTAGTCTGTCCACCAATTGTCACTAATGATCACAAATAGAAAAGACCACTGAAATGTTGGAACAACAAAAACCCCATTTTGATCCTGACAGGACCGCAAGATCATTGTATATCCTCATCATCGCCAGCTTTGTAATTGATTTTGTCGGATCATCTCTTGTTCTGCTCAGTTCTATTGTCTCCCTGGCATTTTTGATCGGCATCATCTACAAAACAATGCCGGTACGCGATTTCATCCAGGATGTAAACGACACAGTTGGCAATCGTTATTCTTCTCAAACAGTCTTCTATTATATCATAATCTTATATTCAGTATTTTTTCTGCTTTACATGCTGCTCGTTCGTGCTATGTCCATGTTGGGGTCAATTCCTACTATTTGATAATCGTTATCTTCGTAGTGTTTACCATTCGGTCTGCCGCGACCTTTACTATATATGTACCGGATGCAAGCGGCCTGTTATTATCATCCTTGCCATTCCAAACCGTAGAATAGAACTCCCCAGTTTGTTTCACATCATTCGATAGTCCGGCTTTGCGAATAAGGCTGTTGTAGCTTTCGCTTACTTTGATCCTTTTTACTTTTTGCCCCCTAACGTTGTATATCTCAATCACAGGTTGCAAAGCAGGTTTCTTGGGCAACGTGAATTCGATAAAGACTCCCGCTGAACGGCTGGTATTGAGCATAGGATTGGGATAAACAGATACTCGAAATCCCTCTTGTGGAACAGGTAAGTCCGGGTCTTCATTGCTAACCCATGGCTCAGATCCATATTCGTAAACACCCATATCTATCCTGCCATCCCAAATACGCCAGTTACCAGCCAGATCCATGGGTGGCAGGTTCAATCCGCTCGTATCTGCTGTACCTGTGTTTATACATGGGGAACCGGAGCTTAACTGATAATATTCTGGCTGATCTATACTAAGGCTGGTATCCACGGTGCCCAGAAACAAGGGATTGGCACCCATGATGTTGTCCGTAAAGGTAACCAAGTTTGGCAATGCACTTGAGATCGTATTTGTGCGGAACAGGCTGTTGCTGATGCTTACTTCGTAGCTGCTGCCAATAGAACTCAGATAATTGGTGAGATACATTTCAGCATAAGACCCGGGATTATAGGATATCAGGTTTCTGATATCTGCCATGGCAAGGATATTGGTGAGGGTGCCATTGGTTGTGTTATTGGCAAAGGTACAGTTGTTGATCTGCATCCGCTGAAAGCGGTTTTGCATGTATATAGGATTTACCACCCAACTGAGGTTCGAAACCGTGTTATTGATGATCAAGACATTGCTCATGTCCAAATTGAAATCCTCGAAACCGGGATAGATGTTTGTATAGAAAAAGCACCAAGCGTCTTGGGCTGTATTATTGGCTATGATAGAATTCCTTAGAACCAGATCGCAGGATCCAAAGTTCATACCCATATCATTGCTTTCCCAATCAGTTAATGTGTCATTGGTTGAGATAATGTTATTCATCAGCATATTGTCACAATTAAATCCTTTGATCGTCAGCAAGCCACTATCATAAATCGTGTATCCAGCAATGATGTTCTCAATTATGACATTAGTACTGTATCCAATAGCCATCCCACTGAATCCGTTACCATAGTTATTTTCGAATATCAGATCATGAAGATGGATGTTCGATCCATAATATACTCCCAGTGGGAAGGTATAAATACTTCTAGCATTGATCATTTTCATGCCTGATATCTCGATATCTGTAAAGCACGTGGGATACCAAAAAGTGCGGAGCATTTCTCCATCCAAAAGGCAGTCTTCGGTGCCGGTACCTATAACTCGCGTATGAGACTTCATCCCTATTGGGAAGATTTGTTCATTCTGAGTATGCGAATAAACTCCCGGTGCCAGATGTATTGTTCTGGGATTGTTTGGATTAGAGGCGATTATCTGCATTGCCTTTGCTATGCTTTTTTTCGGTGATGTTGGAGACAAGCCATCATTAGAATCATCACCGCTTGGGGATATGTACAGATCGTGATCAATCTGATCAATGAATCCATTCAGTATGTTTACATCCAAGTTAGCGTATCGAACAGCAATGTAGAAACCATCAGGCTCAGTGAGGGGTTTACTGCCCATTAAAAGATAAACGCTATACTGATTTGTGGTTTCCTGAACAAATCGTATGATAATATCCATCCCAGAAGGCGCGTAATTATTGTAAATAGAGCATGGATGAATCTGATCTAATACAAGGTTGATTGATGAGCTAAACTGTAATCCCCCACCCTCGTAGATGGCTTGGTTATCATAGATTTGTACTGCAGACATGGATAAAGACGAATTCTGCGAAACAGTGATCCCTCCACCAGATACTGCAATACAATTCCTAATGATGCAGTGAGTAACGATGGCTTGAGAATATAGCTTCAGGTATATTCCACCTCCAGCATAATTAAGGTCCCCGGTATAGTTACCTTCCTCGTTATTGACCAGAGTAAATCCTGTGATGGTGAGTGTCTCACCATTTACAACCTTGATACAGGAGTTCATGTTCCCATCGATAATGGTATTCTCTATGTATGATTGCAAGGGATCAACTGAATATAGACTGAGGATTGATATGCTTCTCCCGATCAGAGTGATATTTTCGATGTATCTCCCCGGGTGAACCAACACCACATCCCCATTCATGGAAACATTCACTGCTGCCTGTATGCTTGTATATTGCTGTGTGCCATCCAGAGACACGGTACGCGTAATTCCTATCAGGAGGCTTGGGAGCAGCACGGTTATCAAAAGAACATAGAGTTTCATATCTTCTCCTTACAAGGAAATGTTAGCCACCCCCTTAGCTATCTTCAATTATTTGACCCATGCTTCAAACATAGTTCGTTGAGGATTGCCAGGGCATGTTCCTTTGCTCCTTCACCATTTTCGGCAACAGGGCCTACGCAAGCGGGGCATCCTTCTTCACAGGGACAGGTGCTAACGGCTTTGAGGGCTTCAGCTACCAATAGATCCTGCTGGTGATAGAGTTTCCTGGAGAGTCCGATACCGCCTGGAATCGAGTCGTAAATCACGATTACCGGATTACCTTCTGCCAGTGATGAGCTTTCCTCGGAATGGATCCCGATGTCTTTTTGCTCACACATCACATATAGCGGTGCCAGATTTCCGATCAGGTAAGCTACTGCAGCCAACCCGCTCTGGATCATTACTGATTGTTCTGCCAACCGATGGCAACGGGGACAGAGGGTGATCAGATTATCGGGTTTGTTTGCCTCTTCCATATTGCCAAACTTGCGGAAGGGTATGATATGGTGGACGTCGTGCGCTTTTTCCGATTCCCTGATTCCACAGTGCTGGCAGGTATGTTTGTCTCGGATGCGTACTTCGGAACAGATTTTATTCCAGTCTTTACCGTATTTGATCGCTTCGTTTCGCCACAAGCCCTGGGCTTTGATCTTTTCCACACTTGCCGGTGACAGGGAAATCCACCAGGCAACGGTTTGGAGGACGAGAGGAGGCAGATCAAGATCTTCGTAGCCCAGTATTTCCTGGGTAAAAAAGCGTACTTTCTTGAATCCCACAGTCTGGCTCGTGACTGTCACATTACCCAGATACTTGTTCCCGGAGGAAGTGGCTTGGGCTTCCAGAAGCCGATTCAGTTCTATCGTTGTTTGTTTGGAAGCCTGAGTATAATAGTTCACGGATACCTGCTCCAATTCTATTACCTTTTTCTCGGGATCGCGGTTTTTTACAATCCAGGTATCACCATGATGGAGGTATATGGCATTGGGATGAACCATCCAATGGGAACTTACTTCATCGACATACCCGATCATCCGGTCTTCGGAGCATAGCTGATACTGCGAGGACATATTACGTAGTGAGATCTCACTGGCTGGATAATCTCCCGGATTTCCCAAATAGCGAGCGCCAATCATGCGGATTTTGCCGTCTTCCAACAGAATATGAAGATAAGGAAAGAGCTCGTGTGCCTCCAATGCTCCAAATCCTTCATCCTCCAGCAAAGCCATCTCGCAGATTGCGCAATGCAAATGTTTCAACAGAATCTCGGTGTTATTGGGATCGATCAAAGCTTGCTCCGGATTCTTTTCGAACAGGTATTCGGGATGGCGGCAGATATATTGATCCAGAGGATTGGATGTGGCAAGGAGAACCGTTAGCGCTGTCGAACTACCTCTTCCTGCCCGACCGGATTGCTGGATCGTTCCACAGATTGTACCGGGATAACCATTGATAAAGACAGCATCCAGACCTCCAATATCGATCCCCAGTTCCAGGGCATTTGTCGATACTACCAGATCTACTTCGTGATTCCGGAGTTCACTTTCGATCCGGCGTCTGTGCTCTGCCAGATATCCGCTTCTGTAGCTACGGATCCTCTCATTCAGCCAGCTTTTGCCGATCAGATACATAAAGAGGATTTCGATGCTCCTCCGAGTTTCACTAAAGAGGATTGCCTGGCAGCCCGTCTTGAGAAACTGCTTTGCCAGAGAAGTGGATTCTACGATGGCACTCCTTCTGATCCCCAGTTTTTGATTTACCATCGGAGGATTGAATACAAAGAAGTGCCGTTCTCCGGATGGTGAATGATCGCTATCGACAATCTGAACAGGTGCTTCGATCAGGTTTTCACAAAGCTCGCGGGAATTGGACAGAGTGGCAGATGTAAAGATAAACTGCGGCTTTGATCTGTAAAACCGGCATATTCTTTTTAGACGCCGCAGGACATTTGCAAACTGGGAACCAAACACCCCACGATAGATATGAACTTCGTCGATAACGACATAGCGGAGGTTTGAGAAGAAGCTGCTCCACAAGGTATGATTGGGCAGGATACCCAAATGAAGCATGTCTGGATTGGAGAGGATCATCGAAGAGTTTTTGCGGAGTAGTGTCCTGATATCTGTTGCCGTATCTCCATCGTATATCCCGGGTTTGAAATTGCTTCCAGCCTTCAGTTCGGACTTTAGCAATACCAGTAGCTCACACAGTTTTTCGTATTGGTCCTGGGCGAGGGCTTTGGTAGGATATAGTAAAAGACTGCGAGAGGCAGGAAGGCATAGTAGATCGTTCAAAATCGGTACTTGATAACAGAGGCTTTTCCCGCTGGCTACACCACTGCTGATGACAATGTTTTGCCCCCGCAATAGTTCCCTGATTACTTCTGCCTGATGTGTATAGAGCTGCCTTATTCCCCTGTTTTGCAACACGTTCCGGATTTCGGGACGGATTCCATTGGGGATGTCGGAAAACTGGGCAATGCGTGGTTCTGATCTCCTGGCAGCCACTATATTGGCAGAAAAATGGGTGTCCTGAAGCAGGGATTCGATGAATGAATCTATCTTGCTGTTTTGCATTTACTTCCGGATAAATACTTTTTTGGTCGTAAAGGAGCTATCGTTTCCAATCTTGAGAAGATAAATACCCGCCCCGAGAGATGGCATCATGCTACTGCTGTCAAAAGAACCTGAAACCTCAGTCTGGTAGATCTTTCTCCCTCTCAAATCATACATCGAAAGCCGGTATTTACTCTTGTCCGATACCTTGACGACAAACTCCCCTCGATTTGGATTGGGATACACAATCACCTTTGGAGGGGGTAATACATGCTCGTCGATGGATACATATCCATCTTCCCCCACGAGCTCTATGGCATCGACGAATAGGGCAAATGCATCCCAGGATACACATTGCAAAGCCAGATAAACACTACTGCTCTGATACGCTCCCAGATCATAGCTATAATGCGTCCATTCTGCGGGCACAGAGATATAGGTAGCCCCGCTGAGAGGAACAAAGCTATCGGGATCTGAACCTGTGGTCGATATCAATACCCTTAGCCTTTCCAGTCCATAATCCGCAGTATAAGAGCGGGCATAAAACCTGAGCATCGGACTGGTCCCCAGATAACAGGGAGGAAGGATCAAAAGATCGTTGTTTGGTGGATTCAAGCTGCTCATGGACATCAGCATTTTATTCCCCTCAAAAGCACTTAGACCAGTGAGAGGGGGAGTCGTCTGAGAAGGATCAAATACCATCCATCCCATTGCAAAGCCTTCTCCCGGAAAGCTGATATTCTCCCATTCCCAGGTTTCGGATCCATCCAGATCAAGGTTTTGCCAGCGGGGAATATCCGTCTCAAAGGCAGCGAGTTCTTCAAAGCCCTGCCACAAGATCAGATTGTCGATCACATAAGGTACTGTCACACTTACCAGATTTGAAGCAGGAGAGACCTGGTTCAGGTAATTGATTCCACGGACAAAATAATAATACGTAGTCCCGGGTACCAAATCGTGATCCAAATAACTGAGCAGTGGAGTACGTCCCAAGGGCTGGTTATTTCGCATGATTTCGTATTCGACTATCGTTCCAGTTAGTGGAGGTTGCCAACTGAGATGAATACTGCCATACTGATATTGTGCTACAAGGTTGCGGGGAGGGCTTAGTACCTCGCCCCCAGTGGTAAAGCTCCAGAGATTTCCCTGATAGGTATCGCCCTCGGCATGAGCCACTACCTTCCAATAGTAAGTGCTCAGCATTTGCAGATTTTGCCCCAGTTCCAAAGAATGTCCTGTGCCATTACTGATCAGCTGTGCCATCGCATCCGGTTGATGGCCAAAGAAAACGTCAAAAGACTGCGCATCGCTCTGCCAGGAGAGTGCTGGAACGAGATGGGATACATTTTGTGCCCCATTGACAGGGCTGGGATTAAATGGGGTATAGTGAACCGCCTCTATTTCCAAGCGTAGATTTGACCTCGCATTTCGAAAGTATAGATCATAATCCGGAGGATTGGCAGGATCCGGATTGATCACACTGGATTTGAAGAGGATTGCCCTTGTCGCTGTTGTGTTAGTAGCCAAAAAGTCGTCCGAGCTGTTGCTGCTCCCCACCGAGTTTTCGTCACAGGCAATGATGAGGCTGGAGACACCATTAAAATAAAACGGTGTCTGGAGAGGGATAGTCAGCCATCCGGAACCGGGAATGCCATTACTAAAGTATTCTGTTAGCAGATTGCTGTCAAAGACTACTTGCAGGCTGTCATAAGGAAACCATTCACTCATCAGCGTCCTGTCGCTATGGCCCATGTATAGCCGGATCGCCTGATTCATATACAAAAAGGTACTGCTGGCGACTTGATACTGAAAGCTGATCTCTGTAATCGTGCCCATAAGCCCTATCTCTGAGGGCAAAAACAACTGCTGTGAATAGCTGAATGCATTAAATGGTTCAAATGGCAAGCCAAGATTCAAGATATTGCCATCGCCAATCTGTACCGTATCTGCATTCACAGACATCCAAATGCCAATGAATAGCAAGATCAGGATGATCGCCCTGCCTGCGGATTTCGACTTTCCAACCAGCATTCTACCTCAGTTTTTTTGCCAGATACTCACCTGGACTATTCTCAATTCGTGATTTCGTCCGTCTTTTCTGAGCATCTGATAGATGTTTACGGGTTTATCGAGGGCATCAAATTCCTGTTCCAGCAATTTGGCTAAACCCTCTTCACTACGGATTGGTTCTCCATCTTTGCGAAAGCCTCCGATCCAGTTTTGACGGGGAGTATATTCTTCGTTCCAGTCAAAAGCTTCGGCGATTACCAGAATCCCCTTGTTTGCGATGCGTTGTGCAATTATTTCCAAAAACCTGGATGGATGAAGGGTTCTGCTCAGGACATTTTCAGCAAGGATCAGATTGTAGCCCCGGTATTTTTCCAACAGGTTCGAGGGATCTGCCTGCATAAACTGAACTTTTCCGGCTGTGTCGTCCAAACCAAACTCCCAAAGGTGCTTTTCCGCGAAACTATGAATCTCACCTTCCTCGTTTTTAATATACCGGATATACCCCTTTTCTTTCATGTCGGTGGCTACTTTGATCATCCTGGCAGTCAAATCAAGCCCCAGGACTGCGTCAAAATACTTTGCCAGCTCAAAAGTGCTTCTGCCTGTACGACAACCGATATTCAGCGCTTTCCCACACTTGATCCTTTCCAAATACGGTTTCACAGCTTTGATCAGGAGTTCGGAAAAGTTTTCCAGGGAACATTCGTTTGATCCCCAGTTTGAATCACACCAGCGGATAATCTCCGGATCTGTCTCATATAGCTCTTCATGTACCGGTACTATTGCATCGGTCTGGATATAACGAAATCCCGCATGCTGATAAAAATGACGCCTGAAGGCATATCGGGAATCACGGATAGCTTCGTTTCCTGTGCTGATCCAGCTACCTCCCTTGATCAGATTGTGTTTGTTGTCAAAGGTCGGGACGCTAAAATCGTCATAATAGGGATGTACATGAAATCCTGGAAATCCAAAGATCGGTGTTTCTGTCCACTGCCACACGTTTCCGATCAGATCATGGAAATCACCAAAGGCAAAGCGGTTGACCGGACACGGCGAAGCCCAGTATTCCAGATTGATGTTTCCCGGAGCTTCGCTCCAACTGGGTTGATCGGTCTTGATATATCGATCCCGGATCAGGTACCACTCCTCTTCCGAGGGAAGGCGAACCGTTTTTCCAGATTGTACCGTTTTCCAATTACAAAATGCTTTTGCCTCGAGGTAGTTCACCTCCACAGGCCAATCCCAGGGCATATCGATCAGAGAAGCCATCGTCCGCAGCTTGAAACTGCCATCCGGCATCTGTTTCCAAAATCGCGGAAATTCGGCTTTTTGATATTCCTTCCAAGCCAGCCCTTCTTCGCTCCAGAACTCACTGTTTTGATATCCACCTGCTTTGACAAATTGCATAAACTCATGATTGGAGCACAGATACTTGCTCGCCAGAAAATCTGATACCTCTGCGGAATAAGATCCATACTCGTTGTCCCAACCGTACAGAGGGTTGTCATATCCCTTGCCAAGCTGTATCTGGCCCCCAGCTACGGGACATAATTCGTTTTCGGGAGCCACTCCACTATCGGGACATATATCCCAGAATTCAAGCTGTTTAACCTCTTCCAAAGGTAGCTGACGGATCAGAACGGACGAGGTTTCCAAGTGTATTCTTTGATGTTCGATGGCCATTATTATTGCCCACCAGGGACTGTCCCAGGTAATCGGAAGGCTGAGTGGCATGCTCTGAATCAGATCATCGACCTTAGCGCGAACCTTGTGCCTGTACTCCAATACATCTGATACCTTTGGCCAGTCGTAGTGCGCTGTGTTCAGATCGTCCCAGCTCATTTCATCGACACCGATGGCAAACATGGATTCGTAGGAGGGATTGATCCTGAGATCGATCAGTTTTGCCACTTGCAACTTGTTCACATAAAAAACTGCGGTATGCCCCAGATAAAAGATTAGCGGATGGCGCAGGGGATCTGCACGCAGATAAAAAGCCTTGTTCCTTGCCAGGCTCTCGTATAGCTTTTCATCGATGCTGAAGGTATTGTGAAAATACTCTCTGATCCTGCTCCGCATCTGCTTTTCGGCACCATCATTGAGAACGATTGTTTTGGTGACTTTATCCATTTACCTGTCCTTTCAGGGCTCCAAAGGCGTTACGAGCCACAAAATGATGTAGGGCAATACACTCGCCATGCCAAGGATGGCAAGCCCGATAAACACGAGCCGGATCACCGTCGGATCAGTATTGAAAGCTTGGGCTAATCCACCGCAAACACCGCTGATCATATTGTCGCTCCGGCTGCGGTAAAACCTCTTTGGCTCCCGGATACCATCCACGCTATCTATCACAGGCAGGAATATCCACAACAGCAGATATACCCACAAGGTGGAACCTGCATAAATGATCAAAAATAGAAATAGCAAGCGGATATAAATCGCGTCAATTCCTATGGTTTCTGCAATCCCCGAACACACTCCCCCCAAATACCTGTCCTGTCTTGATCTGTGTAGCGGCATCATCTACCTCCCAGGTAAAATTACTGAGCCTGTATGCATACATTCACATATATTTGCAGAGTTTTAATCTGTCAAGCACGGATTGGATTACTTGCAAAAAATGGACTAAATACCGAACAAATGGAAGTACAATCACATGAAAGACCGTTGAACGTGTCTTCCTGTAAAACACATTTATCTGTTTCACCCACCACCATTTTTGTAGGGGCGCTGCCCAATGCCACGATTTATCAACGGTCTTGGATGATATCTACGATTTCTCAGAATGGCTTTATGCCGCACCAGTTTATGTTAGCTGTTGTTTTATTTGCAACAATCTGTGATAAGTGCTCCAGACATACCTTACTTTCTGGGAGGTAGGATAAATCCTGGGATTCCTGCCTTTAGTGTATCGGATTGAAGCTCTTGACGGAGATATGACCATAGGAACTTGTTCAATTGTGCGTTTTCGAATAGCTCTCTTAATTCATTGTCACTTATGACGCTGGATATGGTTTCAGGATTCGCGAAGCACATTAACACCTGGTAGGTATATTCAGATTTCCATACAGTTTTATCTTCGCGGGTACATACCACTTCATACTTAAAATCAACGCTCAGATTTTGATCCTTGTGTTTATAAGCTACCAGTTTGTGGCTGATATTGACCTGGTTTTGAGTATTTTGCCTGAAGCCATGCGTTAGCCTAAAACTTCGCTGTTTCAACAGAATATCTTGTATCTTGAGTTCCGATATGAAGGCATTATAAAGCTCTTGTTTGATCATAACAGCTCCTAATCTAACGAGCAGGCAGCCTTGGAATTTTCGTTGCTTGTTTGCCCATAGTTTACAATATAAGGATTGCCGGGATTGGTCTCCTCCGCTGAATCCACACTATATGAATCATTACAAAAACTATCTACCATCTCACTCACGACAGAATACACATCCGTATTTGTCCGATTGGCATGTCTCTTTAGAGTGTCCATTTGCTCAGGGCTGAGGACGATCGTTCTTTCACCATGGGGTGTGATCATTAGGTTCATCTCCAGAGCTTGGGTAACTCTATATAGAAACTCAAACGTAGGTATTCTTCCAGCGTGCTCAAATCGAGATATAACAGATTGCTTGACGTTCATGCGTTTTGCCAGTTCAGCCTGGCTCAGTTTCTTTTTTAACCTGGCATTCAGCAGTTGACCCATGTATGATAGTAGAGTTTCTTTCCATGGCTCCATGGAGCCAAAATCAAAATCCACTTTTTTATCCGTCTTGCTCCTCATCGTTCTCTCCTTTGTGTCTTGGGTTACTTACTTTGATGAGACTTGATAAACCCGTCTGTTATCAGGAGCGTATCAAATCCTCTCCCAGTTCAAACACTACCCGTAATACCTTGTGCTTATGTTTTGGCGGGATGCGGAATTCGTACTTACCGCAGTTTAGCTTTTTGATCCAGCGTTGATTATTTGCCTTCTTTTGCTCATCATCTATCAAGCCAATCATTTCATCAAAATCAAGCTCGCGAAGCATTCTTAAATACTGAACAAGCTTATTGTACAACTCCTGATCGGTGCTTTGAATGGCATTTACCTTTATCCTGATCTCATCCGACGAGTATTGTATTCTCATCACCTAAAGACAAATTATAGCCAGTTGGCTATATGTCAACCTCTTTTTTCGCCCAAAACATGAAATGCACTATATCCATTCCTTTGATACCGCATCTATCCTTTGCATGGTTTCCATGGTAAAAGCCAGGATATTGATAATAAACTCCACATTGTTGATCTCATCGAGAGTGAGCACTAAACCTTGTATCCTTTTATGACTTTGAAATACTCTGTGAAATTGTTCATCAGACCTCCAGTAGCATTTGGGCAAAGTTATAACTGCAATGATCTGTGTCAACGACATTTTCCCATTGTCAATTATGCCTTGTTTAGTACAATGTATCAAGCATGTTTTCAAATCCTGTTCGTGCAGAGTTGGCTTCATCCATAGTAAGTCCAGATTCTCTTTTGTTAATACCTGTCTTTTGTCAATTCTGCTTAATTCGATACAGCCCTGAAAAAACATCGAAAAAGGGTGTATGGAACATCGCTCCATACAAAGTGTGGTGGACATTTAAATGATATATATCTTCGATCCCCCTTCCCCGCTTGAATGTATGTGTCTATGATCTGGCGGGAGATCGGGAGATTTCCCCCGGGAACAGCGCCATATTATGGGCACAAATCTGTAAGAAAGCCTGAACCGAACCGCAGGTGACAGAGCCTGATATGTACACGGAGGTACACGAATATTCCACAGTAAGGATCGGGACTCCACAGATGTGCCTGGCGGATATTGAAAGTGCCAGAGAATAATCGGGGAATGGGGCAACGCACATATATAAAATAGGGTAGTAGATGGGTATATATTAGTGATTCTATGCGCTCAGATTGGCTGAAAACACATCGCTATGCCATGTGGGAAGGCACGTTCAACGGGCTTTCACTGCTGAACCCGTGGAAGACGAAAACGAGGCTCCCATTTCTGAGAGCCTTGTCACAATAAGACCATTGACCTATCGGAGTATGGGGCAGCGCTCCATACTACAAGGGTGGCGGGTGGGTATAGATAAGTGTTTTTGTATACTCAGATAAACTGAAAACACACCCATATACCTCGCACAAAGACACATTCAACAGCCTTGCGATAATGGCTAATCGGAGCTGACTACTTGTATCTGCTTCCTTTTAGCAGTTTATCGGAGTTTCGGTTTTCTTTGTAAATCTGGACATCCTCGATTTTACGTCGTTGATCTCTCCGAAGATTTACATAGGCGAGTTCCTTTTGAAGCGTTCGGAAGGATTCCAGCCGTTCGATATCGAGTGTCCCCTCTTCGATAGCAGCCTTGACTGCGCATCCGGGTTCCGTGTCATGCCTGCAATCCCGGAATCTGCAGTGCTTTTCCAGTTCGCATATATCCTCGAAAGTCCTTTCCAGGCTTTCTTCGCTGCCATATATCTTGATATCACGCAATCCGGGATTGTCTATCAGGACTCCTCCATCCGGCAGGATAACCATTTCTCTGCGCGCGGTAGTGTGTCTTCCTCTGCCATCTGCCTGGCGGATTTCTCCCACGAAGAGAAGGTCGTCACCTACGAGGGCATTGATCAGGGTGGACTTACCTACCCCCGAAGAACCAATCAGGGAAACCGTCAGCCCTGGGGAAAGATGGCTGCGGATTGGATCCAATCCCCATTCATCAACAGCACTGATCGCATATACCGGCACCGAAGGACAAATGATTTTTACCTCTTCCACTTTGTCCTCGTAATCTCCACAAAGATCAGCTTTGTTCAGGATGATCACAGCATTTGCTCCGCTTTCCCACACAATAGAGAGATACCGCTCTATCTTGCGCAGTTTGTAATCCGCATCCAGAGCAACGATCAGGAACACTGTATCAACGTTTGCCGAGATAATCTGTTCATCCGAACTGCCCGGTTTGTTATAGTTCCTGCCAAACGTATTTCTGGCTTTGCGGGAGAAACAGCTCTTGCGAGGCAATATCTCCATTATCTTGTATGGATCCGTCGCATGCTTTTGCTGTATCGCCACCCAGTCTCCAATCGCAGGGAGCATACTTCGATTTTTTGCAGCTTTCCACAGCAAGTCTGACAAGACCGCTGTCTCTTCTCCGCGTTCTGTAATAATGCCAAAACTATTCTTCATCTCCCGGCTAATCCTGGCGGGGATGAAACCCTTGGTTCTATAAGGCAGAAAGACGCTCTCCCAAGCATCGTTCCAACCAAATTCATATAATGTGGACATGATTCCTCCATGATTCTGAAGACCATTTGCAAAAACGGGGTTTGGGGCATCACACCATCAAAAAATTGGTGGATAGGAATAGATACTGTGCTTTGAATGGTTCAAACTGCCTCTATATCTATGCCAGGCGTATGTGCAATGGTCACTTCTGTCTACTCTACGGATGCTGAGGAATCAGAAACTGATTCTCAGCTATTGTTCGAATTGCCTCAGCGGCACAATTTGTAGTCTCATGTTTACTCCTTTTGGCTGAATCATCGATAAAAAAAAAGACACTCCGAGGAACCAATTCCCCAGAGTGTCTTCTGGAATATTACTGGGAACGGTTCTCTCACCGATCCCATAGCTCTATTATAATACCGTGTTCAGCCTATTATTACGGTATGCTTTGGATTATCAGCTTTGTGATAAGGATCGGCTTTACTTCGTGACTGGTCCTTTGTTTTCAATTCTTTTCTGCATGTTTTATCTCCTTATCGTAATATTATTGGTCTTATGTGTTTACCCGCTGGTTTTGTGTCAAGGACAATATTGGTATGAGATTAACTGAAGCTTCAAATACTGCAATGATGAGTAAGTAAGGACTATCAAAAATGACAATTTCGTCTAAGACTATCCTATCGAGAACTCAAAAAGCATCACTGTCAATACTAAATCATTGAATGTATACAAACTATTTTGATACAACTCTCACGAGTTGTTAACATAATGGAATTAGCGCTTTTATATATATCCAGCAGATTTCATAGACTCATTTAATCCTAATCTATGTTTATTGCATCATGGCATAAAAGTTTTGAGAGACATCCATATATAGTAATTTCTTGATTACTAAGATTATAATAATGAAATAAAATCTTGACATATATTCAGGCGTGGGGAAAATTTAGCTCGTGTATTGGAGATTTTCAACTTGGTGAACGTAGAAAATGGATATTATGCCAGTGACCTTAGAATAGAAATGGAGTAATCCCCGACTTGTATAAATAGCCATAGATTCAAAGAGAGGTGACAATATGAATGAAGTTGTTGAGCAAAGTGACTTTTTACAGAGCGATGAAGATTTTATAGCAAACCCTGATAAGTTGGACCAAGATTGGAAAGCCATCCTGAAACCTAAAAAAACTTTTGGTATTGCGATATCTGGAGATGTGCATTTAAATGAAACTGAAGTTAAAATTGTTGATACGGTTGCATTTCAACGCTTAAGAAAGATCAAGCAGTTAGGAACTACCTTTTTAGTCTATCCATCAGCCAATCACACTAGATTTGAACATAGTTTGGGAACACTGAAGTATACTGATCTGCTTATTAAGAAAGTGAGAGAAATTCGACATAGTGAGACATACGAAAAATGCATAACTCAAGAAGAAGAGTTTATTATCAGACTTATGGCATTAACTCACGACATCTGTCATATTCCATTCGGGCACACTTTTGAAGATGAATTTGGAATATTTAAAAGGCATGATATAAATCCTGCAAGATGGAACTATTTTGTTGGAGACAAATCGGAAATTGGTAAAATAATCAAGAATGCTACTAAGAATATCGACGACAAGAAGAAGTTATCTTCGTTTTATTCTATTTCAGTCTATGAGAGGTACTTACGCTTAGTAAAATGCGATAAGAACTTTGATGGGTTTTTAAACGATGCGTTTATGTACGATATGGTAAGTAATACTGTATGCGCAGATCTACTAGATTATCTTGAAAGAGATAGTTTTATGACTAAACTAGACTTTAAGTATCACCCAAGATTCCTTGATTACTTTTTTGTACATAATACTAATCCTCCCAGATGTTATGTAGATGATCATGCAGCATACTATAGTGAGTTACATAGCTCAAAAAACACAAGACACTTGGCTATTAGAGCTTATAATAAAGAAAAGAAAGGACAAATCAGAACAGATATATTAGAGGAACTAATACAACTTCTACGTTATCGATATTGTCTAAGCGAAAGAGTGTATTATCATCATGCCAAAATTAACGCAGGTTCAATTATTACTAATGCAGTTCACCGATCGTTGAAACAAGGACTTTTTTGTACAGAACCATTTGCTGATGAAGAAATCTATGACCTTTTTAACTGGGGCGATGATGAGCTAGTTGTTCAACTGAAGCATGTATGTTCGGAAAGACTAAAAACCGATCCTGATAATCTTGAGCTGAATGCTATTGGAAGATTACTTACAAGTTTTGAGAACAGATGTTTATATGAAGAAGTGGCGAATTGGAACAAAGATCAATTGGTGATAAAAGATAAATTTGATGTCGAATATTTTCAATCCGACAAAAATGATCCACAAAAAGCTTCAAGTAATATAGCAAAGAGACTAAATGCTGAAATTATGGGTAGTAATGGACAAGACACCCGTTTAAAATTAGAAGATATTCTTGCCGAAGCATTACAGGTTCAAAAAGGTGATGTCCTCTTCTACATACCTAGTTTTAACATGTCAATGAAGATAGCTAAAGTATTAATTCAAAGAAATAAAGAATCACTGTTTGAGTTGCGGGCCTTCCCAAAAGAACTCCTTTCTGATGAATGTGAGCACATCCTGAAAACCCACAGGAATTTATGGATATTTAAAGTGTTTCTAAACTCTGAGTATGCTACTGAAGAAAATAAAACTCGTTATCACCATTACATTAATATTATTCACAACTTCCTTAAAATGACTATGCTCTACGATTCAGATGAAGAACAAGAAATCCATGAGCGGAATTATTTCTCTCTCTTGTTGCCTAGTATTAAAGAAGAGATCAATAAAACTGAAAACTCTCAGAAGATTTTTAACATGGAACTTGTAAATAATGACGAAAGAATATACGATGTATGGCGAGCAGCAGCTCTAAATCGAGGCGATGAAGATAAATACAGTCGATTCTCAAGAAGTTCTATGTTATCTGCCCTGAAGAAAACAACAAAATGGATATAATATCCAAGGCCTCAGATATTGTCAAGATCCTATATAATGAACAGGATATTGACACTTTCTGTGTGAGAATATCTGAGTTCATGATTTATAAACTTCAGAAGGATTTGCCACCAGTAGACCATCTACAACTCCTCAGATTACGAAATTGCACAATGAATGATATAACAACCAGTCCATTCAAGGGAATTGTGGTCTTTAAGAACAATAAATTCCATGTATCACTAAATCGGAGTTTAATTTTTAATATCAAAGAAGAACGTTTAGTCATTGCCCATGAAATCGCCCATACATTTCTATATATGACTCAACATAATGAAATCATTGGATCCGAATACTTCTATCAAAGAACTAAAGAAATAGAGTATATATGCAATAAGCTAGCAAGGTATCTTTTAGTCCCACAATCAATGTTAATAAAAACTTATAAAAACTTACTAGATAATTGTTCTGCTGGATTCTCACTTGAACATATAAATGTCCTATGCAACACATTTAATGTTTCACAATATTGTTTACTCACGAGATTAATTAGAGATGAAGCACTAGTGAATTGTATTTTAATGCGATTCAAGACCAACCTAAGCACTAAGAATTTACATAAAAATGACCATACTAACACGGATTTTGAGTGGAGATTAATCACATATTATGTACCTAAGCAATTCCAAACAAAAGAATTTTTCATTTCCACAGGAAATAAATCAATGGCAAGTAGTAGCTTTGCTAAATATCCCAAGGCCAAGGGACATCTGGATATTTTTATCAACAGATTATCTGTGGAACTTATAAATAGTCGCACCCGTAGCAAGACTGTCAAGTTATACAAAGAAGTGCTTTGTAGTCCCCCAATTAAAACTTTTTTTTCAAGATTTTTCATTGATGATGGATTGGAGAGCCAAGTATCAATAACTGCAGTTACAAACTCAAGTGGCATAGTTATACATTATTACCTGAGTATGTTGATTCCTCTAAGTATTATTAGGTAAATTGATTTTCGGACATTATATGTTATAACATCAGGTTAATTTATTCGAACTTAGTTGATGAGTTAAGTTCTAATTTTACTGATGCATCACACTTATCAATTCAGTCATTTCATTAAGCATGAAGTTAATATATATCTTGAACCAGAGTATCAGCTAAGTAAATAAACCATAGAACGTACCTTCTCATTAAGCAAATAAGTGTGCGTTAAGCCTATCTGAGCATACAAAAACAGCCATCTATACTCATCCCACCACCCTTTTTGTATGGAGCACTGCTCCCATAACCAGATTATTCTACGGTCTTTTATATTGTTTTTTGTGTGTAGTTTCTTAGTTTATGGGCATAGGATCGTTTTTTTTGAACGAGCTTGTATGGCTCTGCCCAGTTCGCATGAATCCTTTGAATAGGATCCTAATGCCAGGATGGGTGAAAGAACCAAATACTAACAAAAGGAAATACACTAAGATGAAATTGAAGATGAGAAGCTACTTTTTGATTTTAACATTTCTATGCGTTCTACAGCTATTGACAGCACAGCCATGGGAGATGGATAATAGTGTGTTCAATCCCAGCGGAATACCAAGCTTGAGCTTTTCTCAGCCGCGTTTTGTCGATCTCGATGAGGATGGAGATTACGATTTCTGGCTGGGGAATACAAACAGCGCACCCCTATTTATTCGCAATACCGGCAACGTCGGCTCTCCTTCCTTTGCTGTGGGCGAAAACTACGCTGCCGGAATATCATATCTATCCGCAGAAGTGGCAGTTAGCTATGATCTGAACAACGATGGACTGCTGGATTTGGTTACGGGTGGATTCACCGGATTGCATCTGTATATCAATAGCGGATCAAATTCATCCCCAGTATATACAGAGCTTCCCGGATATTTCGTTGCTCTGGGATTGGGTCCTTATCCCGTCCCCGATTTGGCAGATATCGATAATGATGGGGATTTGGATCTGGTAGTGGGGCTTAGCGAAGATGGCGAAGTTCGGATCTATATAAATACCGGCACAGCGGAGAGTGGACAGTTTAGCATTGCCAATATGCAGACCATCGGTGATATCGGGCTTTATGCCTATCCAATATTCTGCGACTTTGACAACGATGGGGATATGGACATACTATGCGGAAGGGATTCACAGGGTTTTGTTTATTACAAAAACACAGGCACTGCCACGCAAGCAGTATGGCAAGCGGATAACACCCAGTTTGTGGGATTGGGACTCGGGACATATTGGAACTCTCCAGGTTTGGTAGACCTGAATGGTAACGGTCTTTACGATCTGGTCTATGGTACTGCATCCGGTCCCCTGAAGTATTATACCAATATCGGTAGCATCGGCAATCCGGTCTGGCAGGAAAATACCACTCTCTTTGGCGGAGTCATAGACGTTGGTGGAGCCAGTAATCCCGTATTTTTTGACTTTGATGGGGATGGAAATTATGATATGATCAGCGGATCCCAATTGGGAGACATCAAGTTTTATCGCAATACGGGAACTCCCTATGCCCCAGCCTGGCAGGCAGACCATACATACTTCTCCAGTATAGATCACTCCATCTACTCGTCTGTAGCTGTGGGGGATGTAAATGGAGATGGATTGCCGGATTTGATAGTGGGTGATCTGAGTGGCAATCTGTATTTCCACAGCAATACCGGATTTGGCTTTGTAGAAGTGCCCGGAGTTCTTCCGGCGATCAGTCTGGGTGGATGGTCAGTCCCCAGGCTGGTGGATTGGGATGGTGATGGCGATCTGGATCTTTTTGTAGGTTGTGAAGCGGGTACCATGTTTTATTACCGAAATCAGGGATCGGCTACCAATCCAAGCTGGACATTAGTCTCGGGATTCTTGGGTGGAATCGATGTAGGGACAAATTCAGTCCCCAGTTTTGGAGATGACGACAACGATGGACTTCCGGACTTCTTTGTGGCAGGTAACCTCTTTGGAAGCCTGTACTGCTATTTTTACAACGGCTTCTCATGGACGATAAACAATAGCTATTTTCAGGGCATAGAGACCAATCAAAATGCTGCGCCGGCATTGGTCGATCTGGATCATGACGGTGATCTGGATCTGGTTTTGGGAGATTACGATGGTACCTTCAAGTTTTACCGCAATCAAAGGTATTCTGCTGCTGTGCTGAATCCTCCGCTCGATCCTACTGTATTACCTGGAGGGATCGTACAAGTCTTCTGGAATCCACCAGTAGAAGGTAGCACCTCTCCTTTTGAGCATTACAATGTCTATGTGGATGGGGCTATTGTCGCCAACACCAGCGAAACTTATTGGGCTTTTGAGAATCTGGTAAGCGGACAAAACTACATTGTATGGATTACGGCACAATATATAGCTGGAGAATCCACTCCCCTTATCGTGGAAATACAACCCACAGGTGTACATGACAATCTGCAGCCTTCCTACAAACTCCAAAACTGGCCGAATCCCTTCAATCCATCCACCACCATCAGTTTCAGCATCCCGCAAAATCAGACCGGCTACATGGATATCATAAATATCAAAGGACAGCAGATCAGATCCTGGCAAGGTCTGAGGACGGGAGAACACAATATCATCTGGGACGGTAAAGATACACATGGCATCCCCGTAGCCTCCGGCGTTTACTTCTACCGTTTACAGGTATCAAGGCATACACAGACCCGCAAGATGATCTTGATCAAATAGAGTTACGTTGCCGAGGTGTACTATGGATATTCAAACCATACGGCGTTACAAATCACTTGACAGTCAAGTATCACACTATAGACTGCCGACAAATTGAAAACTGAGGTGACAACAATGAAAAGATATCTCGTGTTTGTCTTATTTTTATTACCGTTGATTCTTTGTGCTCAGATGATGGCGGACGATGCCTCTGACAGTGGAGAAAGCGGATTTGGCATGGGCGGAATGGTGGGATCCGTTATGGTAGGCGACCAGACCTATTCCCAAATTCGTCTGATGCCCGAGATTACGTTCTGGAAATTTGGCCTTGGCCTCGATATAGATATTCTCATCGATAGCGAAGGAAACATCCGCAAGGAAGACTGGGACGAAGCAGAGGATATCGTCAATAAAATCCTTTATTTCCGCTTTGCCCAAAGGAGAGATCCATTTTACTTCAAGGTAGGCAGTATCCCGGATTATACATTGGCAAATGGCTTGATCTTCAATGGATATTCCAACATGCTGCATTATCCCCTTCATAGAAACATCGGAGCTTATGTAGGATTCAATACTCCATTATCCGGATTTGGGATGGAAGTCTATACCCACAATGTACAAAAAAACGAAATCCTGGCTGGCAGAGTATTTGCCAAACCCCTGGAATATTTGAGCTTGCCTTTACTCAGCAACCTTAAGCTCGGATTCAATATGGGTATCGATCGTGATCAATATGCCAGGTTTGAAGACAAGGACAAAGATGGTGTCCCGGATATTTATGCCAGCATCTGGCTTGACACGGATGGGGACGGTTTCCTGGATTCCATGGATGCCGATATCAATGGTAATAACCTGATCGATCACCCGAGCATAAATCCCTATACGGAAGTTCTATATCCCGGAATCGGAGCTATTGCGGATTCAGCGGGTTGGGAACTGGATATGGATGTAATCCAAAACCAGGTCATTCCAATGGAAAAAGACAAAGAGATCAGCATCTATAGCGTGGATTATTCCTTGCCCCTGATCGATTATGACTACTTTGCTCTGTGGAATTATGGCGAAATTGCGATGATCAAAGACTATGGTAGTGGGTTTATCTTTCCTGGATTCGGCTCCAAGTTTTTGATCTTTGATGCCAATCTCGAATTCAGACATTTTGGTGATGAGTTTATCCCCGGCTTTTTTGATCAACTCTACGATGAGCAGAGAGCCTTTGCCGTTCAAAGCATGAATGGGCCGCAGAGAGTGTATTCCGTCGTGACAAAAGATGAAATCCTCAAAAACGTAAAGTCATCCTTGGGATGGTATGGCAGAATTCGTGCCAGCCTCTTCAATATGGCTTTCCTCAGTGTGGCGTATCAGGATATGTATGGCGAAGATATCATTACCGGAAAATCCATCTGGGGCTCTGTCGGAGTAGATCCAAAGATCATACCAAAGCTGAAAGAGGCTACGGTCTCTTATTCTCAAACAAACGTCAAATACATATCCATCAATCAGCTCCGCAGTCCTTCTGCACAGATATCGGGTAGATTGGCTTATGGCTTGTCCGACAACGCCTGGCTGGTAGGAAAATACAGCGAACGCTATGTGGACTTAGATGGAAATGGCAAGATCAAAGGGAGTGAGGAAACTGTCACTTCAATGTCCTTTGGAGTCGAATTTAAGTTTTAACGCCCGGATAATTCAGCACATTTCGCTCTGCACAATCTGGTAATGGGAAGCGCCCCATACAAAAGGATTGTGAGTGATTTGGATGCATGATTCTTTGCGCTCAGACAGGCTGAAAACACAACAGTTCGATTCACAGGAAGACATGTTCAACGGTATCAGATAATAGGAAACAACCCAAAGGCTGGATGGAGAAGATCCTTGAAGCATTACGGCAGGGAGCTTCTTCGTCCAGTAAAACTATCACAATAAAAAAGACCGTTGAATAATCGGGGTATGGGGCAGCGCCCCATACAATAATGGTGGTGGGTGGGTATAGATAACTGTATTTGTCAGCTCAGATAAGCTGAAAACACACCGGTTTGCTTTACGGGAAGACACGTGCATCTGTCTTATAAAGCAAAGCTGATATCATGCAGCTATAAATCAATCAAATCCAGTCGCAGCGGAGATCTCTGTAACAACATGAGTGCTGGGAAGTTCGATATCACACTTTACTTTTGGCAGCTTTCCCAGCCATAACGAATTCCCCAGACCGACGATGGAAAACTTCCCGGTGGATGGTTCATAGTTCATTATCCGAAATTCTCCATGCTCGGTGAACATTCTGGGAGGGTCTGAAATACTGAACCCAATCGCTCTGGCAAGAGATCCTACAGTCATCGCTTCAAGATTTTGTCCTGCTCCTCCCATGTTGACTGGCAGCCTGTAATACTGAAAGCTCTCTGCGGCATACACTTGAACCTCGCTCGCCAGGGCATTCCGGTTGGTGCGAAATGCTTGTGAGAAAAAGATAGACATGCCTACCGCAGTAGCTATCGCTACGATAATCACACCCAGAACGACCAGGACAAGCTGCTGACTACCCATTACATCACTTCCTTTTTTAGGATTCTTTGTTGGGCTTACTTTTTTATGTATTTCATTCTGATTTGATTACATTTAATTGTCAACCATTATTATTTTTCATGGAGACCGCCATCAGCGCTCAAAGATTTCTTATCATTCCTCATAAGCTCTACTGCTCTATCGGGATAGTGATACTATTACCATCCCTTACCGCATTATACATCGGGCTCATGATCTCGACCTGTGCTTCCTGGAAACAATCCTGGATATTTTGATGCAGTTCGGAGTAGATCACTGGCATCATATTGGGAAGCTGGGTAAAGGCATTGATTTCGTGTTCCACATAATAATCGTCCAAGGCGGTTTGAAGCACGAAGGGTTCTTTGGATTCGCTGATTCCCTTTGTCCTTTTTGCAGCATCGATCAGCAGAGAGTGTACCTTGCGCCATGGGACATCATATCCGATGGTAACCTTTGTATGCAGGACAAGGTTGTTTTCCTGGCTATGCTTCGAGTAATCTATGATCTGTCCATTCAAAACCAGCGAGTTCGAGATTGTGATCTCCACGTTTTTGAGAGTTTTGATTCTGATCACGAGGAGTGATGTTTCGATTAGTTCTCCTACTGTATCACCTACTTTGATAATATCGCCTACTTTGAAGGCACGCATATAGGTCAGAATTATTCCGGCAATTATGTTACTGATTGCAGAGGTAGAACCCAGAGAAAAAAGAACTCCGATAAAGAGTGAGATCCCTCTGAAGGCGGGTGAATCAGAACCCGGTAGATAGGGAAATATCGTGATGGCAACAAAGAAATACACCAGGAATTTGCAGAGATGAAAGGTCGGTTCTGCCCAATCCGCATAAAAACCACGAATCTGGATATTACCCCTTTCGACCTCATTGGACAGATAATGAAGAAAGGCTATGACATATTTCGCAATGAATATGATTACCAGGATAAAGAAGACATTGGGCAAATAGTTTATCAAAGAGTTCCCTACTGAGATCAGAGGGTCTGTAATGAAAGACTGAAGCTGTCTGGCAATTTGCTTTGTCCCCGGAATGACGTACAGAATCATGAACAAGGCATTGTAAAGGATCAGAATCACGACCAGAAACCGGATCAGCCTCAGGATTAAACCGACGCTCTTTTCGTATTGGTTGGCAGTAAGATAGCGGATTTTGCCAAACATAAATCCCTGGGGATTCCGGTCCCGGATGTCATTACTTTTACTTTCCAGCCAGACAAATACCTTCCCTGCCAGTTTGAATAAAAACAGCATAACCACCAGAATGATCCCAATGAACAAAACTGACTTTGCGATCAAGATGATCGTCTCACGGATACTTAGCCTGCTCATCAGGGGCAGTACTTCGTTTTTGATCGTGGTCAGATATGCATTTGCGATCATTTCCCGGGGATATCCCAAAGCCAGAGAATCTGCTTTGCTGATGGAGATAATGGGTTGGTCGGAGTAGTTTATCAGGAGTGCATCGCCCAAGTTCTCTATCACAAGCTGATCCGGATCCAGTTTTTTGATTGTTCCCAGTTGTTCCAGTCTTTTACTCACCAGCAGAGCTCTTTCCGGCATCAGGATAGTGCCATAGCCACTATAGACATAAAACACAGCTTTGTTGTCATACAATACAGCACTCCGAACCAGAGTCGTATCCGATATAACCGCAGTGATATCCTTCTCCTGCTTTTGAGGCTGGGATTGGGCAAACAATCCGAAAAAACAGAACCAAAGCATCAGAGCAAAGCCAATATGTTTTCCCATTGAACCTTTTACGAGCGTCTGTGCATTCTGCACTATCCGGATAGAATTCATTTGTCCCGCCATAATGTATCTCCTACTCCGTTTCTTCATGGGTTCATTTTCTATCCCTTTGCTTCTGGCTGTCAAGAAGTTTCGGCTGTGGACAAACCAGATATACAAGACCGTTGAATGATCGGGGTATGGGGTAGCGCCCCATACAAAAAGGGTGTTGGGTGGGTAGAGATAGCTGTTTTAGTATGCTCAGATAGACTGAAAACACACCTGTTTATTCTGTGGTAAGATATGTGCAACGGTCTTTCTAAGCTTGCAACGATATGAGGATAGCTTTCAATAAGCCGAGAAGTTGGGAACTTCGATTATTCTTCTGACTGGGGAAGAGATCATGGTACGGATGGAAGTCCTGGATTGTACAACTGAGCATGAAAAGATTCTCTTTCCGGTCTTAATAAACGGTATGCTCATAAGCGCAAGAGGTGTGACCAAGAAATATGCAACTGATCATATCATTAACTTGCTTTTTGTTCACTAACAATTATAATGTTAGTGATGCGAATTCACGTTAATGAGAGGAAGTCATGGATGATTTGATAATCAAGACAAAGCGATATCTGGAAGAGACACTGGATGTGAAGGCTGAGATCAGCTCTACTGACACATTAGCAAAACTGCCGTATTTCTATACTGAATTGTATCGGCTATACTATCTTATTTTAAACGGTGTAAGCTACCTTTTATGCGAAGGAAGGGAGATTCTTACAGCCAAGCAAGTGCGCATCCAACTATCTGAACTGGAAAACCGGACTGGTAAACGGGCAATATACCTGAATGCAGAAATAACGGCAAACCTTAGACGCACATTAGTCGAAAACCGAGTGTCTTTCATTATTCCCAATAGCCAGATTTATCTTCCTGTCCTCGGAATCGCCTTCAAAGAGAAGTATCGGGTAAGTAGCGCTAATAGAAACAGCTATAGTCCATTAGCACAAGTTATTATTATCCGAACATTGGTTAACAGAGATTACGATCCTATTACTGCTACCGCGTATTCTGCTCATCTACCCTATACCGTTATGAGTATATCCCGAGCATTTAACGAGTTGATTGCACAGAATCTCATTAAAAAAGAGGATGGATGGAGAAGAAAGCCAATTAGATGGGTTTATCAGGGAATGGATCTATGGGAGCGGGCTAAGCCTATGCTGTTCAATCCTCTACGCAGAACGATGTGGATACATGCATCCTATAGGGTACCATATTGTATCGCCGGTGTTTCTGCTCTTGCACAGTATAGTAATATCAATGAAGATCAGCATACAACGTATGCCACAAAGCTATCGCACTCTACAAAAGAAAAAGATTTGGGTATCTCCTGCGAATTTGATGATAAAATGAATGAACTACAGCTTTGGATATATGACCCCAAGTTAATCACAAATGTAGAATGTGTAGATCAATTCTCCTTGTATCTAAGCTTGAAGGATAGCACTGATGAAAGAATCCAGATATCCCTTGATAAGATGATGGATGGCATACAATGGTAAGGGGGCTGGCCACATTCAGGAATCACTTTGTTGAATTTCGTGATCAGTACGTACTTATCGGTGGTTCTGCCAGTGCTGAACTAATGGAACAGTCCGGTCTTGATTTCAGGGGAACACGAGACTTGGATATTGTCCTGATTGTTGAGGCTTTGACAACTGAGTTCGTGATAGCTTTCTGGGACTTTATCGAGAAAGGCAAGTATGGTGTCAGGTCTCAAAGTCAAAGAGGGAGGAACTACTATAGGTTTAATAAACCAGAGGATGAAATCTATCCCGAGTGCATAGAGTTGTTTTCAAGGGTTCCAGATGGTATCAAATTTACAGGATTGGGACATATTACCCCGATTCCAATCGATGAAGATATATCATCTCTTTCAGCTATCTTGCTTGATGATGATTACTATAGCCTGATTGCTGAGGGAAGTACAGAAGTGAACAGTTTATCATGCTTAAAACCCGAGTACATCATCGTTCTGAAAGCCAAGGCATGGCTTGATTTAAATCATCGGGTATCAAACGGTGAAAAGATAGATTCAAAAGATATCAAAAAACATAGAAACGATGTTCTTCGGTTGTTTCCAATTCTTGAGCCGAATCTGAAGGTTGAGATTCCATTGGCCATTCAAAACGATCTAAAGGTTTTTATTGAATCCTTGAATAGAGACACTACAATCAGTTTGAAAGACCTCAACATCAGAAAGATAAATCTCCAGGATTTACTAAAGAGACTAAAGCAGATATATGGTCTATCGGATTAGTAGTATAATCTACTGAGAAGTACCGTTGAACGTGTCTTCCTGTATAACAAATTGCTGGATTTTCAGGCAATTTGAGCGCATATAAAACAGTTATCTATACTCACTCACCACCCTTTTTGTATGGGGCGTTGCCCCATACCCCGATCATTCAACGGTCTTTGAGATATTACTGCAATCATACTTGACAGCTTGTCCCATCCACCTAAGCAGGATTTAGCATTACCGCTACCACAGGAGACGATAACAATATGAATCTGACGACTGATGTATTGAACGGAAAAGTATACTTTCGGATTGGCTCTTTTGATCCCAAATACATCCCGGTATTCAGGATGTGTTATTACCTTGAAGATGACAATGGCTTTTACAAAGAATACCCCTCGGACTACCCATATTTGGAACGCATCCGGCAAAACTTTGTGCACTGCGGAAAGATAATGTTCGATCAATTGGGCTATTTTGCACCCATTCCCTGGGAAGCAGGATTATTGGAATTTGCCGACAGGATTGCTGGAAAGGGGATAGACTGGTGGTTGACAGGCAGCTGTGCCGCATGCATCCGCGGAATAGAAATAGAGCCCCATGATGTGGACATTATGGTTAATTCCTCTGATATCAATAAGATAATTGAGCTCTTCAAAGATGATATCTTTGAGCCAATCGTTGATACGCAGGGCTGGGTAACGAAGGACTTTGGGGTGCTCTTTATCTCTTGCAGGATAGATATAGCATCCGATCCGGCAAGCCGAATGGATATACCTGAACCTGTTGATTGCGGACCCTATGCCAAAGCGCACTTGGAGACTATCACCTGGCAGAATCATCAGATCAAGGTTCCTCCTCTGGAACTGTCCATTGCCGTTAACAAAAAGAGGGAAAGGTGGGATCGCGTGAAACTAATGCAGGAGCATCTGGAGAGGACAATAAGCTAATCCAACCATAGAGAATCAATACAGTAAGTCATTGATCCCATTCCCATAAAGGCAATAATTGAGTATGATTTCCCCCTTTTTATCTAGCCTTATGAATGTGAGTTCCACATAAAACAGATTGGATAGTATTCAGCAAATCTGAGCGCACAAAAAACGCTCATCTATACCCACCCACCACCTTTTTTATATGGGGAGCTGCCATATACCCCGATTAGTTAATGGTCTTTGGTCTTTTATAGCTTATAAGAAAAGCATGCCCGAATCCAAGTAATCACCTTACTAAAAAATTGGCGAACCGCGGTTCGCCAATAACTTTGTAAAATGTCTTTGGTGAACTTGCTATTTCACCAGCATCAACTTACGCATTGCCTTATAATTATCGCTACGCATTCTATAATGATAGATTCCGCTACCCAGTGCTCTGCCCATGTCATCTTTGCCATCCCAGATGAAGCTGTATCTACCGCTAACAGCATAGTTGCCTTCAAAGCTTCTTACCTTTTGACCACGAGCATTGAAGATATCGATGTTTACTTTACCTGGTTTTTCGATGGAAAAGACAACTGTGCTGCGAGGGTTAAAGGGATTGGGATAGGCTCCGTGTAGTGTGGTCCTAATGGGTATATCCGGTGTATCTTCATCTTGGGAGATTGTGTTAATTATGATAGGTCCATAATATTCTGTGATATTGTTCAATGAGATACTTTCCAACCAATAGAGATATTGAGTATTGGAGTATACTTCCGAATCCTTGTAGGTATAAGAAATCATGCTACCTGTAGCGTTTCCACTCGAGATGATATGTTGATTGATTCTTTGAGCATTATATAGATATCCGTTTTCGCTACGCAATATATTGTATCCCATGTGATTAGTTTCGGATTGAACGATCCAATTTAGCATCACCGATCCGCTTACTGCCATGTATTGGGCAGTGAATGAACTAAGGGTTACGGGCAGGGTACTGACTTCCGAATCCGGGAAGAGAATATCCACATCGCCATCCGCTTTGGAACCCATCACAGTAAAATAAACATAGTCCTCTCGCCAGTCAATCTTGGCAGGTTGATAGTTCCAATCTTCCAGAGGCAAGATGCGATATGCAAGTCCGGTAGGGATATAGCCCAAGCCGGGATTGATGATGATCAATCTTCCTCCCAGGTTTGCCCCGCTAATATTGAGATACAATCCGGCATTGGTATATGGTGTGCCTTCGGGATTCCATCCGCTTGTTATCACAGGAACAAACTCACCTGTAATAGAGGGGATTTGGATAGTTGGATTGATGGTGGTTCCGGGAAGTGCTCCGGGAACTGCAACTGGTGCTACATCCGTGTTCACATAAGTATCGGTTGTGACAAAGCTCCACATTTGTGAGTCCAGGGCGTTACCTGTCGCGTTGTAAGCTACTGCCTTCCAATAGTATTGGGTATTGAATTGTAGTAAAGCAGGAGTATACGAAGTCTCTACTACAGAAATGCCATTTAGAATATTTGTAGGGGGATTATCGGTGCCCAGATAAACCTTGTAGCCAAGGCATCCACCCAGAGGGGCATTCCAGATGAGGGTGGGAGGATTGGCTTCACTTACAGCATCGTCTTGCGGAGAGGTATAAGCAGAAGCAGAGGGCAGGGTTCTAAAACTGAGTTGATCACCGAATGATGTTCCGATGGCATTAGTAGCATAAGCTCTGGTATAATACAAGGTATTGGAGCTCAAGCCGGATAGAGAAGATTCAAAAGTACCGGTTGAACTCGCTACTCCCAACTCCGTCTTGTTATCCGCTGTAGTGGGCATTTCGGTAGTAGCCCATACATGACCATGCTGATAGGGATTGGGTGAGCCCAAGTTTGTGATAGCTCCATTGCCGGTTGCATATATATTGCCAATTGAAGATACTGCTTGAGTAGTGACAGTACAAGCATAAAATGGAATGTCCGTACTCCAGGAAGGGCTTCCAATCAATGTACCATTGTAACTGGGATTTGCACTATTGACAGCAACCGTTCCGCTACCTGCGTTCATCTGGAAATAAGCCAGAAGATTGGCATCACTTACGCTATTATACAGGTTATTGGCTATCTCACTGGCTGTGCGAGCCACTTTCCAGATCCGGACTTCATCTATCTTCCCAGTCATATATCGCATATCAGTTGATAGATCGATTGCCCCGATACATAGTTTCTTCGTGGTCGTAGGAATACTGGCAGTAGCATTAGTAGATCCTACTTCCAAGCCGTTTACGTATATCTTTATCGCACTGCCATTGTATGTAGCCGCTACATGTTGCCAGGTATTGAGGGTTAAGGCACCAGTTACTGTGCAATTCTGCCAGTTGTTTCCACCTGTGCTCATATTGAATTCCAAAGTCCCGGACGATGATCCATATCGAAAACTCCAGCCATAAGTATTTGAGGCAGTCCAATATACCTTTGAGGCTATGGTGTTTCTAGTGGAAGAAGCTTTAAAATCTGTCGGATAAATCCATGCTTCAACTGTAAGATTATTAGTGAGGTTATAGTAGCTGTCATTTCCGCAATCAATATATTGACTGGATCCGTTTAACAAAACGGCAAACTCTTGTGCAAATAGATTTACCGTAAAGATCAAGATACCGGCGATAAGACAAAACAATGTTTTTTTTGTCACTTTTATACTCCCGTTTGCTTTGATTTATGAAGTTTTTTACCACGGATCATATACCGATATTCTTTAAACATCGGATCCTTGGCACAACGCAAACACTATTGGAGCAACAAACAAGCCAATAAACCCAACACTATCAAGCAAGCTCTATAGTATTTAATGGCAAGCAGATAGCCTATTGTAACGAATTAGTGAAATGGTATAGTTTTCAAATTATCATTGAAAACGAAAACTCTGAATGAAAACTCTCGAAAAACAGAGTGTCGCCAGACATCTATAACTCTTTACTATTGATCTGTTTATCCCATTATCTTTGTTTTTTGGTTTGCTGTTTTGCCGTGTAGCCCACCAGATTGTATTTTTCGATCCTTCTTGTCATTGTGCTGTTACTCATCATCAAATAGGCAGCAGCATCTCTACGTATTCCTTTGAATCGAATCAAAGCTTTGATTATCTCTTCTCTTTCGATTGTATCTTCATTATTTTTATGTTCTTTGTTCATGCTCAAGTTACAAACCCTGTTGAGAAGCAGTTCATCCCAAGAACTGCTTTCACCCAAAATGAATAGTCTTTCGATTATGTTTTTTAGTTCTCTGATATTGCCGGGGAAGTTGTAATCTTGTAAGCGATGAATAAAAGATGTCTTAATTCTTGGTTCCATCCATTTGAATTCATTACAGAACATTTTAACAAAATGATCCACCAACACGGGAATATCCTCAACTCTGTCTCTAAGTGGAGGGATAGTGATTTCGATAGTATTGATACGGTGAAACAAGTCAACTCGAAACTGATTTCCTGATATCTGCACATTAATATCTCTGTTTGTAGAAGTAATAATCCGGCAATCAAAGCTGATTTCTTTGGAGCTGCCGACAGGAACTATTCTTCTGCTTTCGATAGCTCGCAAGAGCTTGGCTTGAAGCTCGATGGGCATCTCAGTGATTTCATCGATAAACAAGGTACCTTTATTGGCTTGTAAAAAGTAGCCCTTTTCGTCCGTATTAGCTCCGGTATATGAACCTTTCTTGTGCCCAAAAAGCTCATTTTCCATTAAGCTTGAGGATATCGCTGCAGCGTTGATAGGGATAAAGGGATGGTATTTTCTGATACTGTTCCCATGTATGAGATTTGCCAATACTTCTTTGCCGGTTCCGGATTCTCCACAAATCAAAACACTTACATTGGGATGTTGGGCTGCCAGTAGAGCTTCATGCAATACTTTTCGGGCAGCACTACTAATGCCAACAAACTCCCTACCAGATGAATTTGCAGAAATGAAAACAGGGCATATTGTACGTTCTGAATCAAAATCATGCGTTTGGGTTTCAGCATACATTTCGTGCAGTTTGCCCAGTTGTTTATGTAAATCGGCTTGTACCTTTTGCATCATCTTTACGCATTTAGGATAGTTTCTTAAGCTCAGGTACAGTTTTGCCATAGTCTCTCTGACTTCGAATATATGATCCTGGAGCCTGTGTTTAGTGCTGAGTTGCAGACATTTTTGTAACAAAGCTTCTGCTTTGACGTATTGCCTTACCTTCATCAGCATTTTTGCTGAGTTGAGATAAATTTCTTGTTCCGCTACGATATCTCCGATATCAATAGCTATACTTGCAGCTTTGTTTATATACTCTGTTGCTCCGTCGATGTTGCCACTATAGCCATAAGCAATGGCAAAATTATTATACAAATCCAGATGAAACTCCGGCATGTTAAAACCTTCTTTTTGTGCAAGTTCATGGCACGCATCCAGATAGTTTAAGGCTTCGTTGGGTAGTTTACACTCTAACTTTAGTGCACCCAAACTGAAAAGTGCCTGGATGCGATGTATAACAAATTTTTGCTTGTTACTTAACTCACTGGTTTCAATCAGAACCTTTTCGGCTTCATTATAACGCTTGAGTTTCATCAGCACATTTGCATGATTCGTGTTTATTATCAATCTGAACTGGTCGTTGTGAGTGTTTTTACTCGTTTTTAGTGCTTCATTCAAGTATTGAAGAGCTTTTTGGTACTTTTTGACTGATACGTTTGTATTAGCCAAACTAAGCAAAGATGTAAGTTTTATCCGAGATTCACCTTCATGTTCCAGAAGCTTTTGAACTTGAAGATGCAGGCTTTCTGCCAGTTTAAAGTTATTTCGTATTTGATAATAATCACCCTGAAAGGCAAAACACGCTGCCAGTAGCATAGTATCCTGAGCCTCTCTGGCATATTCTTCAGCAATCATGAGATAAGACATCACCTTTGGTAAATCAAAACGATAACACAGGCTCAGCAGCAGATTGCCATGAACTAAAAAAAAGAATTCCTTGCTGAGAATAGCCTGACTGAGAATGTTCGTAAGGATTGGTTCAGCGAGCTCATATTGACCAACCCTGGTGTAAGCATAGGCATCAATAAATAAGAAGTGAATCTCATCCAAGTTACTGTACTTTTCTCTGTATGACTGAGACTTCTGAATGTACTCTAATGGATTGTTTTCGCATATTGCCCTTAGAGAGGTAAATCCAAGATCAACAATACTATGTCTATTCATCAACATTGTTTCCTTTCGAGGTTTTTTATCTCGTCATTGGAATAAATTTATGTTTAGTGTCAATCAATAATTAAAAAAGCAGCATAGATTTACTTCCATTTCTGAAACCAACCCCCGCTAAGACATAATTCAAAATATCTTTCTGTATAAGATCACAGATATTTGCAAACCCACATCCATTTCGATATCCATAAAAATAACTTGACATAAAACGCAATCTTACATTTGATTCGTCATATATCGATATGGATGGTGTAAATGAATTCATTACTATTACTTAAGGCATTGGCTGATGAGTCCAGACTGCATATTGTCATGCAACTAAGGCATAGACCTTTTTGCGTCGAAGACCTTGCCGAAGTATTAAAACTGGCGGTATCTACCGTTTCTGCCCACCTGAAAAAGCTACAGGAAGCAGGGGTAGTGTACTCCACCAAACAGCAGTATTATAGTGTATATCACTTGAAAAAGGAGATTTTGAACATGAAACTCGATGAATTGATCCCACAAAAGACGAACAGTGTGGAAGATAAAATTGAAAGCCTGCGCCATAAAGTGATCCAAAGCAGTATCAAAAATGGCCGGATAACACATTTGCCCAGTCAGAACAAAAAGCGCTGGATAGTCTATCAGGAGATTATCAAGCTCTTTGAGTGCGGCAGATCATATTCCGAAAAGGAAATAAACGAATTGATCCAGTCCATGCACGAAGACTATTGTCTGATCCGGCGGGAGCTGGTGGATGAAGGAGTTTTGTCCAGGACTGATGGCGTTTACCAAATGGTGCCGGATTATCATGAAAACCCCGGTTTCTATCAGAAAGCCTGGTTGATGAGTATTGGTGATCTGGCAAAGGAAAAATAGGCATTGATGAGGATACGATTTTTTTTACTTGTCAAATCCAATCAATATCCACAAAAGGGAATATACTTGTAAACTTATATGGATAAAAAAGATAGGAGATAATTATGAAAAAAAGTATCCTCATTCTTCTTGCCCTGATTGCTCTGACAGCAGTTTTTGCACAGGGATTTTCAATCAACACTCCCGAGGGTAGTATTACGATGAGTATTACCGGAGTAGAGCCAGATGGCAGAACAAAAAGTGGAAACGTGATAGATATGATCGTAGCAAAGCTCGAACAACTGGAAAAAGACTATCACAGCAAGCTCAACAAACTGGATCAAAAACGCTGCAGCAACATCGTGGAAGAAATCTACGGCTTGCTGGCACTTCTACCCGATGATGCCTATGTAACGGTTACATCCAGCTCTTCCAGCACCACTACCACCACCAGTACTTCTACGAGTTCTCAACCCAATATCAGCATCAATATCAGCGGAAGTATGGTAGAGGAAAAACCTGCTCCGGCTGTTACCGAAAAGCCCGCGAAACCAAAACCCCAAGTAGAGGAAAAGCCCGCTCCAGGCCGCAAAACTATGAATGACAAAGATTTTAATGATCTGATTTCAAGGATTGGCAAAGAGAGCTTTTCGGATGATAAGCTAAGGGTGTTGCGTACTGCTGCACGTAATTTTAAGTTTAGCGTCAATCAGATCGTACGCTTGATCGGAGCTTATACTTATTCCGAGGACAAATTGCAGGCTCTGAGGATTTCTTATCCGGAATGTACCGACCCTCATAACAACTATAGAATCATCGACGCCTTTACTTTTTCTTCCGACAAAGAAGAAGCAGATGATATCATAAATTCTTTCTAAAGGCCCATTTTACCAGTTATTTGTGCAAAACCCCGGGAAATATATCCGGGGTTTTGTTTTTGCCTGAGTGATTACCTCTATCTGATCTGTATCAAGCCTATATCAAGCGTATTCGTGAATACACTTGATATAGGCTTGATATAGGCTTGATATACGCTTGACTGTAGTGTAGGATTCCGATCCTACAGACCGATCCTACAGGTTGTCTCGTTATAAATAAGTTGACCAAAAAAAAACGTAGCTTCGGAAAGCTACGCTACAAAGCTACGCCACATAGTAGTGTAGGATTCCGATCCTACAACATAAGACCATTGAACACGCCTTCAGGTAAAGCAAATCGGTGTATGTGGCTCTGCTACATATACCGATTAATCAACATTCATTATTTATAAGCGTCAAACCGTCCTGTCCAGAGCTTTCAAGACCGCTTCGGGAGTGGCAGGGAAGCTGAGAACCTTTGTGCTTCCGGCCATTTTGATAGCATTCTGGATGGCAAAGAATACCGATAGTCCATAGATAAAGGGAGGCTCTCCGGTAGCTTTACTGCCAAGGACGCTGGCGTGTTCGGCATTTGAAGGCAACAATTCCACGACCAGGTTTTGGGGTAAATCCCTGATGCCCGGGATCTTGTATGTGGAAGGATTGACGGATAGATATCTCCCCTGCGGATTATGCACCATCTCTTCCATCGCGCACCATCCATAGGATTGGATGAATGCGCCGATGACTTGTCCACGGTCTATCTCGGGACTGAGCGATCTGGCATTTTCGTGGACGATAAAGGTATCGAGCAAGGTATGCTCTCCGGTCATCAAATCGATTTCGACTCTGGAAAGAGCGCAACCATAGACGTAATAATAGAATGGCTGGCCGATGCCTCTGTCCCGATCGAACCATACATCCGGTGTTTTGTAATAGCCATAAGCTGCCAGTGGAATGCGCTGGCTGTAGGCAAAGCGGATCAAATCTGCAAAGCTGCATCTTGCTTCGGGAGCCTTTGGCACATAGATATATCCTTCTTCAAAGATGATATCGTTTTCCACGATACTCTTGGAGTAGGTTTGTTCGAGCAGTTCACGAGCTGCGGGAAGGAGGTTTGATCTGATCTTTTCTGCTGCAATCCTGGCAGCATTACCATTGATATCGCTACCGGTCGATGCTGCTGTGGGAGATGCGTTTCCGACCCTTTGGCTATTGGAACTTTCGACGCGGACAGTCGAGACTGGAACGCCCAATACATGGGCTACCACAATCGCTACCTTTGTCGTAAGTTCCTGCCCCATCTCTATTCCACCCGTGCTGACAGATACACTGCCATCGATATAGATCCATATAAGGGCAGAACCCTGGTTCAGGAGCGCAGTCGTAAACGATATGCCAAATTTGACGGGTACAATCCCGATCCCCTGACGGCGGGTATCGTTATTCAGGTTAAATTCTGATACGCAGGACTTCATATATTCATAATCTGCCACATCATTCAGCCTGTCCAGCATGGCATTGGTGACGGATTCATATACTGTCTGTTGATATGGAGCTTTCTCCCCGCTCCCGTAAGCGTTCAGCTTTCGGATTCTGATGGAGTCCATTTTCAGGTGTCCGGCAATCTTTTCGATCAGGCTTTCGATCACAAAGATGCCCTGTGGTGCCCCAAACCCACGGAAAGCAGTATTTGGGGGGAGGTTTGTCCGACATGCCCGACCGCGGATTCTGGCATTTGGGATATAGTAGGCATTGTCGATATGAAACATGGCACGTTCCAAAATAGCGATGGATAGATCTGCATAAGCCCCGCCATTTGCCAAAATCTGTACGTCCAGCGCTGTGATCTTCCCATCCGGTTCATACCCGATCTGATACCAGGTCTTGAAGGGGTGTCTTTTACCGGTGATCAGCATATCCTCGTCTCGCGTAAGAACCAGCTCCACGGGACACTTTGTAATATATGCAGCCAGCGCAGCTAAGGTGGCGTAAATCGTTCCATTACGTTCTTTGCCCCCAAAAGCTCCACCCAGACGGGGTACTTCGATTATGATATTATGCGCCGGGATTCCCAGTACGTGGGAAACTACTTCCTGGACTTCCATGGTGCTTTGCGTAGCTGTAAAGAGAGTAATCTGTTCACCCTCTCCAGGGATTGCCCTGCACCTTTGGGTTTCCATATAGAAGTGTTCCTGTCCGGAGGATTCGATCGATCCTTCGATCTTGAAAGTTGCTTTTTTGATGGCAGATTCAATGTTTCCACACTCTATTCTACGCTCTGGCACATACCACGCCTGGTTTTTGTCTGCTTCGTCGATATCCAGCACAGGCTTTAGCTCCTGATACTCCAGGATAATGGCTTTGCAGGCTTCTTCTGCAAGATTGGAATCGTGGGATAGGACTATGGCGAGGGGCTGGCCAATGTACATGATGGTGTCGCTTGGAAAGAGCGGTTCATCCTTGATCACATGCCCGATCATATTCGCTCCGGGAATGTCCTCGTGTGTGATTACGGCAGCTATTCCCGGCATGGATCTGGCAACGGAGACATCCATTTTGACTATTGTGGCATGTGCTATCGGGCTGAGGAATAGCTTGATGTACAGTTGATTGGGCAAAGCCGGCTCATCTGCGATGAATCTGGATCTTCCGCTGACATGAAGCTTCCCGCTGATATGTTTTGGTGGCTTTTTCATCCCTGCCTCCGATAGTGTTCGACTGCCTCTTTGAGATAGATCAGAATATGGTTTCGGATCAGTTTCTGGCGATACCACTCCGTTCCCCTTACATCCGAGATTGGGTCAATTTCCTGTTCTATCATTCTTGCCAGCCTGGCAGCATCGACGCTGAATATATCCTGTCCGATGATTTGATCCTTGAAGGTACTGGATAGGATAGGTGTCTTTGCCACGCCTCCCAAAGCAAGTTCGGCATGGCTGACAATTCCATCTTTACATTGAAGCATGATAGCCGTACTAACGGCAGAAATATCCACAGATTTACGTTTGGAAGCCTTGATGGCACGGACAAATACAGTATCCGGCGGGATGGGAATCAATATTTCACCAATGATCTCATTGGCTTTGAGCTCTGTTTTTTTGTAGTCGAGAAAATAGTCACAGAGAGGAACTACGCGGCTACTGCTTTTGGAGAATAGCTTCAGAGACGCACCATATACCATCAAAACCGGTATGGAATCAGCAATCGGAGAGGCATTGCCGATGTTACCTGCCAAAGTGGCAAAATTGCGAATCTGTTCCGATGCTATGCGCTGGATAATCTTTCCCAGTTCCGGTAGCTTCCTGTTGATTAAGGTGGAGTTCAGCACTTCCGTGTAAGTGCTGTTCGCACCGATGCAGATAGCTTCCTCTTCCTGATGAATGGTCTTTAGTACTTCAATCTGTGAGACATCGATCAGGATGGGGAACTTTTGCCGGGCTATATTGATCTGCACCATGATGTCCGTACCCCCGCTGATGAGCTTGAAGCCTGTAGCTTTTTTACTTTCCATCAGATCAAAGAGGTCATTCAAGCTTTGGGGCAGGTAATAAGTATCTGTATGATACAGAGCTTTGGACTCCATATCGATCAGTTCCGGCGATTCATCAAAGCTCAGCAATTGGCTTTCAACCTTCCTGCACCACTCCGGTAGGATAGTATCGATATCATATTGGGCAGATAGATAGACGGCAGCTTTCAGGATCGAATCATAGCCTGTGCAGCGGCAAAGATTACCTTCCAGTGCTGCCATGATCCTTTCGGTATTGGGCTTGCGGTGCGTTGCCAGCAAGGCAAAAAGACTCATCACAAAGCCAGGCGTACAATAGCCACACTGGGTACTGTGAAAGTCCAGCATAACGCTTTGGATGGGATGCAGGTTTTCGGGAGTGCCAAGACCTTCGATCGTGATCAGATGTTTTCCATGCAGGCGCGATGCCGGATAGAGACAGGAGTTGATCGATTCGTAGCATACTTTGCCGTCTTTGGGATAAGAAAGCACTACCGTACAGGCTCCACAGTCTCCTTCGTTACAACTGCATTTGGTTCCAAACATGCCCAGCTGTTTGTGGACAAAGTCCAGTGTCGTCATCGCTGGTGGGACATCGGCGCTGCGCTTGATCCCATTCAACCAAAAGCTGATCCGGTTGTATTGGTAGTTTGCACAAAATGGCATTTGGACAGGATCTCGTCTATTATCATCTTCGGCTTGAGAATGATGATGGTTACATTGTGGCTTTTGCTCTCTTTCTCTCATAAAGCCTTCCTCAATCTCTCTTTTTGGCATTCTGCGGATAATTCATATTCTGTCAATAAAAACCTCCGTGCCAAGAAAAACATTTACAAATATCTATGCTTATGCAGACTTGGTTTACAGGGAAAGATCGCTGAATTATCGGGGTATGGGGTAGCACCCCATACAAAAAGGGTGGTGGGTGGGTGTAGATGACTGTTTTTGCACGCTCAAATTGGCTGAAAATACACCGATTTGATATACCGTAAGACACGTTCAACGGTCTTAATGAAATAGGCGAGCTGGTGCTTTATGCGATCCACAAAGCCTTGCCTGCAAGAGGATTACTATGCTACAGAGAATTAACGATCCAGTTATCCAATCCGAGGAGAGCGAGTTTGACAAAGCCTTGCGTCCGAGGACACTAAAGGACTTCATTGGCCAGCAGCATATCAAGAAACTGCTGGATATATCGATCCGAGCGGCAAAACTACGCAAGGAATCTCTGGATCATGTGCTGTTTTATGGGCCTCCCGGTTTGGGAAAAACTACTCTGGCCAGTATCATTGCCAGAGAACTGGGGGTGAATATCACCGTCAGTTCCGGTCCAGTTCTGGAAAAACCCTCCGATCTGGCAGGAATCCTCACAAACCTGGGAAATCATGAAGTCCTCTTTATCGACGAAATCCATCGCCTCAGCCATGTGATCGAGGAGTATATATACCCCGCCATGGAAGATTATTCGATGGAAATCATCCTCGATAGCGGACCAAACGCCAGAACCCTGAAGATAGAAATAGAGCCCTTTACACTGATCGGAGCTACGACCAGGGCAGGGCTTTTGACCCCACCCCTGAGAGACAGGTTTGGACTGGTACTGAGGCTGGATTATTACGATTTTGATTCGATTCTCCAGATCATCATCCGCTCCGCTTCGCTTTTGAAGGTACCCTTGGAACCGGACGGAGCAAAAGAGCTTGCCCGCAGGAGCAGGGGTACTCCACGAATCGCAAACCGGCTCTTGAGAAGGGTTCGGGACTTTGCCCAGATCATCGGTGATGGCACCATCAGCCTTCCCATCGCCAGAGAAGCGCTGGAAATGCTGCAAGTGGATCACGCCGGATTGGACGAAATGGACAAAAGGCTGCTCCACACCATTATCGAAAACTACCGGGGCGGTCCCGTAGGCCTAAAGACCCTCTCTGCAGCCATTGGAGAAGATGCCGGAACGATAGAGGAAATCTATGAACCATACCTGGTCCAACAGGGCTTTTTGGAACGCACTCCCCAAGGACGCAAGGTAACTTTCAAAGGGTACAAACATCTTGGTTTGGAACCCGGTTCAGAGCAATTGGAGCTGATCTGATCCCATTATGAGCAGCAAAGCGATCATCCATGGGATACGCTGGACGCTGGTGACTACCGTTATCCGCCGTGGATTTGGCATTGTCCTGTTTTTCTTTGTCGCCGGATGGCTTTCCAAGGAAGATTTTGGCATCTTTCGTACCTATAGCCTGATCCTTTTGATGCTGTCCTACCTTGGGAATCCGGGATTGGATTCTCACTATATCACCGCTCGCAAGCGGGAAAACCTGAACCTCTTTACGATGCTGCAATTTGGGTTTTATTCGAGTATTATCCTGTTTTTTGGTCTCAGCATTTATGCCGCCCACATCGGAAACCTGTATAACAGTAAGCAATTGGGGGACGTCCTGCGGCTGACTGCAGTCTTTGTCTTTGGTGAAGTCCTGCGCCGATGTATCCGTTCGATAGCGCAGAAAAGACTGATGTTCAAGGAACTGGCTCTGGCGGAGACGCTGAATGTAGCCGTTTATAGCCTTCTGGCAATTGGATTGATCTATTTTTTCCGCTCTGTCTGGATATATATCGTGCTCTTTTTCATCGGTAATGCGATCGAGACCGGCTATCTGATCATCAAGCTTCCGACAATTCCCTTGCAACTACTCAGGCGTATCTTCATGCCCCGATGGTTCCTGATCTCGGTTGCCAACATCCGGGACAATTTGCATTTCGTCTTGAATGTCAGCTTGATCAATCTGATTGGAATATACTCCGGTAATGCTCCGATTCTCTTTATGGGAATCCTCGTTTCTCCCCTATATGTAGGGCTATATTTCTTTGCCAGCCAGCTAATTGGGATTCCTGTGAATATGTTTACCAGCTCTATTGCCCAGGTGCTTTTCCCCGTCTTTGCCACTTCGGAAAGACAGCAAACTCTCGAAGGTATCCGGCGTTATACAAACCTTGTCACAAAGCTGGGGATTCCCTTTTTATTGCTCTATGCGCTGCTGCTGCAAGGGATTTTGCCAATGCTTTTCGGGGGGAAGTGGAACGATGCCCTGCCTCTGGTATTTTATCTTGTGATCTATTATGGCACCAGCCTTTTGCACCATCCCATCAGCGGAATACCTTTTATATGCCGGAAGCCGCAATGGGAGCTGGGATGGAATATTACTACTCTGATCCTGCGGATTGGAGCTTTGTATCTTGGGTTAAACTGGGGATTTGAGCTGGCTATTCTGATCTTCTGTGTGATCAGTGGCATAATGAATCTGTCTTTTTACCTTATGTCGATTATCCTTCTGGAGGGAAACGCCAGGCGATACATGGTACAGCTATTGCAGGGATTATTCGTCCTCGTTCCGGTATCCCTTGCTGTATATGCATTTCAAGCCTACGGGCTTCAGCTTTTGGGAGCCATTGCCCTGGGGCTGATATACCTTGTCCTGCTCTATCTCATAGACTCCGGTGTGTATCGGGAACTGCGGGCAATAGTATTTCGCTCTTAGGCAAGATATCCGGGTAACCAGTCCTTGAAGCGTTTTATCTCGCCGACCATATTGGAATAGAGCTCCCGAAGCCGGTCTTTTTGCCCTGTTTTTGCTGCATCGTTCAATTCTGTCGAAGTCTTGTAGATACCTTCCAGAGCCAGGTTTCCAGCCACTCCCTTGAGCGCATGAGACAGATGCTCGATCTCGGAGACATCGCTATTGGCAAAGGCATCCTCAAATACTTTCAAATTGAGCTCTTTCATGGTACTGAATTCAAGCAGCAGTTCCTTGAGCAGATCGACATCATATACCCTGTTTATTGCTTCTTCTTCGTCTATTATACGGTATTGCATAGTACTCTCCCGGGGTTTTTGTTTTGGAGTTTCCACTGCTTCTATTTCTTTATACAGCAGCTTGTGGATAACTGAATTTATGGAATTGAATGTAATTGGTTTTGAGATAAAGTCGTCCATCCCACAGCTCAGGCTTTGCTCTTTGTCCTCTTTCATGGCGTTTGCAGTCATGGCAACGATTGGAGTGGTGAGACCCCGTTTCCGCATTTCTTTGGTGGAGTCATAACCATTCATCACAGGCATTTGGATATCCATAAAGATCATGTCGTATCCGGATTTTGCTACCATCTCCAGGGCTTCTTTGCCATTGACGGCAATATCGACCGTCATCTTCATGGATTCCAGAATCTTGCGCGCAACCTTCTGATTGATCATATTGTCTTCCACGAGGAGCACTTTCAGGCTTTTGAAGCTCTCCTGCAAGGCATTTAGCTGACCCTCGAGCCTGTCCTTGTGCTTCGTAAAGCACACTTTTATCATTTCCTCGGTAACTTCCAAAAAGCTATACTGATCCGGTGGCAGGCGGAGGGAGTATTCAATCCCGAAGCTCTCCAATATCTCCTGCTCAATAGGCATATCCGAATCGATCAATCCCAGTATGCAGAAGTTGTATTTATGCTCCAGATCACGATATCCAGCCATCAGATCCGGGCTTGCAGAATTCATATCGAGCAAGATCAAAGCTCCTTTGGGAGCGATGGATGCCAGGATCTTTTCCACTTCTTCAAACGTCTGACGATGGACAATGCTAATACCATTGATCCTTTCTACATATTCCAGGTCTGCCCTCATTTTGGCAGAATCAGTCTGGCTGATAAATGTGGTCTCGCTCAGGATGATCGTCGATCCATCAGAGACTTCTACACAATATTGGTTGCAGAGCTTGAAAGAAAGATCAAAGCGAAACACTGATCCCGGAAACTCGGCAGCCTTTCCCAAGTACGGATTTGGGCTAATGGCACGGATACTTCCTCCCATCATTTCCACGATCTTTTTGGATATCGTAGTCCCCAACCCAGTTCCTCCGAATTCACGGGTAGTGGTATTATCCCCCTGCGAAAAGGAATCAAATACGGATTCCAGCTTTTCGGCAGCTATTCCAATTCCGCTATCGGCGATTTCAAAGATCAGGTGTGCCACTTCGCTATCATGCTGATCCGTCCGGACCTGTAGATCAATGCTACCTTTGTGGGTGAACTTGATGGCATTACTCAGCAGGTTTGTCAGCACCTGTCTTAGCTTGATATCATCAGCCCGGAATATATCCGGTACATCATCTTCGATATGGAATCTCAGCTTTAGATCTTTGTTCTCTGCCTCCAGGCTAAAGTGCAGAATGATGGATTTTACCAGTTTGCGCAGCGAAAACGTCCGCTCACAAAGCTCCTGTTTTCCGGCTTCGATCTTTGAAAAGTCCAGAATGTCGTTGATAATATGCAAGAGTGAGGAGCCGGAGTTTTGGATGATCTTCACAATCTCCCGCTGAGCATCGTTGAGCCCGGAATTGATCAGGATTTCGGTAGTACCGATAATGCCATTCATCGGGGTTCGGATTTCGTGGGACATCTTGGCAAGGAAGTCCGACTTTGATCTGGAAGCTGCTTCGGCAATATCTTTGGCTTTTGCCAGCTCGGCAGTACGCTCTGCCACCTTGTCTTCCAGTTCCAGCTGATGCCTGTGGATGGTATCCCTGTCGCGGTTGATCGTACTGAGCATGGAATTGAAGGCATAGCCCAGAGTGGCGAGTTCGTTTGAGGATTGATACAAAAAGCGCGCTTCGTAATTGCCGGCTTCGACCTCCTTGACGAGACCCAGCAAGCGGTTTATCGGCAAAGATATGGTCCACATGATATAAAACAGGGCGGTATTGGAAAAGACAAAAGCTACCAGGATAAACAGGAGTTGATTCCGTTGTTCGTTGCTACGGACATTTGCATTGTCCCGGGCTATGTTTGCATATTCCATCCGGATTTCGTTTGCCAGCGAGGAGAGCTTTGTATCCAGTTCCACTGTGGCATTATTGAAGTAATCAAAAGCCCTGTTCAGATCTGTCTGCGTACGGCCTTCCTGTTCCAAACGCCCGGTATAAACATCTATTCTGGCTAATAGATTGGGGTTTCTCATGCTAAAGCGACGCAGATTGTTTCGGGCAAATTGCCAGGAGGAAAAATTGGTGGAGGTGGGGTTCGACAAATATACGTTTTGGGCTTCCATCAACCTCTGATATCCGCGGATCACGTCTGCCGGCATATTATCTGTGATCAAAGCGGAGATGCTCTTCAAAGCTTGCTCCAAAGAGTCGCGGCTGGTCCTTTGGCGATCACCCACTGCCAGGACTTTGTCGTAGTTTTCAAAGAAGCCGTCCAGGGTCACGCGGATCGAATCAATCTCCTCCTTGTCCCTTTTCAAAGCTTCCCGGGCTACTTCCAACTGGTCATAGATCAGATTCTTTTTTTCGTCAAAATTGTGTTCCTCGTTACTACCGGGATTGAGCAAGGAGTATGTGACCTTCGTCTTCAGATCCAAAAAGTCGAGATAGATGCCCGTGACGCTCTCCTTCTGCTCGTTCAGAATCTCCATTTCAGACTTGAGCCTGTCACTCTCACGATATGTGGTCAGCACCAACAACACTGATAGAGCCATCAAAAAGACCATCAGCACGATAATGAAAGTAAGCATCTGGCGGAATGTACTAAACATACGCTATTATCTATACCCCTATTTATTGTGAAAACTCATATCGCAAGAGATCAGTCCATACACGCATCAATCATCCTCCTGCATACATCTCACTATTTTGTAATGGATATTATTTCTATTTAGCTGTCAAGGAAAATGATGCTGGGGGGGGGTAGTTTTGGTAGGGTATGAGTCTTCTATCCTCACTTTAGCTGTTACAAAGTCTCACCCAAACTTGCAAACGAGTATCATCTGTCACAGTGGTTCAGGAAGAGCATGAAATGCCTGAGATGCTGAATGGGAGAGACTTTGAGCGCTGTGACAATTTATCTCCCGAGAATTGTGTCACAGTGCCAAGTATTGATGAACCAAAAGTCGGTTTGCGTGGTGAACCAGCTTTATCTCATGACGAGCATCAAGATACCACTGCTGAAGACAAAGATCATTCGGTAACGGAGTATCCTGATCTGAGCAAAGATACCAACCTACCTATGCCGAGATTGAAAGAGGCAAAGCTGCTGGGGCATTTCTGCTCAGTCGTGCTGAACCGGCTGCGTGATTGTGAATCAAGGACTGAGGAAAGGAAACAGATAGTGCTTGAGTACAACAGTGGATTACTGGTGCCGGAGCTATATTAGATGCGTGATAAACGCTGTCTGCGTATTTTGGAAGACCATGCTGATTCTGTAGTCGTAATCGATGAGATCGACTATGCCTTCAAACATGAATCTCTATTGGGAGCGATCCGTAACATCGTGGATGAGACCTTGTGCATAGTTGTCCTGGTGGGGATGCAAAATTCCAAAGACCGTCTGGCACAGATCAATCCTCATTACTTTGACCGCTGCAATTACATCTGTGAGTTCCAGCCCCCAAACAGAAAGGATATTGAGCTGTTTGCCAAAGAGATAATGAAGGTGAATGTGACAGCGCATATCATTGAAAGCATTCATTTCAACTGCAACGGCAATCTCAGAAAAGCTATCAAACTGATGTATATCATGGAAAGCAGGATCAGACAAAATCCACATTTCACGCTGAATAGTGCGGTGATGGAGATGGAACTATGACACACAATGATATTATCCGCAACTTCGTTCATCAGTACAGAGAACCGTTCAACTCAGAAACCTTAGCAGAGCTTACCGGAATCGAGACCCAGTCCGTAAGGCAGTCCATCAGAACGCAGCTCACAAACAAGGAAATCAAGTGCATCTCAACTCAAGACAAGCTCTACGTATGCAGTAATCGTTATCAGTCTCATGTAGGTTTCAATCAAAAAGGGAAGTGGAACTACAGCACTCAGGTAGCAGAAGAAATCCTCAACATTCTGGACTCCAGGCAGTATCGCTCCATCCGAGAGATTGCTTCAGTTTACTGCAAGAGCAGGCAACTGGTCTTTGTCTATCTGGAAGCACTGGCATCTATCGGTATGGTGGGCATCAACACCAGCGGGTACAAAGTCTTATCAAGAGAGGGGATACTGAAGCTGGGCACTTTCATCCAACCCGGCATACTGGGGAAAATGCGTAAGGAATCAGGCATAAAACCGAAACCGAGGATAAGGAAAATAGCTGCATAAGCCTACTGACAGGCTGCTAATGGTTTTTTGCAACTTTCTGGTAGCGAGTTAGAAGAGATGAACTACCTAATGTTTTAAGCAATAAGATGATTTGCAAAAATCGTGATATCGCAAACCCATAAAACTGCCGATTTGAAAGAATGGTGATACGATTTGAAAAATAAGTGAGAACGCATAAACAGACAATCCACATGATTGGGTAGGTTTGTAACTTGATTTCTCTTGACAAGGCTTAGATAAACTGATATTGGGGCATTAAGTGTAATGTCATGACTACTAAGAAGGGGATTTATGATTACTAAGCATACGATAATAAATGGTGACAGCCGCAGAATGAGCCTGATAAAGGATGAATCAGTTCAACTGATAGTTACCTCACCCCCTTATTGGCAGCTCAAGGATTATGGCACAAGTAACCAAATTGGCTTCAATGAAGATTATGAAAGTTATATAAATAGCCTTAATCTTGTATGGATGGAATGTAATCGGATTTTGTCCAAAGGATGTCGCTTATGCATAAATATTGGAGATCAGTTTGCCCGATCAGTTTATTATGGTCGATACAAGGTTATTCCCATCCGCACGGAAATTATCAAGTTTTGTGAAAGTCTGGGGATGGACTATATGGGGGCAATAATCTGGCAAAAACAAACTACAATGAATACTAGCGGGGGCGGTTCTGTAATGGGTAGCTTTCCATACCCAAGAAACGGGATACTCAAGATAGATTACGAGTTTATCCTTCTCTTTAAAAAATTGGGAGACGCTCCCAAGCCTAGCCTTGAGCAGAAGCAGAGATCAGAGTTATCAAAAGAAGAATGGAACAAATACTTTAGCGGCCATTGGAATTTTGGGGGCACAAGACAGGATGAACACATTGCCATGTTTCCAGAAGAATTACCACGGCGACTGATCAAGATGTTTAGCTTCTATGGGGAAACTATTTGTGATCCATTTTTAGGAAGCGGAACCACAAGTCTGGCAGCTATGAATCTCGATCGCAACTCGATAGGTTACGAGATAAACAAAGATTATATTGCTGTGATACAAAGTAAGCTTTCTCCTGGACAGATGGATTTATTTTCTTGCCAGATGGATTTCCTTATTGATGAGTCTAAATGTGATGTTTCTAAGACGATGTCAAATATGCCATACACGTTTAGTGATCCGCATAAAGTGAATAAAAAGATAGACCCAAAGAAGCTAAACTTCGGTTCTGTAATCGACAACCAAATGGTTCAAAAACCAGAGTATTATAATGTGAAAGAGATTATCAATCCATCATTGATTCTCTTGAGTAATGGACTTCAGATACGTTTGCTGGGCATAAAAGAGAAGCCATCTCGTAAAGAGAGTGCCGTAGAATTCTTGCAGATAAAACTGCGAGGGCAACAGGTGTTTCTGCGGTTTGATACCACGAAGTATGATACAGACAACATCTTACTGTGTTATCTCTATCTAAAGAACAAGACCTTTATCAATATGCATTTGCTCAAAGAGGATCTGGCTGATTTAGATGAAAGCTATCAGTTTCAATATAAAAGCAAATTTAGAGAGGTGATAAGTGAACGAATGGCATAGAGATAAGGATGGCGAAAACTATAGATATCTCAGGGAAACGCTTCTTAATTATGGGCTGAACCGCTGGGGTTTGAATAAGTCCTCGAGTATCGGGAAAACTTCAGAATTGATTCGAAAGTGCGCTCCCCAAGCGTATCAGGATTGGGTTGATTACTACTTCAACCATGCAATCCAAAACAAACGAGATGGGATCAGGATTAGTAAAGATTACCTTGAAGAGCTCGGTAAAACTCTTTACACTAAACTGACGGAAGTAGTCTGCAAGGAGTTGGAATCAATTTCTCTGGATGAATGTATTGACTACGTGTACAACCTCGTAATAAATCGTACCTATGAAGGATATGTAACTGAGATCAACACCATCTATGGCATATTGGAGATTGAGTTAAACTGCAAAATATCTCCTGCTCCCGATCAATGGGACAGAAAAACCTACTCTGTCGATTTCATAATAGAGGCAAAACCAGATAAGTTTATCGGTATACAAGTAAAACCCATTACGGGTAACACTCTGAACGATTATCAATGGGAAGAAATGCACAGGAAAAACCATAGAAACTTTACAAAGAAGTACCATGGAAAAGTGTTCTTCGTTTACTCGAAGAAGATTGGTGATCGAAAAGCAATTTCCAATCCTGAAGTCATAGAGGACATTAAGCTTGAAATCAGTCGGATAGAGTGTTCTATAAGTTAATAGTTAGCATACCCACTGAAAACTCATATCGCAAGAGATCAGTCCATACACGCATCAATCATCCTCCTGCATACATCTCACTATTTTGTAATGGATATTATTTCTATTTAGCTGTCAAGGAAAATGATGCTGTGGGGTAGCTATGGTAGGGTATGGCTAATCCCACAGCATATCATATCTTGCGGGATTCAAACGCCAAATCCTACCTTTCGATATCTTTTTTCGAAGCTACTGCCGTTTTCCAATGTAGCATATTTATTCAGATCCGCAAAGGTTAAAACCGAATCACTGCCCCGTTGACATACCGCATAACAGGCATTTTGAACCACGATCCTGATTTGCCCGCCACTAAAGCAAAACTCCCTGGCTAATTCCTCCAACGGGATATCAGATGCACCTGGAATCGTAGCGGGTAGATGCAGACGCCACAATGCCAGCCTGGCAGCGTAATCGGGACTCTTGATTTCCAGCTTGTAATGAAAACGGCGCGACATTGCTTCATCAAGATTGCACTGCAGATTTGTAGTGACGATCAGCATCCCGGTAAAACTCTCCATTTCCTCCAGAAATATACTCTGAATGGCATTCTCCGTATGATCCGTGCTTTGCGATTGAACGGAATTGCGCTGATGAATCAATTGATCGCCTTCATTGAGCAGAAATACCGGATTCATCACGTTCGCCAGTACTCTCATTTCTTGAAACAGCTCTTTGACTTGTTTTTCGGTATTGCCATAATAACAATTGCGGATGTTGGCTGCATTGATCTGAATCAATGGACGCTTGAGTTCATTGGCTATTACCCCCGCAATGAATGTCTTACCTGTTCCAGGTGCACCCTGTAACAATAGACAACAGCCTTTTTGAATTCGACTGTCCCCACTGAGAGACGCTCCCATAAGTCCCCATTGGGAAAGCATACTCTGCTCTGGATTATGCAAACGATGGATAATTGATCCCAAAACCTCGTGCGTTTGCATATCGAGAATCAGTTGATCCATTGTCTGTCCCGGATCAATTATGCTCAGAAAGCTCGACTGGCGTAGTATCTGCTTTTCTTCCAAAGCATCTTCGGATCCCTGTCCTATTGGGTTAAAGAGCTCGGCAATTGCCTTTTCGCTCAGTTCCAGAGAGTTTCTCAATATCCGGAAGCTCTGCTCTTCCAGTAAACCAGCTTTACGTAAAGGATTATCACTTCCCAGCGCAGATTTAAAGCGCATATATTCACGACGGTTCTTTGCCAATAAGATGGAAATCGTGATAATCTCCGGACTATCATCAATGATACGGTTATAGAATAGGATCAGCAAGAAAGCTTTTTGCCAGAATACATCCAATTGGTGTTTTTGTACCAAGTCCATCCATCTACTGGCGGAGGACGGTGTAATCTTTCGCAGCACAAGCTCCAGGCACCGATTCACAGCTTTACCGTAATAGATGCCTCCATTTTTCATACTATGTGTCTGCAATTCCGGATAGTGCATAAAAAGCCCCATTATCATCTGTAGCGCAGCATCCAGAGCTGTGTCACCGTTTTTTTGATGCGTGAAAAACTCACGAGCTGCCTGGTGGATGGGATTCCTTCCCATCAAGAGATTACACAAAAGACCATTTAATCTGAAATTTGCATCGATGAATTCGTATAAATCGCTATGAAAGTCCGTATCAGGTGCAGATGAAAAGCTGATGATTTCCCGCTCCAAAAGGTTTGATACCCGATCGTAACGCTCTTTGAAGCCTGATCCCAAATCCGTAAGCATAGAGCATATATCTGCAAAAGAATAGTGCAGCTCGCCTTTGATACTGGTATTATGACAGATGCGGGCAATCATCATCAGTTCATCCTGTTGCAATTTGTATGTCCTGAGAATCGGATGCCTGGCTATCAATGCACTCAGATCGTCCAATAAAACGCTGTTTGAGCTTTCTTCGCACTGCTTGTTACCATCTATCTGACGACCCGGTATTACGGTATAAAGGCTTTCGGGAATAATATTGGAACAATCTTCACTCTGTTCAGCCAGAGCATCAAAGTAATGCATCAAACTATTCATAATGTCCTCCAATTTTTCCCTCTATTATAAGTGCGATTGATAAAAATATGAGTTTAATTACTAAGACTGTTGATTAGCGAGATATGGGGGTAACGTCTCATGCAAAAATAGTGATGGGTGGGTATAGATGATTATTTTAGTGCGCTCAAATGGGCTGCAAACACAGCATTTTGTTCTGTGGTGAAACACTTTCAACAGCCTTAATAAGCTATTCTAATTTAACAGAACCGTGTGCATCAGTCCTTATCAATCACATAAACTTCGCCAACAACTCCGGCTTCTTCAGAAGGGCTATCCAATCCTTGGGAATCGAATCTTCCCCATAGAGGAGAGCAGCCAAACCACCCGTAATAGCTCCTGTAGTATCTGTATCATCTCCGAGGTTCACAGCTTTCAAGACAGCGTCGGAAAAACGATGCGTAGTCAGAAGGCACCAGATGCTGGCTTCCAGACTGGACACCACGTATCCACCAGAATCGATATCCGCCTCTTTCAATTTCCAAACGTCGCTATACAATAGCCTTTGCAGGGCTTTATACTCCGCCTCTGCACAATTGTGAAACGCCATGATATCCAGAGTATCCTGTTTCGCTGTTTGATAAGCTGAGAACTTGTCTATATGATCGATGATGTATTCGGCCATTTTCAGATAGAGAAAACAACACAAGGCAGATCTGATATGGGGATGGGTTAGAGAACTGGCTTTGCGAATAAGCTCAAATTGCTGGGCCGGCTCCTTGCCCCTATTATACAAGACCAGTGGCAGGATACGCATCAAACTGCCGTTGCCGTTACTCCATTCATCTGCATCGCTGGCAAGGTTTTCCAGTTCATCAAATTTACCACTGTGAAGGATTGATCGCACTATGGCAAGGCTTTCTGTCGTCTGTATCCCGACGTCAAAAGCCCTACTCCTGGCAGATAAATACCCATCATCCAGCCAGGCAATGAATTTCTCGGCCTGATCTTTCAAATCAAAACCACTTTGGAGACTTTCAGCCAGGCAAAGGGTCAGCGAAGTATCATCCGACCACAAACCAGAGAGTTCACTACTCCAGGAACATACCAGCCCATACTCATTCATGTATTGTCCCATACCCACAACAGGACGTAACTCTCGCTCTGACCTCGGTTCAAACTGAACAGGGAAACCAAGCGCATCACCGACGGCGATTCCGAGATGGATAATATGGAGGATAGACATGCAGCACTCTCCTTTTTTATTTATACCATTATGGATTAAATGTGCAATTCCAAGCGGGATCCAGTGTTGTTTTAGCTGTTAGACGATACTGATATGATAGCCAAACACATCCTATCTCTAGCAGAAAAATAGTTCTGACTGAAACATCATAGACCATATGAACTAGTCTTTATTACGATTATCAAAAGTATGCTCAAACATTTTTAATCAGGTTACGAAGTCGTTCAAAATCTTCTTTTGTAATTATATTTTCCCTCTTGAATAGATGCTGTACCAGCCACAATGAACTATTACGTATTCTCTGAGACGGAGAATTTCTTCCTAGCCAATTTTCAGATGCTGTACAGTCTGCACACAGCGATACTGTTGCAATCAGCTTCTTTTCGAATTCAAGGCATTCATTACTCGGTAAGGGGAGAATAGCAAAACTGATATTTTCTCTGATGTACTTGGTAACGAGCATTTCAATTTCGTGTATTTCGTCTGAATTAATGAGGTAAGGATATAGTTCTTTGGCGGCTCTTGTTGTCATGTCGATATTCCATTTCTCAAGCAGATATTTGTCGCCTCTTTCACTTATGATAGCTCGACCGATGTTTTTCCTAAAGATGCTCCTATCTTTATTATTAACTTCGAAGTGCTCACGGATTCGCTTTTGTAGATTATTTTTGCCTGTATGTGTACCTATTCTTACGATTCGATCACCATTATGAGCGAGTTCGCTTTCCTCAAACATAATATAAATTCCATTGATAGGAGTTTGAGATTTATGATACTGATTGCTGAGATCAGATACCGACTGATGATAACTTATCCTTGTGAGAGAATGGGCTATTGAGTGGATCTCGTTACAAAAACAGTTTGTCATCGAATTCTCCTTGTAGTTGGTTTGTTAGGTACTGCAATCGTTCACCGATTTTTTTCCCTTTCAATGGTAGTACAACCCTTTCGTGGAGTAGTTCATTGACTATGAATTCATAGTTTGATTTTCCCGTTAGAAACACATACTTATCATGCATCGGATCAGTTTTTTCGTTTATGGACTTGATAACCTTAGTTGCCCAGGCTCGCCTTTTATTGACCCCGAGATTGTTTAGAGTTATGTCATAATTCTCAATTTCACTATCCACATCCAGAAGGTGATGCTCAGCTGAAAGAATGTATATTTTGGCATTGGGAATTAGTTCTGCATATGCCATAGATTTCTTAAACAGATTACTGGCATATAAGTCTCTCGCGGCCATCTTTCCGGTGTTTTTTTGTTTGCAACAAGCCACAAATACGATATTCATAATGCTATCCCCCTTAAGTGCTTAACTTATTCATCTCACATGCATACATGTTTTTTATGCATGTCATATTGTTCGTCTTTTCTGTAGTTTCTCTTTTTTTTATCATGACGTTAAATAAATCATTGGATCATGTTTGAGAAACATAGATACAGATAAGTAATGATTAACTTATAGATAGATCATCATTTGGCATCGGATTTTTTTGGATTTAAGGAGATAGTATCTTTTCCATAAAGCCATAAGAACCTATCGATCTTTCTAATATTGAATGTATCTAACTTATAAAAACTAATGAATTTCTTGATTATTTCTATGAATTTTTCACAGTCTCTCAAGTCTTCGGCGGAGAATTTATGGAACGAATCCTTCATCTGGTACATTATCAATAGCTTGTGAACATAGCTATCATAAATTGGATAGATGTCTGACCTATGATGGCTACAGTATTTTGTGGCAAACGAATAGAAGTTCCACGGTTTCTCGCCTCTCATTACAATCTGCGCAATATCTTTGACTAATGACAATTCTCCTTTGGCAAGACGATTGTCGATTTTCAAAGCGACTATGTGTTTAGCAACCGTTAATGGCGACATGATGTTAGTATAATAGATCGAGTTGAGAGCACACACTTTTATCAAGACATCATTCAAATCGTCATTGTTTGGATACGTTTTTGAGAAAAGCTTATGAAGACTTGCTTCTTGAGCAGAATAATCTTTCTCGTGACTTCTCCACTTTTCAAGATACTCTTCAACTAATTCAATAGTTGGTGTTTTCAGCTCCATATTTATCTCCTTGTTTAGATGGTGTTCGCCTATCATTTAGAAAGTAAAATAAACGCCTTTGATAGTTCATAATCCACCAAATCTTGCTCGCAATTGTTTGATGATGATCTTCCAGTCGTGATCTCTTTTAATGTGGTTGTCATCGATGCTATCATAGATCGTGTTAGTAAAAGTGATACTGGTATTATAGCAGTTGTTGCTTCTCTACATGAATACATATCTGGAATCGAGCCTTTACATTCATTACATTCAAAAATCATGTGAACCTACGCATATTCTATATTTAAGCCTCCTGCAAGGTACTTACCTGTAGAATACGGACAGACTTTTTTTGTCAATATAAATCTTTACAATTTCTGAAATGCCGATCAATAGCCTACTTTCGGTAATAAAGAGTCACTGAAATCTGCAAACAGCGCTCACTGGAATGAAATAGTAACCCATCATGCAAACTATTACCGACTCTTTTCAATCCTTGGGGGAGGATGCTGTTACAAACTCTCACCCAAACTTGCAAACGAGTATCATCTGTCACAGTGGTCGTATTGGCTTATGAGGCAGAGAGATAGATAAGACTGGCTTTGGATTGTGTCACAGTGTTCTTTGGACGTTTCTGGACGTTTTTGTATCAAGATTATTGCAAATCTACGCCGATTTTGGACTGGTTTCAGATCATCAGATTTTTAGGAGAGCACATCAGATTTGTTAAGGCTTTTATTGTCACAGTGGTGGGTGGTGTGGGAGAATTGGAACAAGTCTGAATTCGGTCTAAAGCGCTTTGGGGAAAGTCTTTATGCTATTTGTCTATGGGCTTTGAACAGGGGTTTGCTTCAATGGTTCTTATGCTTCTGTCTGGTTCTTGGGGTATAAAGGAGGCAGGGCTTATAGATCAAAGATGGTCGGATCGCTAACCAGGATTAGTGAGGTAGATTTCTTGTATTCTCAGCGCATTCACGGCAGAAAGGACTTCCCAACTTATTGCAGTACAGAATAGTAGAACCTACTATTGTAATAAGGGAGGCGCTGATGAAAGCGACTTTTGAAGCTCATCGAACGGACATTAAGGAGCAAGACCACTGTGACAAATTAGGCACCGCGACAACTGTCACAGTGGTTCAGGAAGAGCATGAAATGCCGGAGATGCTGAATGGGAGAGACCTTGAACGCTGTGACAAATTTCCTCCCGAGAAATGTGTCACAGTGCATGGTATCCATGACCCAGAAGTGAAATTATGCGAAGAGTTACTCATCTCTCATGACGAGCAGCCAGGTACCACTGCTGCGGACAAAGTTCACTCGGTAACGGAGTATCCGGATCTGAGTAAAGATGCCAATCTGCCTTTGCGTAGATTGGAAGAGGCAAAGCTGCTGGGGCATTTCTGCTCTGTTGTGTTGAACCGGCTGCGGGATTGTGAATCCAGGACTGAGGAATGGAAACAGATAGTGCTTGATTACAACCGTGGATTACTGGTGCCGGAGTTGTATCAGATGCGGGATAAACGCTGTGAGAGAACGATCCGCACCTGGATAGAGCAATATCTGCAATCAGACTACAACATGTTTGCTCTCGTCCACAGCAATTGGAATACCTCCAGGAAACGCAAGGTATCAGAGCTTGAGAGCCAAATCCTGCTGAGCATGCTGCTGCATCCCAATCGGGTCAAGATCGGCTCTGCTATCAAACTGCTAAAAGCCCAAGCCCGGCTTGGCTACTTTGAATCACAGAGCAGCATTCCCACCCTGAGAAGGTGGTGTACAGACTTCAGGAATAACAATCCCGATATCTGGCAACAGGCACGCCTGGGCAGTAAGTTCGTAGCAGAGCATATCATCAAGACCATCCACAGAGACAGCAGCTTGCTTAGGGTTGGTGATGTCTGGGTTGCAGATGGACACAAGCTTGCCTTTGATGTTCTCGATCCCAAGACCGGAAAGGCAAAGCGGATGATGCTGATTCTGGTGCTGGACTGGGCAAGCCGTTATCCGGTGGGAGCTTCACTCGCCTTCACCGAGGATAGTCAACATATCCTGGCTGCCTTCCGCAATGGCTTTCTGAATACAGCCCAGTGGCAAGATAGAGAATGTAATACCTGTTTCAGAGAAGAAACCAACCAGCCCTTTGCCTTCTTACCCCGATATGTCTATCTGGATAATGGCAAAGCCTTCAAGAGTAAGCTTTTTCATGACAAATGGGAAAACCATGATCTGGCAAAGGAACTGGGAGGTATCTTTCCCAAGCTGAAGATCGAGGCGGTGTTTGCCGAAAGCTATAATGCCAAAGCCAAGGTGATAGAGCGGTTCTTCCAGACCTTTCAGGAGCAGTTTGAACGCTTCGTCTCATCTTTCCGGGGTGCAGCAGTGGAGGATAAACCTGCCGCTCTGATGCGTAATGAGAAATGGGCAAAGAAGCTCTACAAAGCCGAGCCACCCACGATAGAAGAAGCCATGAGTATGATCGGCTTCTACATCAGGCACATCTATGGTGAGACGCCGCATTGTGCTCTGGCTGGAAAGACACCCTGGGAAGTATTCAGGACTGCTGAGATCGCTGGCGAGCGGATCATTGAGCCCTCTGAACTGAACTTCCTGATGCTCTCGGCAGAGAGAAAGGCAGTTCGCAACGAAGGCATCGTCTGGGGCAAACTGCATTACTGGCATCCTGACCTTATTTATCACATCGGCAAGCCCATCATCTTTCGCTATGACCAGGCAGACATCAGATGGATACTGGTCTATGATACCAAGGACATGTTCATCTGCCAGGCAGAACTGCGCCGGGCACAGCATCCCTTTATCAAACTTGCAGTCGATCAGCCCATAGCCCGGAAGGAACTGGACAAGGAATACCGGCAGATCAAGAAACTGCAAAGGCAAACAGAGCAGAGAACCAGAGTATTGGTAAAGAACACTCAGGAGGCGTTGGATAGGCTGCTAAGTCCCCATATCAAAACAATTACCCAAGCTGCCAATCCCACCTTTATCCAGACACCGATGCTTACAGCCCCACAAGCAGTTATTGATGAATCAGAACAGAGCGACGGCATAAAGAGCTTTGCCGAAATGCTCAGGCTTGCCGGTATCAGATAGGAGACACAAGATGAAACAATCCAAACTGGTCAAGACCCGCAACGTAGTGGAGGCAGATGCCTGTATCTCCTTTCTGAAGAGCAGACCCAAGCTGGAAATGGTGGGCTTGGGCTTGCTGTATGGACGTCCCGGATCTGGCAAAACGACTTATGCCCAGCGCATGGCTTTCAGAGAAGGAAACCTATATCTCAGGCTGGAGGCTACCACCACACCAAAATCATTTGCCCAGCAGTTACTGCTCGCATTATACAAACGCTTCAACCTTGGGCAGTATTTACCGTATGGAACTGCCAATAACCTGTTCCAACGCTGTTTGGGTGTTTTGGAAGATCATGCTGATACTGTAATCGTAATCGATGAGATCGACTATGCCTTCAAACATGATTCACTACTGGGAGCTATCCGTGACATCGTGGATGAGACCTTGTGCATAGTTATCCTGGTGGGGATGCAAACTGCTAAAGACCGTCTGGCACAGATCAATCCGCACTACTTTGACCGCTGCAACTACTTCTGTGAGTTCCAGCCCGCAAGCAAAAAGGATATTGAACTGCTTGCCAAAGAGATAATGGAAGTGGAGGTGACAGCCCAGATCATTGAAAGCATCCATTTCAACTGCAACGGCAATCTCAGAAAAGCCATGAAACTGTTGTATATCATGGAAAGCAGGATAAGACAATACCCACATTTCACGCTGTATAATGCGTTGGTGGAGATGGAACTATGACACACAATGATACTATCCGAAACTTCGTTCATCAGTACCGAAAACCGTATAACACAGAAACCATAGCAGAGCTTACCGGAATCGAGACCAAGACAGTAAGGCAGTCCATCAGAACGCTGCTTGCCAACAATGAAATCAAATGCATCTCAACTCAAGACAAGCTCTACGTATGCTGTAACCGCTATCTGTCGCAGGTTGGCTTCAATCAAAAAGGCAAGTGGAACTACAACACTCAGGTAGCAGAAGAAATCCTAACCTTGCTAAACATCAAGCAGTACCGCTCCATCAGAGAGATAGCTTCAGTTTACGGCAAGAGCAGGCAACTGGTCTTTGTTTATCTGGAAGCACTGGCATCGATTGGCATGGTGGGCATCAACGGAAGCGGGTACAAAGTCTTATCAAGAGAGGGAATCCTGAAGTTGGGCACCTTCATCCAACCCGGCATACTGGGAAAAATGCGAATAGAATCAGGAATAAAACCTAAACCGAGGATGAAACAAACAACTGCATAAGCCTACTGACAGGCTGCTAATGGGTTTTTGTGCAAATTTCTGATTGCGCCTTAGAAGAGATGAATTACCCTATGTTTTAAGCGATAAGATGATTTGCAAAAATCGTGATACTCATTTGCAGAAATCGTGATACTGGCTCATATCGGTTTTGGGCGATTTGCAACGAATGTGATACGATGGATATTCCGAACCTACTGAGCCACCCATTCCGCATCACGAGAGCCACCCTCTCCGAAAAATAGAGCCACTCTCTCCGATCTGAGAGCCATTAGTCTATACTGTTATGTATTGTATAGAGTAGGGCGATATGTGTTCGAAGATCAAAAAGTCCGTCTTTTTCGCTGGGGCTGCAGCCCCAGCGAAGCGCTAACTCCTGCTATCCCTTTCCTTTGTTTTCCTTTTTCAGACCTTTTCTTTCTCTCATTGACACTTTCCCGTCGATATATATCTGAAGACCTTTGCGTAATTGCTTTATACTGGCATGACAGGGCATGGTTCGGAAAGT
>CAZWIS010000013.1:0-66498 GCA_964634275.1 uncultured Candidatus Cloacimonadota bacterium | reverse complement strand
TGCTCATCTGCGACCGGCACCTGACCATTGGGGAGCAATTTGATGATTACCTGCTCACCACCATAGTTCCCCCATGCCCAATATACACAGCCGTCAGAAGCAAGAGCAAGTAAGGCGGTCGAGTATGACACAAAATCATCCAAATAATACTGGTTATCCCCCTGAAAACCGAAACTCCAAACAATATCTCCAGCCACGTTAATTTTGACTAAGGAGCCATGTATTCCAAGACTACCGCATATATAGATACTGTCCGGTCCGAGAATCATTGAATGAGTATTCTGCACTATACTATTCGGGATGCTGAATAGCGGCTCAAATTGTCCGTCTTCAAATCTGTAGAGGTGTATGCTCGTCGTTGGATAGTCGCCATAACTATAGGCTACAAGGTAAGACGGACTACTGCCTTCCCGGCTGATTGCTGCTGACCAACTAAAATGATGCTCTCCGGGTAGGTTTGTGCGATTTATGATGTCTCCGTCCGGATTAACCTCGAGTATGCTCAATAGAGCTGTACTTAAGGAGCAGGTTATCAATACATTGCCATTATCCATCAAAGCCAGATCATAAGCCGCAGCATATTGGTATTGGCTGCCCTGATCCACAGGCCAGAAGGCAGTGGCGAGAGTATCTCCCGTGGCGGAAAAGCGAAAATAGCAAGCCGAGGATACATCGTAATTCAGGGATGCCTTACCTACCGCGATGATCTCATTGGCAGGTGTGCGTATGGCTTTGTTAAAGGATAATGCTGCAAACAAGAAACCCGGAATATATGATATTCGTTCCATCGTACCGCTATTGTCTATCGTCCATATACTAATATTGCCCGACGGTGATTCTGTTGTGATAAACGTAATGGTATCATTTTCATCAATATCCACCCCGGTGATGGTGTAATCATAATTAGCAATAAAGCGTCTCCAGAGAAGATTGCCCTGGGGATCAAGCTTTGTTATGGCAGGATATGTATAGTGAATCCAGTCAGCATTAGTTGCACATCCCAGAACCACTACGCTATTATCCGAACATAAAATGATAGAGCGGGAGGCGTAGTTGCTATCCATGTATTGGGTGTAAACATACCCGCTCTGGCCAAATGCAAGATTAGAGCATAACACCGCAATCACGACGAGAAAAAGACTAAGTGACTTTGACATTGTGGAACCTCCTATCAAGATCAATGCTCACAGTTCAAAAAGAGCAAAAAACGACACGGCTATAGAGTTCGTTGACATGTCGTCCCGGATTGTAGATGGGCGCTTTTTCAACCAATCTGAGCGGACAGCAACAATCATCTCTACCCACCCATCTCCCTTTTTGTATGGGGCGTTTCCCTATACCGATTAATCAATCGTCTATACTATAGTGCGAGGTTTTACCAAAATGTACTTGCAGACTTGGCGTAACACTATGTGATATAATGAAATAAAATTGTATATTGGAAATTCCGTCATAGAGACAATGAGCATATTGTTTCCCCAGTTATGCAATAGTCTCTGACATCGGATAGATCCGAAACATCGGATGTATCCTGCCAGTGGATGTAACGATTACGTGGTGTATCGTCTGGTTTACTTGATCAGGATCAATTTATGTGTTTTGGAGCTGGTTCCCTGGGAGAGTCTGGCAAAGTAGATTCCGGAAGCGAGCTTGTTTCCGCTTTCGTCTGTTCCATTCCATACCATATTGTGTTCGCCTGCTGCAAGGACGGACGAATTCAGCATCTTTACTTTTTGCCCTTTGATATTGTAGATCGCAAGCTCTGTAAATCCTCCCCGGGGCAGGGAAAATGATATGGCTGAGGATGGATTGAAGGGATTGGGATAGATCTGATTTATGGATAAGTCTTTTGATGGAATATAGTGGTCGTTGACGCTTACTCCATAATGCTGGTAAACCGTAAGCCCTTCCACATACTGGGCATTGCCATGACGATGGGAATTATCAAGGAACAGATACCAATCCTGGCCGATAGGAATGTCAAATTCAAATTCGCCTGCTGCCGAGTGAAACTGATATCCATACGCATCACAATACTGCATCAGTTGGTAAAACAATACGTTGTCGGAATCGGTCAGCAACATGTTTACATCTCCGGTTCCATTCGCCTCCTGATAAAAAACCGGATAGCTACCCAGCGTAGAGATATCGTCCCATGTGACTCTACCGCTGATATAATAGTCGGGCACGGTGTATTGAATCGCAAATCTCCAGTCCTGCACATCATCCTGTGGAATTGGCAGCTCAATTACCTCGGGCAAGGGGAATGCTGTGTCCATGCCAATCTGAAAATAGTAATCTTCTCCATCCACAGTATCCTGTGCCAAAGCAGAGTAGGTCCCTGCGACCGGAGGATATATACCAAAGCTGGTCTCAATTCTGGCAAAATAGCTTCTGCCTTCTCCTACGGGTAGTGTGACCAATCCATTATTATCGGTAAAAGCCACCATATCCACTTTGTAGCCGCCCTCAAAGAAAGCCAGAATCACTCTTGCTCCGTCAACCGGCCTTTCATTTACATCTGTCACAAAGAGGGTGATAGTAGATAAACCGCTGGAATATCTACCGGTGACGGATTGCAGATAGCCGTCGCTACGGATTTCGAATACCGAACCAAACACTTTGCCCCAGCCATCTTCATAAACCAGAGGATTGTTGATGTAACCATTAACAGGCTCCCACATGATCCAATCCTCGTCCCAGAATTCGTTCCAGGTATGATCTGTGGACATGGAGAGGATGCTGGTACAGGGAATCAAAGCTGTTCTCGCTGCTGCCGAAGTATAATCCGCATATTCTCCGCAGCGTCCAAAGTGCTTCCGATAGATCCGTACCGGCTGGTGAGGACGCTCTGCATTGGAAGTAAAGGACATTGTTTGGTTTATCCACCATTGCAGTGCATGGATGGCATCGTTGGCATCCCCATTCTGATTAAACAGGGTCTGTACCTGCCTGAGTGTATCTGCCAGAACGGGATAGTCATTTTCTTGCACTTCATATAGATAGCTGCGCCAAAAATGACCAGCGGAGGGATCTGTAATGTTGTTTGAATGGGTGGAGTTGTTTTCGATAATCGCCGGATCGATATAGGCGGGGATTTCATCTGTCAGTTTGGGGTGTACGATATACCAGTAATATATATCGCGGGGGACTTCGATGTTTACCAATTGGTTGTCTTCGTTGTACTTCTGGTATGAAGTCGTAGAGTAATAGCCGGGGTCGGAGGTAGAGCTTCCATAATTGATGATTTGGACATAAGGTAGCTCGGTCGAAATCTGGTATATTTTTGCGGCATTTTCTACAAAGAGCTGGGGATAGGCAAAGCTCGAATTGAGATATTGGATGGATGAATTTGCCACGCAAAAGGCAATCTCATCGATGTATGGATCTTCGGCGGAGTTTATCACTCCTGCCCAAATCGTCTGCTTTTCAGGGCTAAGATTGAGGAGTACATTGCTTAGTTTTGGTCTTATCCAGCTTGGAGATTTTGCAATTGCCGCTTCGGAAGCACCGATCAGACTTCCCTGGCTGGCAAAGGGGATGAAAGTAGCTCCGGGGCTATAGAATTGAGTTCCCATTTGCTGCCCAGCCGGTAAAATTGACTTCATCTGTAACGAACCTATCTCGTACCAGTCTTCCTGATTCAGTTTTGGTGATTCAGTACTGGTTTTGTGTTCGTTTATTATTTGGAAAAAGGTATCGGAACCAAGATTTGTCAATGTTTCATAGACGCTTCCTGTGGTGGGAAACTCGGTTTGTGTAGTTCCTCGTACCTTGCCAAAACAGGGATTGAGAAGCAAAATCAGGATAACAAATGTTAACGATGTTTTCATACTCACCTCACAGGTAGAAGTGATTCACAAGTAGCATAATTTGTCAACATCCAATTTTGCATATTCACAGAAGCTATTTAATTTACTTTAGACGGTTGAACGTGTCATCCAGTATAACAAATCAATGGGTTGTCAGGCAATTTGAGCGTATAAAAAAAAGTCATCTATACCCACCCACCACCCTTTTTGTATGGGGCGCTGCCCCATACCCCGATTATTCAACGGTCTTTGAATATACTTTAGACGGTTGAACGTGTCTTCATGTATATCAAAATCAATTGCGGTCTTACATATCTCCGCCTGTGATGTGGCGGGGTTCAAGGTAATAGTCCCCCGATGTCCCGCCAGATCACAGCCATATAATTCTGAGCTTCTGTTCAGTATGCAAACATGGTGTCGCGTTCACCGTGCAGACGTGGATCCAGAACCTGCCTCATCAGACAAAACGGCATAGCACCTGCTGGTAAGGCCAGCCCGCAGTAAGCGAGCTTGGGGAATGGTACTAATACCCGATTTTGACTACCTTTCTGGTGCTGCTGGATGTTCCGCTCTGGACGCGAATCAGGTACACTCCGTCCGGTACGGCTTTGCCATTATCCGATGTTCCATCCCATTTGTGCATCAGTTCGCCTACTCCGCTTCTGCCTTTGAAAAGCTGGCGTACCAGCCTGCCCCTGAGATCATATATTTGGACGCTGTAGAGGCTGTGTTTTTCACTGTCGAGAACGATGTTTACCTGGCTTCCAAAGGGATTGGGATAGGTGTTTTTGAATGATAGGGCTGCAGGGACGAGCACAGGATCGTTTATAGATACCGAATTAGCTTTGATCGATACATTCGCAGTCGTACTTGCTCCCAAATTTACCCTCACATAACATACTACTTTGTCGCCACTATTGTCTACCTGCTCGAGGACACCTCCCAAAACACTGAAATCACTGCTGCCATAGGGAAGCTTGAAGGTGAGCAGGGTGTTCTCAAAGGGCATGTTTTGGTTGTTGACTATCACTGCATGTACGCTATCCACCAATCCATAATTGTTGGGATAAAAGCTGTGGCTGATGTTTTGACCATTTGTACCTGCATAGATCGTAGTGGTAGGTAATAGCTGGGTACCGTTTACACGGATGATGCGGTATGCCCTGTTTCCATCGCAAACACTTCTGGTAGCCAGATTGTAGGGTTGGACGGTTATCGAGCCTTGGTTGCTGTGAACGTGACCCCATAGTGACATATTGATGCCTAAAGTACTCAGATTAAGCTGATCTGAAAAATCATAATGGTGAAAGAGGACTTTGGTATAGGATGGATACAGAGCCAGAGTGCTGTTCAGCCAGTTCATCTGATTTATCGTATAGCTTTGCCCACCATATATGTAGCTACGGAAGTTGTCGTAGTTTATATAGCTTTCCATACCGATAAAATGGATCCCATTATAGGTAAAGCTATAATCCTGGGTATGCATCCCCCAAGTATAGTTGACATTATCCAGCCAACTCCAGCCAAAATATCTCCACCAGTTTTTTCTTGAACTTCCCTGGGGTGGTGGGGTGGCATTCCATCCACCTATATCATGATTACCGCTGGTAAGATAAAATGGTATGCGAAGCTCGGACAAAACTTTCTGAGCCCATCCATACCAGTATTGTCCTGCAAACCCTTCCAGCTCACCTTCGTTTATAATATCACCTGTAATCAGGACAAACTCCGGACGGATAAGATTCAGATCATCCATTACAGCACGAAAATCCATCACTGCCAGCGAGTCGGTATCAAAACCGGCATCAGGCCAATAAACACGGGTGGGCATATGCAAATCTGTAATATGTGCGAAATAATAATTCGTCTTGCGGGTGGGAACTACGTGAACTGCATTGCGGGTAATATCATGGATGCCACCGGAGGCGATTACTTCCAGATCGTAAAGCTCGAATACATTGACGTTTGGGATCTGTACCTGGAGCAGCCAACGATCCGGATTGGTTACATATTGGGAACCATACACAGGGAGGTTGATGGTTTTGGAGCCGTGTTTCAGATTTGCCTGCCATCCGGAAGTAGTGGTAGGTGTGAGACATGTGATGGTCATTGATTCACCCGGGATAACGATTTCCGGAATATTCAGAATCGGATGTTGGATCACCGTCAAAGTATCACCAAGAGAATTGTATGAAGCGTTAACCGTGATGGAGCCATCTATTGTGGTGATATCTGTGTTTTCGCCAAAGCTGGCATTTTGGATGCTTAGCGAGGATATGCCGGTGTGTGTTGCGGTAAAGTTCACATTGATCAGGCTGCCTTCTCCGCTCAAGACAGCAGTGCTCTGGTAGCTGATGTTTATATTTCCGGAAGTGGGATCTACGATCACTGTTCCATATTGGGACAGGGTTTCGTTCGTGGAAATGCCAGTGTATTCTATAACTGCAGGGTTATATACAAGATTCAGGCTGTAATCCATATACCCGGAATCAGCATTTAGTCCACTGGTCACAATCGGAACTGAAAAAGGATTGTTCAGGTTTACCGTGAGGTTTGGCACAGCCAGGTTTACGCTGTTGTAATCTTGAATCAGATCCAAATCAGACCTTGGGTTGATGGCAAAAGTATTATATGAATAATCTACAACGCCCCGGATTTCGGCAAAGCTCTGTCCCTGCTGGATACCTGTCCAGGAATGACCCCATGGCATACCCTGATTATCAATCTGAGCAGCTCCCGTACCATCAGTTACATAGAACTCCTGATATGTATTTGGGAGGGAAGTTACCGATACGTTTTGAACTTTGACAAATACGGATTCCCACTGTTCTCCGGTGGATTGAGAAGTAAGGCTTCCTGTGCTGACCAGGCTCGGTTCCGGAAGTGGATTACCCTGGCTAATGACCTGGTATGATGTTACCGGGGACATCTCCGTAAAACCGTAGTACTCAATGATGGTACCAGTAAGCCGGACAAGATCGCCTACTGCTGGAAAATAGCTGTTTGTATAGATGAATAACCCGCTCCAGGGACCTCCACCGGAATCAGAGATAAAGAAGCCGCGATAATTTGAAGATGAGCTTCCGGTATAATATCTATCCATCGTAACAATACCCTGGACAGTGACTGATTGTCCCATATAGGGAGAATCGCCATTTGTACTGGTGGTATACTGGATATCATAACAAGTCAGAACCGGTTGTGCCCAAAGCATCATACCAAGCGCACAAAGGATTATCAATAATAGATATTTGTACATCAGAACTCCTGTGGATGTAGTCTGTATATGTGATCGTCTTCCAGTTTGTGGGCTTTTCTAACCCACTATCTGAGCGATTATTTCTTTTACTTTGTCGATTGGAATTGCAAATCCTATGCCGATGTTTCCACCTCTTTCCGAAAAGATAAAGGTATTTATCCCTATTACTTCTCCGTGGATATTGACGAGCGGACCTCCACTGTTTCCAGGATTGATCGCAGCATCTGTCTGGATCATGTTTGTGTAGGTTCGCCTGTCCTCACGGGGGGCAAAGTTGCGGTTGAGAGCGGAAATTACTCCAACGGAGACACTGGGCTTGGAATCGTTCATCATCATTCCATAAGGATTTCCCAGAGCGATAGACCATTCGCCAATTATCAAATCCGTGGAACTCCCCAATCTGGCAAAGGGAAGGCGATTACCGCTGATCTTGAGGATGGCAACGTCGTGAGTATTATCGATTCCGACAATGTCGGCATCAAATTCACGCATATCCGGTAGTATTACTTTGATCTGTGTAGCTCCGATCACGACATGGGAATTTGTAATAATATGTCCCCTTTCATCAAAAATAACTCCGCTTCCTATACTTTGGATCAGCCTTTGGCGGGGGAAATAATCAAAAAAATCGAAGAATGAAAACCCAAAGGGGCTGCCCCGGACAATCTGCGTCTTGATAACATTGATGCTGACTACCGCAGGTTCTACCAGCTCGACTGCATTGGTTATCGCATTTTGTCGAGAGGTATCGATGTCTTTTTGGAGCGAGCTTTCACTACCGCTAAACATGGAGGTGATCGGCTTTTGTTTGCCTCCGAAAGTATTGATCAGGGCAAGACTGATGCCGGCATTGATGATCAAAACTATCAGAAACAGGACTATCCAGCTTGAGGTCTTCATCGTAGGATACCTTCCGGAGATCAGGAAAACTTGCCTATGGCAAATTCAATGGCTTTGACGCTGACTGTGGTCTCGAAACACGGACCTTTTGGCCTTTCATTCAGGAGTGCATAAACCGGGTTTCTCCAGCTTTCACGCACACCATCGACGAGATCCCTGTGGCAGGCGACTGCGATCACGACATCCGGTTTGGAGTCTTTGATCAATTTGCGGGCAATGGATCCACCCGTGGCAATGGCAGACTTTAGTTTGAATCTGCCAAGCAGGTCTTTGATCTGGGCAATATCGCATTTTCCGCATTCCTGACAATCGTTCATATCGGTGGTGATCCGGATTTTGCAATCGCTATTCTGCAGGCAGTGAGGCAATAACAAAAGGATGTTTTGTTCTTTTATTCCCGAATTATTGGTCAGCACTATTTCGTTGTTAAAATGCAGGAAAGACTCCTGAAGTAGTACTTTGTCCTGGAACAACAGTTTGCCAAGCCATTTTGCCATATAGAAATAGACATTATAGAGCATCCAGCGGATATACAACCTCAGACCAACAAACTTTATTGTCTGGTGAGTGGCCATCAAGGTCAGTATCCAGGAAGATATCAATAGCACCAATACCACAAAAAGCAGGGTATAGATAGTTGTGCTGGTGGCAGACAGACCCAATTGATAGTAGCTGTGCAATGCCAGACTGAAAAAGGCAAAGGTAAGAATCATCAGACAAAGACTGACAAATACCGGAAACTTTATTACGCTAAAATAGTGTTCTTTCATACTCACTTCCCAAAACTTCACCGGCTGTGATTCGGGAACCAATCTGCCATTCTGCGGCGGTCATGGCTTTCTTGCCGGTTGCCTGTACTTTTTTGATCATAATCTGTTTATCTGCCGTGTTGACGCAGAAGCCAACGTTTTTCACTATGTCCTGCACCACTCCAGGTTTGTCCAGAGATTTTTTTGAGCTTACCTCGGCACCAAGGATTTTGAGAACCTTTCCCTGATAGGTAGTGAAAGCTCCAGGGATTTCCGAAAGGGCTCTGACCTTGTTTACTATCAAGGTAGAATCACTGTTCCAGTCGATATTCAGATCATCCTTTTCGATTTTTCTGGTATAGGTGGCGGCATCCTTATCCTGTTTCTGTGGAACGGGGGGATTGGTATCCAAGCGGCATAGGTATTCTGTCAATAGCTCTGCGGAAAGCCTTGCAAGATGGTCGTGCAAACTGGTAAAATTGTCATCAGGAAAGATATATACGCTTTTTTGGAGTAGAATATCACCTGCATCCATAGATCCGGAAAGCCGGAATATCGTAATCCCGGTCTTGCAGTCACCATTAAGCAGAGCTGTTTGAATTGGTGACGCTCCCCTGTATTTTGGCAATAATGATGGATGCAGATTGATTGCCCCCAGTGTAGCTGATTTCCTCAGTTCCCTCCCGATCATAGCTCCATAGGAAGCAGTAATCAAGAGATCCGGTTTTTCGGCTGATATTCTTGCCCTGATTTCGGAAGCGTTGATATCAGGCGGTGTTATCAGATCAAGAGCCAGTTCCTTTGCCAGTTCTGACACTGGGCTGGGCTTTAGCAGCAGCTTTCTACCCTGTGGTCGATCCGGTTGGGATATTACCAGGCGAGGTCTCCAAAATTCACTTTTGGACAAGCTTTCCAGAGCAGGCAAGGCATACTCGGAGGTTCCAATAAAAACGATTGATAAGGGTTTCATCTGCCAGTTCAGTCGCTTACATAGATATCGTCACGGATATTGACTCCATCAACAGCAGTCTTGGCTATTTCTTTTAGTTTCAGCTTTAGTTTGAGCTTTGAAAGGCTGCTGATATGGTCTATAAACAACACTCCATGTAAATGATCGTTTTCGTGTTGGATTACGACTGCTTCAAAGTCCTCTGCAATCGCTTCGTGGTATCTACCATTCAGGTCATAATAGCTATAACGGATCTTGCTGGGGCGATGGACGTATGCATAGATACCAGGGATACTGATACATCCTTCTTCGTGTTCTATTTCACCCTCGGATTCGATTATTTTGGGGTTGATCATCACTCGTGGAAGCGGTGTCCCACCTTCTTTTGACCATTGTGTATCAACCACAAACAAGCTGACGTCCTTTCCCACCTGCGGAGCTGCCAGTCCTACTCCATCACGTATATACATGGTGTGAACCATATCTCTGACGAGACGCTTCAAGTCTTCATCAAATACTTCGACGGCTTTGGCTTTTTTCCTGAGCGTATCATCTCCATAGACGTGGATAGGCAGTAAAGTAGGTTCTGATACCATAAAGGCTATTCCTTAGTTTTCCTTTGAAGCTGGAGGGATCACTGCAACGATGGCAGACTTTTGAAAATCCACCCGGATTTTGTTTGTATCGTCAATTTCCACTACCACGATATTTTTGTCCGGTTTGATCGAAACTATTCTACCGATGATTCCTGCAGCGGTTACGACCTTGTCGTTTGCTTGCAGGCTATCCAGCATGCGTTGAGTTTCTTTTTGGCGTTTTTGCTGTGGACGAATCATCAGAAAGTACATGATCGCAAAAATAGCGATGAAAAAGAGGATCTGAAACTGTGCTCCTCCACCACTTCCTGCTGCAGCTTGTAATAATATGTTCGACATTTTTTCTCCTTGTTTTTGTGCTTATCAGTTATTTATATACCGGGTTCTATCCCAGCTCTATGTTCAATATAATCGGAAAGATCAAGATCAGTATCCGAAGACAAAGATTGGAATAAATTCCAGCCAATACATCGTCTGCCACTATTCCCCATCCACCCGGCAGTTTTTGTGAGCGATTAACCGGGAAAGGCTTTGCAATATCAAATACCCGGAATAAAATAAACGCCAATAGCGCAATTAACAGTGTTTTTGGTAAAAACAATACAGAGACGAAGTATCCGCAAAACTCATCAATGACAATTTGAGGTGCATCGTGCTCCAGGTTTTGCTCTGCCTTTTGAGAAACATAGACACTGAAGAGGCAAAACAGCAACAACCCGGCAATTGTGTATGGGAGGTTTTCCATCCCAAAGAAAGCATCAGGAAAGGCAATATAGACCGCCATCGCAGCCAGCGAGCCAAATGTTCCCGGAGCCTTGGGAATGTATCCGATCCCCAAAGCAGTGGCAAGATAGGTGTAGAGCCTGTTTTTGTTCACTATAGAGTAATTTCCACGTAGTTATCACGCTTGAGCTGATCGATCCAGGTTTCGTACATTTCCATTTGTTTCTGTCGGGTGAGATAGTTCTGGATCTGGGGTTTGATCTCTTCAAAGCTAAACAACCGGGATGGAATCTGTGATTCTTTCAGGAATAGATACAGCATTCCCTCATGATTGAGAACCTCAGTGATACCACCCACTGGCAGGGCTTCCAATACTGTGGCAAAAAGCTCCGGAAGCTCAGTAGCGGTAAATTCACCGATGATACCACCTTTTTCAGCAGAATCAGTATCCATCGACCATTCCCGGGCTAACTCCGCAAACGGTGTACCATTCTGGTACTGCCTGCGAATTGATTGCATCAGTTCATTTTCCCGAAGGGAATCAGCAGTGGTAGGGGACAGCATTTTGAGAATATGCCGGGCGGCGATTTCGTTTCCACGGATAGCATCGACTTTGATAATATGATATCCAAACTGGGTTTCGACGATCCCGCTAATTTCTCCTACATTCAGAGCAAAAGCTGCTTTCTCGAATGGTTCCACCATCTGCCCTTTGCGGAAAAAGCCCAGATCACCACCAGCCTGACCGCTGGGACAATCGCTTTCTTCCATGGCTATTATTGCAAAGTCTGCTCCGCTATTGAGTCTTTGAAGAATTGATTTCAGATCACCCAATATCTGGTTTTTGCTTTGTTCACTGGGTTTTATTTCTCGCATTATCAGACCAATGTTCCATGCCATTGGCCGCACAGCCAGAGTATCTTTTGTACTCTCGTAAAAGCTGCGCAAATCCCTTTCGGAGATAAAGATTTTGCCTGTAATCTCCCTTTCTACCAGTTGTTCCGACAGGGCATTTTCGCGGAGGAGATCTGTATAGTACTTCAGAAGATCGGATTGAGTAAGCTTGGCGCTTCGTAGTTCCCGGATAAAATCAGCTTCAGAGGGATAATTTGCCTTGATCTGGTTCAAATATCTCTCTGCAAAAGACCTGATCCTTGCTTCGTCTACTACGATACCCATATCCCTGGCTTTTTGAATGATCAAACGGTTTTCTATCATCTGATCCAACACATCCATGGCTGTAACATTCGGAGGCAGCATTTTTGCGCTTTGCATTTGCATCATCTGTTTTTGAACGTCGCTCAGGAGGATGATCTCATTCCCCACTTTTGCTACTATTTTATCCAAAATTTCTGCGTTCAGTACAATCGCACCGAGCAGAACAATACACAGGATCAATACTTTTTTCATCTGGCATAACCTTAGTAGTAATATATTTTACTGTTTATTTTTTTCAATTCCAAGAGCAGGTCTTCATAGACCTCTTGTCTTCTTTCCTGGAGGATTCTTTTTCTGATTTCATCCTTGAACATCTCAAATCCAGCTTCACCAACGGCGCTGCGTTCTTCGTACTGACGGATGATATAATATCCCTCATCTCTTTCTACCAAGCCCAACTCACCTTGTTTCAGGTTTCGGGCTACATCCCAAAAGACGCTGTCTATACCAGTATTGGTCACAAAACCCATAAATCCACCGGTATCTCTCAAACGTTCTTCGGAATATATCCCTACAGCAGTCCCAAAAGCAAGTCCGGAACGGATCTCCATTTTAATTCTATCAATCTTGTTTCTGTCATATACAAAAATACGCTGGATCTTGTACTCCTGGATTGGCTTTTGAAACTCTCCCAAATGAAGCCGATAATAATTGAACATATCATCTTCACTGATTCTGAGCTCTGCCATCCTGCTGGCAATAAGTGCATTTGCCAATATCTTTTTGGAAGCATATTCGATTCTTTGTTTGATTGCTTCCTCTTTGTTAAAGCCCATTTTTTCGGCTTCTTGTGCCATAAGGGTGATATTTACCCATTGTTCGATATACTTTTTTCTGTTTTCAGCGCTCAGGTTTTGCCATTCGTCGGAACTGAAATTAGCTTTGAAATCTGCCTCATAGAGGATTTCATTGCCTACCTGAGCCAGCTTTTTGGATTCACCGGTACTCCTCTGACAAGATATCAATCCGCAGATAGTGATCAGAACCGGAAGAATCAATAATCCTGGCTTCATAAAAACGGCGGGGTATATGTAACCTTTATCTTTGGTGTCTTTCTGTTTGGATCTGTATCGTTGAAATGCCAAAACTTGATCACACCGAAATTAATCATTTCATGCAGGGAACGCAGGACTATACCATTGTTTACCCTGTCTCCAGAAGTAAATGCCTGAACTATGGAAGTGATGTTGATCACGATCGAATCACTACTCGCGATCTGATTTGTTGCAGTAGTATAACTGATCAATTGCATGTCATTATTCGTCAGTTCTACTGGATCAAAAGGATATGTCTTTGTTACGTTGTAGGGTAACATGCTGTGGATATATTTGTCGTAATATGGGTTTTCCTTGATATACAGCACCAGCTCTGCTTTGTTTATCGTACAGCGTTTGTACTGCTGAGCAGTCAAAATCTCACCATTGTTATCGACAAACTTATCGGGATCAATCTCAAAGCGGAGATACATCCTGGAGGGATTGATGTTTTGCAGGGTCCAGGCATCAGTTTCCATCGCATATACTGGAGCTGTAATGATGTGACTATCCATTATGGTACGCATATTGAATGTACGATCCGCAGTATCCCCCGTCAATTTGTATGTAAAGCTTAACAGTGCACCATACCCACTTTCCAGGGCGCGTAGTTCACAGAACCCGTCACTTTCAGTTTTGATGACCAGATTGAAACCAGTCACCCCGCTTGTCTGCCAGTTTTGAATATCATTGGCTGGTATGAGGACGCTAATCGTATCCCCTGTTGCATAGCTGAGTGTATCTGGTACCGTGATGTTTGATATATTGATCGGTGCGCTGATATTGCTATTCTGAATCTGGAAGGTCGAATCCGCTGCCCATTCCTGATTCAGCTTATGTAACGTAAGGTTGATCGCAGAACGGGACATCGGAGAACGGCGGGAAACTACAAACTTGAGCTCCGCATTACTAACCGTGCTGAAGTTTGCAGGTTCTGGAAGGCCTGTAAATCTCATTACAGCTGTTGCCGTCCTGCCTTCAAAGTTACCTACCAGCATGACGGATTCCTTACCACTTACCAATCCTTCCGTAGGGTAGCTAAAGCCGTCCGTAAAGAGAGTGTCAACAATCGATATAGGACGAATACCAGACCAGTTGTCTCCTGTCGGATTCGCTTTGTTTGTACATCCTCCAAAGAGGATCAACATACCCATCAGGGATATCATCAGAAAGAACTTCACATTCATATTATATAATCCTAAAAAAGAGTTTTATACTTAAAAAGTAGTGTTAGTAGGCATTGTGAATATGGGGATAAACGGTCAACACTTTTTTTAAGAGCTTCTCTTTTCAGGCTGTATGAATCGTTTGCTGAATGTGGATAATCTGTGGATAAATCATCTTCTACAACACAGCTATTCACATAAAAAAAAGTACAAGCTTTTGATACAGGCTTATTCACAGAATTACACATACTTTTGTCCATGGATGTGTATAAGCTGGATAAAAAAAGGGTTGCTGCCTTTGATATACAGTTTTCGAGAGCTATTTCGTTCTTTATAGGGATCATGTTTCCCGAATGTTTTTGATCAGTGATTCGATGTGAACCCGGAAATTATTATCATCACGGAATTGGTTTTCGATCATTCTTTTGGCATATAGCACAGTGGTGTGATCCTTGCGTTTGTAGTATTCCGCGATGTCTTTTAGTGATAGCTGTGGAATCAGCAAGTTTGCCAGATACATTGCCACCTGCCGCGGGAATGATACATTTTGCTTCCTGGTTTTGTCCACTATCTGCGACATTGTGATTCCATAAGCGATGCAGACCTGCTTTGTGATGGCATCCAGAGTGATTTCTTTTTTGACTTCGGAGATCATATCAGAAAGGATGTTTCTGGCTATATCTACCGTGATATCCTCTGTATTCAGTTTGTTGTAGGAGGCAAATGCCAGGATTCGGATCAAAGAACCCTCCAGCGCTCGTACACTGGAAGTGATCGAATCCGCGATAAAATTGAATACTTCATCACTCAGATCTATGTTCTCCGGCTCGGCTTTCTTGCGCAGGATGGCGACCCTGGTCTCAAAATCAGGATTTTTTAGATCGCACAGCAAGCCACTTTCAAACCTTGTTACCAATCGTTTTTCCAGATCGGGAATATCTTTTGGAGGCCGGTCCGACGTCAAAACTATCTGCTTTCGGTTGTCAAACAGAGCATTGAAAGTATGAAAAAACTCTTCCTGAGTTCCTTCTTTTCTGGCTAAAAAATGGATGTCGTCCACAAGCAGGAGATCAATCTTGCGAAACTTTGCCCGAAACTCAGGCATTTTGTTCGATCTGATACCATCGATCATTTCATTGGTAAAATCTTCGCAGGTGGTATAGTATATGGAGCAGTTCCGCCCTTCTTTCAGAATAAAATTCCCCACAGCCTGCATCAGATGAGTTTTGCCCATTCCGGATTCACCATAGATGAACAGGGGATTGTATGTATAACCGGGTGATTCTGCCACTGCCTTTGCTGCGGAATAGGCAAAATTATTGTTTTTTCCCACCACAAATTGTTCAAAACTATAGCGGTCGTTCAGCTTTGTGTTCATTATAACCCGGTTTGAATTGTAGTCTGCCTTGTCCTCTTTGTAGATCTCGGTTTTATGTGGATTGGATACGAACTGCACTTGATATTTGCGATTGTAAAGTGCATACGATATCTCCGAAAGAGCTTCTGTGTAGTTTTGATTCAAATAATTCGCCGCAAACTGAGTCGGGACTCGTACCACCAGTGCCTTATCATTCAAATCTATGAGCTTCGTATCGTAAAACCAGGTCCGAAAGCTCTGAGGATTGATGTTCTCCTCCAATTTATCCAAAACGTTTTGCCAAATATCTTGATCCATATCTCATCCTATTCCCCAAAAATAATAAAAACAATAAAACCATCAAAGTAGCAAAATTGATACTATGATTTATGCCTTAGTTGGCACTTTATCCACAAATCAGTTGCAAAGCTTTCAATAACATATACTTATACGTAAAGCACTGCAAAATAATAAACTTGAACCTAACAGTATGATTAAAAGTGACTTGCATTCCACATTTTTATCCACAAGTTATCCACATCCGCTACATCCCAAATATCCATAGTTTTGTGATGCAAACACTAAGCAAATTCACTCCTATAATGCACACTGGCGAGTATCAAAAAAAAACGATGCTATGATATTTGTCAAGGCTCGATCACTATAGTTTTTTACCTGACAAATACTTATGAATATCCATAAGAATATAGCAAAATATGCAGTTAGAAACCTTTACTCGTGATCGTATAATTGGTACTCGTGATTGTATCACACTGCAATATATGAAAAGTATTGATATTTCAACAAACCCAAAAATTATAAAATCACATGCTTTTAATGCCAAAACTCAGGAGTAAATAAAAAGGAATTGCCGGATACTCTACCAATGCACCTCTTTGGTCTTTGCTTATGCGGAATCACCTAAGCCTGTCCTTTGTCACTTCTGCAGGAGATATGGGGCGGTATCCGGTATTATGCCCAGGATATCCCACCAGATCATAACCACATGTCTTTATACCTGGTAAGACCGTTGAACGTGTCTTCATGTATTACAAATTTGTATTTTTAGCCTATCTGAGCGCACAAAAACAGTCATCTATACCTACCCACCACCATTCTTGTAAGGGGAGTTGCACCATGCCACGATTATTAGACGGTCTTATGGATTGGATCCAGTACAATCAGAGAAGCCGAACCTGCCCTGTTTCATTTGAGCCATATCAGAATAATCCAATCCTCCGTATCAGTTTTGATATAAATATGAAAGACAATTGACAATTTTCACAGATAAAAAAACCTGTTCACAAATAAAAAACCACAAATTCGCTTGAATCAGGGAGGAAGAGTGAGATCAGACCAAATCCAAATGCTTGAGCTTTATGTAAACAAACTTTGCAAGTGTCCATCCGGTAGAAATGTGGGTCGTGCCTCCAATCTGGAAGCCTGCCAATACTTCATAGCCAAGGCAAAGGAATTCGGATTGAGAACGCAGAAAGAGGAGTTTGAGTGTATAGACTGGATGCCGGGAGATGTCTCGCTGGAGGTAGAGGGAGAATCCTTCACAGCGTTTGCCTCGACGTTTTCTGATGGATGCAATCTGAAGGCTGCGTTGGTAGATGTATCTACCCTGGATGAATTGAAAGCGATGGATTTGCAGGGAAAAATCCTGCTATTGGAAGGTGAAATTGCCCAATCACCTCTGATGCCAAAGAATTTTGTATTTTACAATCCGGATGAGCACAAAGCTATAATTGCCGCTCTGGAAGCTAATCCGCCTCTGGCTTTGATAACAGCAACTCCAAAGAATCCGGAGTTATCCGGGGCAGTATATCCAGTTCCAATGTTTGAAGATGGAGATTTTGACGTTCCATCAGTTTATCTTACCATGGAAGAGGGGAACAGGCTGTCCAAGCATTCCGGAAAAGAGCTTCTACTGGTTTCCAAAGCCAGGAGGATAAAGGCAAAAGCCCTGAATATCAGTGCTGCGATTGGGGCTAACAAGAATGGCAGAATCCTGATTTGTGGACATATTGATACCAAAATAGGCACTCCCGGAGCTTTGGATAATGCTACCGGCGTCGCTACCCTGATCTCTCTGATGGATAGGCTTCGTGACTACTCGGGAGATTATGAGATCGAGTTTCTGCCCTTTAACGGGGAAGACAATTATGCCGTGCCCAGCCAGATGCTATGGCTCAAAGCCAATGAAGACAGGATTTCGGATGTAAAACTCTGCATCAATATCGATGCCATGGGGTTAAAGGATTCCAGGACAGGTTATTGCAGCTTTAACCTTGATGAACAGCAGAAACACCTCCTGGAAAAGACCTTTGCCAACGATGCAAACTATTGCGAGATAGAGCCATGGTATCAGGGAGATCATTCCATCTTTGCCATGCAGGGCATAGCAGCAATTGCCTTTTGCAGCGAAAAACTATCGTATCTGATCAACGAAATCACCCATACCGAAAATGATGTGCCGGAATTAGTGGAATATAAACTGGTTTCTGATCTTGCAGATAGAATTACCGAGCTGCTGAAATCGATGTAAAAGACCCTTGAATAATCGTGGTATGGGGCAATGCCCTATACAACAGGGGCGGTAGACGACTGTTTTGAGCGCTCAGATAGGCTGAAGACACGTTCAACAGTCTTTGTAATAAGGATAATAAAACTGATGAGATATATTTAAAGGAGATGATGATGCGATTTTCAATGCTTCCCATGATGATGGTTTTGATTGTAATGTTGATGCTGACGTTGCGAGCAAACTCTGTATCGGTCAATAACTTCCAGCTAAGCAAAGGTGGGGTAAACTTTTCGGTGGATCCTAGAATAGAGGTGCTTGTTGTAGTGCAATACCTTAGCGGTTCCCCAAGGATAAAGGCGTATGAGCCAGATTATGTAAAATCGATAGATGAATGGTTTGCGGATTACCGGGAACATCCGATTATAAGGCTATGGCCTGCTCTGGAAACGAACTATTTTGCTTATGATTTGCCGGTATCATATATGCTGCAGTTTGATGGCATTCCTTTTAATAACAAGGTGAACAGGTTTCCCGACTACTTGGAAAAGATGAACCAGCAAAGGTTAAAAGATGTGTTTCGGGGGAAGATCAAAGAAGCTGAGTTTTTGCGTGAACTAAACGACTTCGTCTTACAGACGAAATTCGATCAGTTTATGGAGGCAAACACAGATCTGTATAATGAGGCAATCTTATCCACGACAGCCACACTGGAAGGCGTGGATGTGGGAGGAACCATAACGAATTGGTATGGATTGGAAGCCAATAGCTTCAATTTTATCCTCTCACCACTATTAGGAGCCAGTGGTTATGGACCCTGTTTGCAAAATGAAGCCGGAGCTTTGGATGTGTATTGTGTATCTGCGCCACGTACATCACGTGCAAGCTTGTTGGAATTGATGCTACATGAATTTTCTCATAGCTATATCAATCCTCTGGTCGACGAGTTTTATCCTGAATTTCACAAAACGAGGAAGCTTCGAAAACCAATTGCCAAGCAGATGAGCCGAATGGCTTATAACTCATGGTGGATAATCCTGGTAGAACACTATGTGCGCGGTGCTACCATCCGCATGTTACTTCAGTTGGAACCCGAATATTCACCGGAAAACCTGGTAAGATGGGAAGCAGGGCGCGGCTTTATCTATGCTACCGCTGTGGATAGAGATTTGGTCCAGTATGAGCAGTTGCGTCAAAAGGATGGGATCTCATTTCGGGATTATATGCCCTATTTGGTTCGTAGCATGAATGATATCTCGCGACTTCCCAAAAACCCTTATGATCATAATGGCATGTTCAATGGTATAATAGCCTCTGTCTATGGGAACAATGCCCTCATTATCATCCCACATGAAGATGCTGACTCTACCGTGGCAAAATTCATTCGGCCCAGTGCTGAGTTTGTGGTTAGCAGGACAGGTGGTAGAATCATCACCGATGTTCAGGCTTTGAAGCTGAAACTGAACAAGAATCACCTGATAATATATGGAACTCCCCAAAACAACAAATGGCTGGCAAAACACATGAACATAATGCGCTTCAAAATTGAACCGGACAAAATTGTGGCAGACAAGGAATATCCAGGAAGAGACCTCCGAATCATATCTGTCCAGCAAAATCCATATAATCCAAAGCTGGGAATGCTGGTCTATGCTTCACAAAGACCACAGGATATGAGCAAGTCAAATGCTGTAAATCACGGGAAGCAGGAGTTTGTGGTTAGCAGCAGTGACTGTAATGTGCTCGGAGAGGGCTTTTATCCCAGATAAAAAGGTAAGGGATATCAGAAGACCTGTCATGCTTATTGTAGTAGCCTGATAAAGCATTATGCAAAATAGCATTGACATAAAACGAGCATGGTTTCTCCTGAGGAAATGGAAGCAGAGGGGATCGCTTTTTTGAAAATTTCCGTCACAGGACAATAAATGAGGACAAAACCATTCATTTCTCAGTTGCGGTTTTTTCGTCTTTTTTGTATGGCTCCTACTTGTAAGCCTTAATCAAGCCTTAATCCTCCCTTAATCAAGTCTTAACTTTTAAGGCTAAATTAAGGCTTGATTAAGAAGTGATAAACGCCCTGCTCCAAGGGTGGGAAATGGGAAAATTGAGAAAATGCAAAGTGACAACGAAATCTGAAAACTGCCGCATCCTTATGCATCGTAGGACATCCTTCACAAGACCCCTTTGAGAGGTTTGTGACAGGATCTCTGCAAACAAGACCACAGAAAACTACAAGTTGTGACAGGGTTTTTGCACAGTGGATTCTGATATGGCCGGGTTCCATGTGAATTAATGCAGATCTTTATCACTATATAGGTACAAGGCAAGATAGTTTGTCATACATTTAGCTTATTAGGATGCTTTTGGGCTATGCCTCATCGACTAGTAATCAGTAACCTCAACATATTCGGCGTTTATAACATGACTATCACTTGGTATTGACAATAGTGTGCTACAGTCATTTTTCAAGGATGAAAAGAACTCGTTCAGCTCCTGCTTGGTCTTTACTGCTTCACCCTCATAATTATACTTCTTGTACTTCTCATCCACAAGATTCTCAATCCTGTTGATCCCGATTAACTCATGTTCTTTGTTTATAGTTACACTGCATAAACTGGAAGCTAATGCATCAATCTTGAGCGAACAACCAATTAGTAGAAGCCGTTGCTCCATTTCGCAGAGCTGTTTGTGAGTTTTTCTATCTTGGTCTTTATCTGAAAATCCAAGCCATTTACTTACTAGGATTCTATCATCTTTTATGCTATTGATACCATACTCTACCTCAAGAGCCCAGTTATATCTCAACTCCATCAAATCTTTGTGTATTAAGAGAAGTTGCGTAGCTCTCTGGTTATTATCGAGTTTTAGGATATGCTGTAAATGATGAAAATTGGCCTGTAGTCTTGCCACTTTGTCTATCATTCTTCCTTCCATTAAGTAGTCTAACTGCCTACCTATAGCAACCAGTTTTTTACTCATATCATAGTTAGAGATTATATGTGCAATGGCAATAATCCCTGTAGAAGCATTTGATAAAATTTCCCTGGCAATTTGATCATTGGATTTGGTTTTTGCAACTATGTCAGCAATATTGGTGAATTTTTTGGTTGTTGCATCTCGTAGCATAGCTTTGAAAAATCCCGTAGACTTACTGGGAACTAGTTCCAGAGCTCCGATGTCCAGTTTTGTTATTGCTTCCTTAGTAAATTCTACTACATATTTGTTTTGCTGGGTAACATGTTGGATCGATTTTATTATCTGCCATCCATGACTCACAAAATCTGTATATCCAGCATATCTCAATATCTTAGCGACCATTCTTTCCGCATTTCGCATTTCGATAGCCTTGTGTACTGACGAGTCAGAGATGCTGAAGAAATCCTGGAATGACATCTCTACCAGGCTGCTTCCAGGAATAGGACTATCAAAGTCGTCATTAAATATTTCTATGGGTGTCAACATATTATGAATGACCGCAAGTTGGTGCTCTGTATTCAGCGTCTGTTCAACCTGCGAGTTCATGGTGGAAGATAACTCTGAAGAGTTTTTATGAAGTCTGTAAACTAAATAGAAAAGTCCAACTAGGCCAGCGATTATAACTCCATCAAATAATAAGTTAAGCATATCCAATTCCTTTTATCAATCTGTTTTGTTAATACTCCCACTCCTGATGGCTGAGTGGGAATCTATTCAAGGTGTCCTTCCTGACTCTCCAGTCGGGGAGGTATTTATCCATCAGGGCTTTGAAATGGTCGTTGTGGTGTTTTTCTAAGAGGTGTAGCAACTCGTGGACGATGATGTATTCCAGGCAGTCTTCAGGCTTCTTTGCCAGTTCCAGGTTGATCCAGATACGCTTGGCAAGGATGTTGCAGGTGCCCCATTTGGTTTTCATCTGTTTGATCGCCCACTCGTTGATTTGTACTCCGATAGTCTCTTGCCACTTGATGATAAGCGGTTCGATACGGACTTTGAGTCTGGCACGATACCACTCCTGCAGCATCAGAGGACGATGCCAGATAGGGGTTCCGGACTTTTCGTAGAGATCGATGTATGCGCCACCTCTTAAGCAGATCCGGTTGATGCTGGAGTCCTGAATCACATTCAGCAGATAGCGTTTACCCTCCAGATAGTGACTTTCACCTGTGATGTATTCACGATGGGAAAGGCGCTCTACCTGCTCGAATCTGGCGACGTGCTTTTTGATCCAGCCAAGTTTGGAAACGACGTGCAAGCGGATGCTCTCATCATCCATCTGCTTGGGAACGGCGATCCTGATTCTCCCGGTGGGTGGATAGACCGATAGATGCAGGTTTTTGATGCTCTTGCGTACCACATCGATCTTGTAGTCACCTACGGTGATTGTTGTTGCGGGCGAACCACCGTTCGCACCTACGGATGGGGTTTGATTTGTGGGTGAACCGCAGTTCGATTGTGGTTTGGGCATCAATACTCCTGCTGGTTCTTCGCCAGTTCAAAGATCTTCTCGACCTGGTCTGGATCGCTAACCAGGCTGCGGATAGCCCGTTTCACTTCCCTCTCCTTGATCAGGTCTCCCCGCCAATCAGCTTTCTTGGTCTTGCGGATGATCTCATCCAAGGATACAGCAAGCCCTTCATCACTGCCCAGATTGTCATAGAAAGCTCGTTTTGCCGGAGTGTCGAGCTTGGGGCTATATCTTTGGGTGCTTTCCGGTTTGCGTACCTGCCGGTTGCCAAGATACTCACAGCCAAGCTTCTCATGAAAGAGCTTGATAATCCTGGTTTGGATAATTCTTTCGATGGCACCGGGCTTAGTCATGGTCTCTCCTTTGAATTGTCTCCACAAGTGGGGACAATTATTATCTCTTGCTATACTTTGCTTTAATCTCATATCAACCTGATACCTCGGGCGAACCGCAGTTCGCCCCTACGGTCCATCTGGATGGATTGCTTAGTATGTATTCCACTGTGGTTTCATAATCATGAATGTTCCTGATGATATGGTCATAATACCCACGTTGCCACACTTTACCTTCAAAACCTATTGCCCGCATCCGCATCGTAACTGCCTGTTTAAACCCCTTCATCACATCACCCACCGTAGGGGCGAACCGCGGTTCGCCCGATTGTCTTGTAGCGAACTGCGGTTCGCCTTCGAGCCGCGATCCGATAATATCGTTATGAATAATCAAAATACCATGAAAGTGATTTGGCATTATCACATAAGCATCCAGAACAATATTCTTGCGCATGGTCTGTGTTCTAAGCCATTCATCCTGTACGATCCTACCATAGCTATTGAGATGAGTTTCTCCACCTCTGATCCTGCCAAATAGGTGCTGCTTTTCGTGACAGCAAATGGTTATAAAGTATGCACCTATCAACGAGTAGTCATAACCCTTCAATCGTATGTTTTTACGATTGGGTTTTGATTGTGTTTGCTTGTCTTGGGTGCTGGTGTTTTCGGGCGAACTACGGTTCGCAACAAGACAATCGGGCGAACCGCAGTTCGCCCCTACGATGTTACTCATATCAGCCTGATCCTTCTGGTGAGTATTTCCTGCATCACCACTTGCTTGATGAGTTTCTTCTTCTCAATCAGCTTTGCGAGAGATGTTATTAGGGAGTCGATGTCGGTTAATACCATAGAAATTGCATTAGTCTTAATTAGTTTCTTTGATACTGGTACCCTAAATGACAATAGGTCACGATTTGTCAACTGGTTGATCGTTGCTCCCATAACTTCATTTATTTGAATCTGTATTGCTTGAGTAGTGAATAAATGATACAGAATATGCGAGTATTCGCTTCGTATAATCGTCATAAAAGCTCCGTAGGGGCGAACTGCGGTTCGCCCCCAAAAATGCCACTGAGGCCGCTTTAATGAGCAGCGAGCCTGAACCGCAGAGGGTTATAAACAGTCTGGCTGGCGCTTTTGGCTTTGCTGACTCCGCTCACCTTGCTCATCACCCGGGAACCCTCTGCCGGGCTCACTTTTCTTTAGTGCCATTTTTTCCTTCACCGGCAAGACATGTAGTCTCGACGATCCATTTCTATCCACAAATTGAACACATAATCAAGGTTATCAATCTGAGATATCTGTCAATGCTAAAATCCCAATATGGACTCAGAATTTCCCTCCATCAATGCGCTAAAAAAACCGGATGAATCCGGTATGCCGACCAGTTGAAACAGGTGTTCCAAGCTCATGATGCAGAAGAGGATAAGATCCTTCCCATATTATTCTTCTTTTCGTGTGTTTTCGCGTTTTTGGTGGTTTACCAATTAAGCGAAGCTCTTTATGAAGCTGTTGCTATGCCGACAAGTACATCGCAAACCAAGATTCGCTTGACAGAAATCTATGTTTTGCAGTCTGATAAAAAAAATGGCTGAGGGGACAAACGATGAAAAAAAGATTATTAATCGCAACCGGTGGGGGAGATTGTCCGGGCTTGAATGCTGTGATCCGGGCTATTGTAAAAAGAGCAGCGAAGGAAAATGACTGGGAAGTATTGGGTTCGATAGATGCCTTTGACGGTGTATTGCGTGATCCGATGCATATTATTGAGCTTACGGAGGAAAAGGTTTCGGGCATCCATGTCAATGGTGGAACGATAATAGGTACCACAAACAAGGGTGGACCCTTTGCCTGGCCGGTAAAAAACAGTGATGGTTCCTGGAGTACGATAGACAGGTCTCAGGATTTGATCGACAGGCTGCGCTATCAGAATATTGAAGCAGTCGTAAACATCGGTGGAGACGGTTCACAAAGGATATCTCAGGCATTGTTTGAGAAGGGCTGTCCGATCATCGGGGTGCCAAAGACAATCGACAACGATCTTTCCGATACGGATTTTACTTTTGGATTCCAGACAGCAGTTGATGTGGCTACGGATGCGGTGGATAAACTGGTAACCACAGCAGCCAGCCATCATCGAATATTGATCCTGGAAGTGATGGGACGCTATGCCGGTTGGATTGCTTTGCATGCCGCGATTGCCGGAGGTGCGGAAGTGTGTTTGATTCCGGAAATCCCCTATGATATTAGCAAAGTCATGGCATCGATCAATTCGAGGATTGTAATGGGCAGGGGATTTGCCATTATCGTGATAGCCGAAGGTGCAAAACCCATCAGCGGAGATATGTATTATAGCGAAAGTGACGTACCTGGCGCAATGAAGATCAAGCTGGGAGGAGCAGGACTGCGTCTTTCTCAGGAATTGAAGGAAGCGGGCTGCCAGATCGAGATCCGCGAAACGATTTTGGGACATTTACAACGTGGAGGAAGGCCAAATTCCTTTGACCGTGTACTTGCCTCGCAATTTGGCGTGAAGGCGTTTGAGCTGGCAATGCAGCAAAAATGGGGACACATGGTTTCCTATCGTCATCCGGATATCGTAGGTGTTCCGATCCAGGATGTCATCAAAGAATACAATCTCATCGATATAAATTCTGATCTCATAAAAACAGCCAGGGGAATAGGGATAAACTTGGGAGATTAGAAAGACCGTTGAACGTATCTTCCGGTATAACAAATCGGTGTGTTTTCAGCCGATTTGAGTGCATAAAAATAGTTATCTATACCCACCCACCGCCCTTTTTGTATGGGGCGCTGCCCCATGCCCCGATAATTCAACGATGTAAATCGGTGTGTTTTCTGCCGATTTGAGTGCCCAAAAACAGTTATCTATACCCAGCTGCCACTCTTTATGGATGGAGTGCTGCCCCATGCCCCGATAATTCAATGGTTTTCCCGATTGATCGATCTGTCTTTTTAGATTCTGTCTGGCAGATCAGCTATCGGCTACAGGCATCATTTCCAGGATATTGATCGCCATCTGGAACTGATCCAGATAGCTGATTTCTCCGTGTTTACTGAGTTCTATATGGACTTTGATACCTTTGGTTCCATCAATGCGGAAGGGCTGTTTGAGCTGGGAACACAATCCAAGAATGATCTTCTGAGAGGGAAGACGTTTGGGATCAAATTCGAGGATCATACCACCGTTTCGTACCTGGCAATTCTGGATATTGTGCATTTTGGTCAGAATATTGAGGTGGAAGTATAGCAATAGCCATTTTGCCTTGTCGGGAATTTTGCCAAATCTATCCTGTAGTTCTGTTTCAAATTCAGCAATTTCCAGAGTGGACTCAATTTCGTTGAGTCTGCGATAGATACGCAGGCGTTCTTCATCGTCGCTGATATAATCCGGAGGGAAGTAGAGATCGACTTCAGTGCGAAGCTTGTGTCTGGTATCTGGTTGCTCGTCCTCGGAAAATAGCTCCGGTTGCTCTTTGGTGATGGATTCGATAGCCTTGTCCAGGAGGTGGTTGTAATAATTGAAGCCTATGGATTGGATTACTCCGCTTTGTTTGATCCCCAAAATAGTTCCTGCCCCGCGAATTTCCAGATCACGCAAAGCAACCTGAAAACCTGCACCCAAATAGTCATATTGGGTCAGTGCATCCAAACGGTGACGTGCATCCTGGGTCGTGGCATTGGGGATCAACAGATATGCATAGGCGCGCCTGTTACTGCGTCCCACTCTGCCGCGGATCTGATAGAGCTGTGCCAATCCAAAGGTATCAGCCCGATCGACTATTATTGTATTTGCATTTGGTATATCGATTCCATTTTCGATGATGGTAGTAGAAATCAATACATCGTATTCATGATCGACAAAATCGTCCATTACCTTTTCCAGCTGATGTTCGGAAAGCTGGGCATGGCCGATTCCAAAGCGGATGTTTGGCATCGCTTCTCGTAGCTCTGTTGCGACCGTTTCAATAGTTTGAACTCGATTGTGAAGAAAGAATACCTGGCCTCCACGATCTATTTCCCGGCGAATGGCATCTTTGATGACTTCGATATCACGCGGGGTAATGATCGTCCTGATGGGCAGCCTTTCCTTGGGAGAAGTCTGCATCAGAGATATTTCTTTTAGCTTTGCCAATGCCATATTGAGGGTTCTGGGAATTGGAGTGGCAGACATATATAGGGTATCGACATTGGATTGCAGGTTTCGGAGGCGTTCTTTGTGACGAACCCCAAACCTGTGTTCCTCATCGATGATTAATAATCCCAGCTGCTCGAAACGGACATCCTTTGAGATGATCCGATGTGTGCCGATAGCGATATCGATCTGCCCAAGAGCCAATCCAGAGAGGTCTTTTGATATCTGGGCTGAAGTCCTGAATCTGCTGAACATTGCAATCCGGACAGGGTACTGTGCCAGTCTTTCTTTGAATACTCTGTAATGTTGCTCCGCCAAGAGTGTTGTTGGGACCAAAACAGCTACCTGATAGCCGGACATTACTGCTTTGAAAGCAGCTCGAATTGCCACTTCCGTTTTGCCAAAACCCACATCGCCACAGAGCAATCTTTCCATCGGAGCCGGGAGTTCCATATCTTCTTTGATCTCTTGTGCTGCTTTTACCTGGTCGGGAGTATCTTCATAGATAAATGAGGCTTCGAGTTCTTTTTGCCAGGCATGATCTGCCTGATGAGCCACACCCATGCGCTTTGAACGTTCGGCATACAGCTTGATGATATCTGCCGCCACCAGCTCGATTTGCTCTTTTGCCTTGCGTTTGGTGTTGTGCCATTTGACGGATCCAAGCTTGTGCAATGTGGGCAGGGCTCCTTCTTCGGCTACGTATTTTGAGATCAGTTGAAGCTGAAAAGTAGGAACGTACACCTTGTCCTCGTCTGCATAACGTAAACAGAGACACTCGATGTCCTGTCCCTCAAGACGGATCAGTTTCAGTCCTTCAAATACACCTATCCCATGGTCGATATGGACTATGTAATCTCCCGGTTTGAGATTGGTATAGTCCACAATCTGTTCACCTGCGGAATAGCGGGGTGTATAGCGTTTGCGCTTGTAGCGGTTAAAAATCTCGTGGTCGGTATAGATGGCAAGCTTGGCAGATGGGATGCTGAACCCATTGTGGAGGACACCGATATGGTGAGCGCTGAGCACGTCATAATCATCCAAAAGCTGCTGCATTCGGTTGCTTTGGCTCTCGTTATCAAACAGCAGGATGGTGTCACAGGAGTTTCTACGCAGAGCGTTGAGTTCTTCACTCAGCTTCACAAGATCTCCGGCGAAACCCTTTTGTGGATAGATCGGAGCCGGAATACTCTCTACAGAAAAAGGTAGGACAAACTCGCTGTGCGAGAAAAAGACAGATGGAAATTTGCGGACAAGGTGCATGATGTAGTCGCTATCTGCCAGCATCTTATCCGGTCTGGGGACTTTTTGCTCGCTGCTGTTCTTTATCAGTTTTTCAAATTGGAAAAGGGCTTGTTCCATGATCTGTTCAGACTCTTCGAGGATGTAATTGAAGTTGTTCCAGACAATCTGAACTTGAGCGGGATCAAAGTATTCGGCAAAGGTTTGGAGTTTTGGCACCAGGAGGCTGTAATAGTTTTCGATCCCCTCAAAAAAGCCTTTGCGCTTTGCTTTGCGTGCCAGGGGAGATACCGAATCAATATCGTTGAGGCAAAGCTCACGGGATGGAATGATGGTTATTTCTTTGATATCACCAGGTTCGGAACGTTGGCTACCAAGTGAAAAGTGTCGGATCGAGAAAATCTCATCACCAAAATACTCGATTCTACAGGGTTTGGCAGACGAAGGGCTATATACATCTATGATGCCACCACGTCTTGCTGCCTGAAAGATCTTTCCTACCTGATATTCAATCTCATAGCCAAGCTGAACCAGCTCTCCCATCAGTTTCTCGGGAGGATAGCTCATACCGGTACTGAGCTTTATGATATGAGACTGGAGGTTCTTGAGCGGGATTATCCATCGCAGCAAAGCACGGAGCGAGAGGCTGTATATCTTTGGCGTGTCATCCAAAGTACGGATCAAAGTATCCATTCTGGCAGCCCGAATAGAGTAGTGTGGCGAGCGCTCTTCATAAGGCAGGATTTCATAATCCGGCAGGTAACAAGCTTTCTCCTTGCCGATCAATACACATAGATCGTCCCAGATATCCTCTGCAATAATGTCGTCCTGAGAGATAATCAATAGGTTTTTACCGCTCTTTTCCCAGGCACGGACACTCATCAGAGCTTGGGCTGAATGGTTCAGATGATGGTATTGTCGCATATCCGGAGTTTTTTGGGCTTCGTCAAACGCTCTGATAAAAGCACAGTTATCAAGATTGCGGCGGATTTTGTCGTATAGTAGCTTCATAATTTGTCAAACTCAGTCTGGACGTAGGATCCTATTATTCTGGCAAGTTTGCCGTTTGCAAAGGAGATGGTGAGCCTGGCAGAATCACCACTGCCATCCACACTTAGAACAGTGCCTTTGCCGTATTCCTCGTGATAGACCGTCTGCCCGATTTTGTAGAACTTCTTGCTTTCGGTAATGACGTTCTTTTTGGGTGATTTGGAGCGGGGGGCGGTTACCAGAGTAGGATCGTTGTCCGGACGGTGGATCAGCGAAAGATCTAGTTCTTGGATAAAGGTGCTGATCTGGGTGTAATAATATGTATCGTATAGCCTGCGAAACTTGGCATAGCTGAGATAGAGCATCTTTTTTGCGCGTGTGACCGCGACATAGAACAGCCTTCGTTCTTCTTCGATGCTTTCTCTGTCTTCCATGGACATCCTGTGTGGTAAAAGCTCATTTTCCAGACCAACGATAAAGACGGTATCAAATTCCAACCCCTTGGCATTGTGCATAGTCATCATTCGAACGGTATCCGAGCCTTCACTCAGCTGGTCGAGATCGGTTTGCAGGGCTATGTATGGGAGGTAGTCCGAAAGCATCGGAAGCCTGTCATATTCACGCATGAAACGCTCGCAAAACTCACTGGTACCAGTAACGAATTCGACCAGATTTTCTGCTCTGGCAACGTCTTTTGGATCTTTGCCATTACGGTACAGCTCTACCCAGTTCAATTCTTCCAGGATGGTTTTCACCACATCGAGGACACTTGACTTCCCCGCAAGGAGCTTCCATCCGTTAAGCTTGCTGTAAAAATCTGCGATCTTACGCTTTGCGGCGGACTGGAGCTCTGAATTGTCTTCCACGTAGTTCATTGCCTGGTAGATATTAAGGCGCAGTTTTGAAGCATAGGCAATCAGTTTGTTTAGCGATGTCTGCCCAATCCCTCTGGGAGGTTCGTTGATTATCCGGAGCAGGCTTTCGTTGTCTGCGGGATTGGATATCACCTTGAGGTATGCGAGAAGGTCTTTGATTTCCTTTCGTTGATAAAAGTATAGGGAACCTACGATTGTGTATGGGATTTTCTTTTGCATAAAGGCATATTCGAGTACGCGTGACTGGGCATTTGTGCGATAGAGGACTGCCATACCGGATAGTGGACAGCCTTTCTTTTGCAGATCAATAACCATGTTTGCGGTTTTTTCCGCTTCTATGTTCTCGTCTTCATAGCCTATGAGTTGTGGTAACTCACCGGTTCCAAGCTCCGACCACAGCTGTTTTTCGTGCCGGCGGCGGTTTTGTTTGATAATCGCATTTGCCAGCTCCAGGATGGATGTCGTAGAGCGGTAATTTTGTTCCAGGCGGATAGAGCATACTTCCTGATAATCCCTTTCAAACTCCAGGATATTACGAATAGTAGCCCCTCTCCAGCTATAAATTGCCTGATCGTCGTCCCCCACCACGCAGATATTACGATGCTCACAAGCCAGCTGGTACACGATCTGAAACTGAGCATGATTTGTGTCCTGATATTCGTCTATCATGATATAGCGAAACTGGGCTTGATACTTTTTCCGTACGCTTTCATTGGCTCTCAAAAGCCTGGCAGTATAGAGTAGAATATCATCAAAATCCAAGGCTTGATTGAGAAGCAAGGTTTGCTGGTACAGCGTATATATCTGGAGAAAGCTGCGATAATAGTCTCCATAGGCTCCGATGTCTTCTTTCTGGTCGGTCAGGTCTTCTGGCAGCATCAGTTTGTTTTTGTATTTGCCAATGGTACCCATTACCCGGGTTATTGGTATCTTCTGGTTGTCAAAGCCATGGGCTTTGTAGATCTTTTTCAGGACAGACTTCTGATCGTCATCATCGTATATCGAAAAATTGGAGTTAAAGGGCAGGTGAGCAGATTCAAAGCGCAGAATTCTGGTGCATAAAGAATGAAAGGTTCCCACCCATAATGAGCGAACGGAGTAATGCAGGAGGGCTTCCAGTCTTTCCTGCAGTTCTTTGGCAGCTTTATTGGTAAAAGTGACGATTAGGATGTTCCATGGGGCTACTTTGACTTTGTGCAAGAGCCATGCAGCACGATAAATGATTGATTTGGTTTTTCCGCTACCGGCTCCGGCAAGTACCAGAAGGGGACCTTCCGAAGTGGTCACAACCTTTATTTGTTCTGGATTGAGTTCTCTTGAGAGATCATCCGGGAGCATAAATCATCGTCCTTGCGGGTATGAAGCCTTAGTTCGGTACTCGGACAAAAACAGAGGTTGATAGCCTGCCTTCCAATCTGCCCCCGCTGAGAGCTTTAAAACCGGAAACTTTGTAATAGTAATCTCCAGGCCTTACTTCTATGTGATCATAAGTGGATGCAGCAGCAGAATAAACGGTATCAACCCTGGCAAAGGCAGCGGAATATCCCAAAGAACGGTAAATATAGTAGCCGTCTGTATTGAGAATGGGACTGGGAGTCCAATCCAGCTTGACGTATTTATTGGGAACGTTCGCTGGGGAAGGAGTAGCGATAAGACCACTAACCTGTGACGGTACCAGAATGTCTGTATGTAACTGCGGATCCAATGGATTATTACGCTTGAGGCCACAACCTATCAGAAGAAACAAACATAACAGATACAAGACTTTTTTCATATTAAGAGCCTCAGAATCTTACTTCAATGCCATTCGGCGTAATATATAGAGATTGATCCAGCATATTGTCTGTGATATTCTTCCATAATCTGGCATTGTACTCCTCGGTGGAGATGATTACATCGAACAGGTTGTATGCCCATACCACAGAAGCAAGCCCCAGGAATATCATCGAATATTGATACGGTCTTTGGGCTTTTTTGTAGTATCTTTCGATTTCGTCTATTTGGCTGGCAGTTTCATACTTGCGATAATAGGTCATGGAGTTGTCATAGAAGTAGAGAGCCGTACCAATGAGTGTCAGTTCAGTACCCAGGATGATCTGTCCACGAAGGTCACTTTGGGTGGAAAACTGTCCCCAGCCCGGGATAACAGCGGACTTGATCAGGTTTGAACGGATGGATTGGGCATCCATTTCATATATGTGGAGAAGTTTTTGTCTGGCTTCCAGATAGTTTCGGTAATTCAGCCGGTCTTCCAAATTGTTCCAGCCATACTTTGTGCTGTCGGAAAAAGCACGGATATCAAATCCGGTTTGTCCATAGGCACAGGCAACCAGTATCAGCAGAAACAAGCCAACGAATATCTTTTTCACATTTACCTACTGCATCAGGAGTTCTGATTGTTTGTTCAAAGGCACCAGGTTTCTATCCTTGAGGTTTACCTGCCAGATATAAAAGTATGTTTCCTGTGGTGTCAGGATATCATATCGGACTTCGTATTTATGTTGTCCGGTCGAAAGCAGGATTTTCCATCCTGAATCACGAATTTCATTAGCTTTGTATTTGGTACGCAGCACGGCTTTGAGGTTCTCGATCTTGCGTGGGAGAATCCCATTTTTGTATTCAGTTACGATTCTTTGGGCAAAAGCAGAGGGATTGCGGGTAGCTTCGATCAGGTTTTGCATCTGATTGATCTTTGTCCGGTATTCTGGTTTTGCATCCAGTTGGAAAGCCTCCTGATAGAGCTTGAGGGCATCGCTGTATTTCCCGGATACATCCAGTCGTTCAGCTTCCGCAAAGAGCTGTAAGGCGCGCTGGATATTTTCCCTGATTCTAAAGAGGTTGTTGATTGCGTTCAAAGCAGGTACGTGATCCGGGATGATATCGAATATCTTTTGATAATGGATGAGCGCATTCTCAAAATCACGTGCTTCGAGCAGGCTGTTGCCTTTCTCGATAAACATGGAAGCAATAGCATTTAGACGCCTGTCTATTTCCGGCTTTTTCTCCGGATAATACTGGATTGCGATCCTGAAGTTGTGATCCGCAGCAATATAGTCCTGATCTATTATATGCATTTCCGCTTGAGCCTGATAGTTGTCTGCTATCAAGCGGTTTATATACTTAAAATCCATTACGGGGTACCGTGCCAGTTCAAAGAGTATGCTGAGAGAATCAAAGAAGTATTCCTGCTCCATCAAAGCTATGGCATAATCTGCCCTATAAGAGATAAACTGACGAATCAGATTTCTGGCTTGGAGTTCGTAGGAGTTGTTTTGATACATATCGTAGATATACATATAATCCTGCCAGGCAGAATCTCTGTCGTTATACACATCGATTTTAATACTGATCCTGCGATACAGCATTTCGGGGACAAATACAGATGTGGGGATCTCACGGATAAGGTTGTTGATATACAAGACCTGATTTGCAATATCACCGGTTTCGGTAGCCCGATTTGCCAGGTCTCGGTATATGATGGCGAGTTGTTCATCCGCCGGCACGGAATTTGAAAGCTTAAACATTTGAATTGCCATCGGAAGGTTTTGTCTTTGCACGGCGATCAATCCCAGCTCGTAATAGCTATCAGAACGGATCAATTCTGCCCGCGTCACCATTGCGCCATTCTCACCTTCACGGATGTATTCGTCCAAGGCTTCGATGGCTCCTGCAAAACGGCGGTTTCGGTATAGATCTTCCGCATGTTTCAGATTATTTATTTCGCATCCGCTGAGGATCAAAACAAATAGAAGTATGCCGGGGATTATGTGTTTCAAAATGTGGAAGCTCCTAAGCCCTAAATGGTATAAACCATATCTTCGCAGACAAATTCAAAACGGGAGTCTTCATTTTCCTTTAGCCACTTTGCCAGATCGTCTGATATGCCATGATTGAGTAATATGCGGAAGCCATTATATTGTTGCAGCTTCAGGATGGATTGGGCATCAGGATGAATCGCATCCAGAATAATAGTGTGGCAGCCATCAAGCAATGGTATGATGCTATCGACAGCTTCCAGATCGGAGCTATAAACCAGGATACCGGATTCATCGGTAATTTTGAAGGAATAGCTTTTCATCGTGTTTGGCAGATCCAAAGATGTGATCAGTGGTTTGTATCCAATCAGATGATCCGTCATAGCCGATTCTATCATGGGAAGATGCTTCCCAATCTCGTCCATCGGATAGATCTTGAGCTCGAAATGAAACTTTTGGTGGAAAGTATAAAACATATACATGGTCTGGACGAATTCTTCCAAACGTTCGGGTAGGAATAGCAGCAGAGGTTTTATCCTGCGCTCCAGGTACAGCATCTGGAGCACCATATACAATCCGCATACATGATCCGGATGGTAATGGCTGATCACGATCGCATCCAGGTGATCACCACTCAAGCCCTTTTCCAGTACCCTGCGGTAGGTTCCATCACCACAATCAAAGAGGATGTTTCTGTCCTGTACCTCTACGTAAACTGACGACAGATGCTTGGGCAGAGTAGGTAATCCGGGGCTGGAACCCAACACTTCAAACTTCATCATTCCTCCTTGTGTTTCTTCAATTGATTATCCGGGATCACGACTGGAATCTGATCGAGCTTTCTACCAAAGATCAGGAAAATCGAGGCAAATAGGATTGTCGTGATGATCAGTAATTCCCGGGAGCCAATTCTGAAAACAATAATGGTGGTCAGGACTATCAAAAGATTGATGGAATATATGATTACGGCAGTGACTTTGATGGATTTGAGGACATTATTGATCCTATGTGTGGAGTGATCTTTTCCGCCTTGCATTACGTGCCTGCCATCACGTTTGCGAGTGTAGCTGACAAGCGAAATATCAAAAATGGCATAGCTCAATAGTAATACGGGCATCAGATAAAACATCTTGTCGTTCTTGAAGTTACCGGCATATTGAGCCATCAGAATCCCCATAGAAGACAGGAAGTATCCGATAAACATCGATCCTGCATCTCCCAAAAAGATCCTGGCAGGATTGAAGTTGTAAGGCAAAAAACCAAAAGTAGAGCCGGCAAAGCTGAGAGAGATCAATCCGATCAAAGCCATAGCTTCGACATTGGCACTGGTATTGATCAGGCTAAAGGCAAAGAAGCCCAGCCCCAAAATACCTGCCATACCGCTGATGATGCCATCCATGTTATCCAGGAAGTTCAGAGCGTTCATCAAGCCAACCATCCACAACACCAGCAGAGGAAGTGTGATAAATGCCGAGCCAAACATCATAAAGAGCTCGCTCAATTTATAGTTTGTGAGAATAAAGACCAGGCTTACTACTATCTGGCCAATCAGCTTGACCAAAGGACGCATGCCATACTTATCGTCGATCAGTCCGATCAAAACGATCAGTACGGAGCCTCCCAGATAGCCCAGGATTCCCGCATCAAAATAGCGTCCAGGGGAGATTGCCACATCATATATACAAAGGCTAAAAAACCCGATAAAAACACTTAAGCCACCCATCAGGGGAACGGATTTGAGGTGCATCTTACGCGCCTCTGGTTTATCAACGAAATTGATCTTTCTTGCCAGCTTAATCATCAAGGGGGTCAGCCCATAAACAAATAGCCACGACATTATGAATACCGTCACGTATTCATAAATCCTATTCTCCATCTATATCTCCAATTACTTTACACTTTTTTTACCATAGTCAGCATCAAGCGGTTTTTGTCAAACCGAATTTCCAAGTCTTTGATTATGGCAGGGATAGATCAGGAATCCAGCAAGTGAAGGATACTGTCCTTTAGTTTGATTGCCTCGGATTTGGCATATTCGGCAAATCTGTCACTATTGTCCTTGAAGATTATCCCACGGGAGGAATTGATCAAAATATGAGGTTCGGATCTATCTACGATGGAGTGTTTGATCACCATTTCCAGATCACCCCCCTGGGCTCCTATTCCCGGGATCAAAAATAGCCTATCGGGTAACAGCTCTCTCATCCTTGCCAGTTCACTCGTCTGTGTAGCTCCCACGACCGCTCCCAACCTCTCCTTTGGGTATTGCATAATCAGTTCGGATATCCTGGAGCACAGGTTATCTCGCGCCAAAAAGTCCGCAGCAGATGGATTGGAAGTGAGGTTCAGCACAAAGGCAAAAGCTATTGGGTTTTTGAGCAGCGAGCTTATCACATCCTTTCCCATCAGCGGGTTAATCGTGATTGCATCGGCACAAAGGCTATCAAAAAACGAAGACACATAGGCATCCATCGTATTACCGATATCTCCCACCTTGCAATCGATTATTACAGGTACCTCTTCCGGGATATATTCCAATGTCTGGTAGAGAGCTTCCAACCCCCGCAACCCATCCTTCAGGTAAAAAGCAAGATTGGATTTGTAGCAGGCGGCTGTCTCTATCGTGGCATCTACTATCCGGAAGTTAAAATCCGCTATCGGGTTTTTGGCTTTTTGGCAAACCGGAGGAAGCAGCTGCAGATCGGAATCCAGACCAATGCAGACCAGAGATCTGGTTTGCAGCCAGCGCTCATGATACTTAGACCAGAACGATTTTGACGGAGTCTTCACCATCCGTTTCCTCAAATGCTACTTTGATAATTTCTTCTTTGGAAGTAGGCACGTTTTTGCCCACGTAATCCGCTTTGATCGGAAGTTCGCGGTGTCCGCGATCAATCAGAACCGCCAGCTGAATTTGTTTTGGGCGGCCAAAATCAAGCAAGGCATCAATTGCTGCCCTTACTGTTCTTCCAGTATAGAGCACATCGTCTGCCAATATGATCACCGCATCTTCGATGTCAAAATCGAGCTGCGAACCTTTGATCACGGGCTGATGCGAAATTGTGGACAGATCGTCCCGATACAGAGTGATATCGAGTATCCCTACCGGTACTTCCTGATTTTCGATCATTTTCAGATAGTTCGAGAGTCTTTCTGCCAGTGGTACACCCCGGCTGCGAATTCCTACAATGCGGATCTTCTCCACTCCACGATTCTGTTCGATAATCTCGTGTGCCATACGATGAACGCTTCGTTCCATCTGGGCTTTGTCCATAATCTGGCTTTTTGTCTGCATGGTTCTTCCCTCTTATTCTGGTTTTATGAGTGCAAGTATCTGGCCTTTGCTGACTGTATCTCCTGCATTCAATGGCAGGGATGCTATTATACCTTTGACGGGGCATGGGATGTTGTTGTACATTTTCATCGCTTCGAGGACGAGAACCGTCTCGCCTACGTTGATGCTGTCACCCACTTGTTTTTCATATTTTACCAGCATTCCCGGCATCGGAGCAGCGATCGGAGTTCCATCTCCTGTTACAGTGACAGGGGCAGGAGCCGGTTCGCTTTTTGGAGCCGGAGCCGGGGCAGGCTTTGGAGTAGGAACTGAGGATGGTTTTGGGCTGGCGGAAACAGGAGCAGGACTGTGGCTTACGATTCTGGGGGTTCCACCTTTTTCGCTGACTTCCACCAGGTAATAGTCCTCATCGACAAAGACATCAAACTGGCGTAACCCTTCCGGTTTGGCAGGAACTTCCTTATCGGATTTTTCCACCAGCTTACCGGCTTTGGCTTTTGCGACCAGGTCGTTCATTGCCTGTATTTCGTTCATGGAAACGGGTTTCATATCTTCGGGCATTGGCTCCATGCCATATTTGATTTTGAGGAATTTCTTGCCGGTAAGGTTGTATAATGCTACAATCAGTTCGTCATCGAGATCTTTTGCCAGGTCTTTGACTTCTTCATGAAGCTTTGGCATGGCAGGTTCGATTACGTCTCCGGGACGGCAGGTGATCGGCTTTTCACCTCTGGGATATCCGACCAGTGCTTTCTTTTGGACTTCCGGATCGATCGGGAGGGTAGTCTTGCCATACAAACCATAACACAGGTCTTTTACCTGTTCTGTAATTCTCGCATATTCACCATCGGTTTTGTCAAAGAGGGCATTATTCACCGCTTGAATACCAACAATCTGGCTGGTAGGAGTTACGAGCGGGATCTGCCCCAGTTCTTTTCTCACTTTTGGAATTTCTGCAAACACGTCATCCAAACGATCCAGCGCATCCATCTGCCGGAGCTGGTTTACCAGATTTGAAAGCATGCCACCCGGGGTCTGGTGAATTATTACGTCGGTATCGATAATGGAGAACTTCGTGTTATCGGCAAATTGCAGATATTTTGGGATTACTTTCTCCATCTCTTTGCCGATTTGATTCAGCAATTTGATATCAAAGCCAGTATCGCGGTTTGTACCCAAAAGAGAGATCACCAAAGGCTCTACTGCCGAGTGGGAGGTGCGATAGGCATAGGGAGCCATACATGTATCGATGATATCGACTCCGGCTTCGACAGCCTTTAGCAGTGCCAGGTCACCCATTCCGGAGGTAAAGTGTGTATGCAGGTGGATAGGTACTTTTACCGCTGTTTTGAGGGCACGTACCAGGTTGTAGGCATCATAGGGAGCTACCAATCCAGCCATATCTTTGATGCAGATCGAATCGGCACCCATGGCTTCGAGCTGACGGGCTTTTCCCACATAATAATCTGTATTATAGATATCTCCGCCCATCCTCTGTTCCGTAAGGGAATAGCAAATAGTCCCCTGGAAATGTCTGCCGTTTTTCTTGATGATCTTGACGGCGGTCTCAAAATTGCGGAAATCGTTGAGTGCATCAAACACCCGGAAGATATCGATGCCATTATCCGAGGCGCGCTGGACAAATGCTTCCACGACGTCGTCGGCATAGTTCTGGTATCCTACGAGGTTTTGGCCACGGAGAAGCATGGAAAATGGCGTCTTTTTGATGTATTTTTTCAGGATGCGGATCCGATCCCAGGGATCTTCACCCAAGTAACGGTGCATCGTGTCAAAGGTAGCTCCGCCCCATACTTCCATGGAGTAAAAACCTACTTCGTCCATCATTTCTGCCACCGGAACCATATCTTCTGTCCTGCCACGTGTGGCAAAAAGTGATTGGTGGCCGTCTCTAAAGCTCAAATCCTGTATCTTGATCGGATTAGCTGCGGCTGGACGCTCTGGCTCATATTGCATTGTCGTCATTTCCAATATGCCGTGTTTATCCATTTCGATCTCCTTTTATCTGCTTCTTTTGATTATTCTGCGTTGGGTTATATCCCTGTATTGCATGGTTTGCGTCCTGCCATAGGCAGACCAGGGACTGGGTATATTTGCCGGTTTGGGATTGGTAAAGCTACTGCTTTGTTCACTATTCATCAGAGCTATCACTCCCGATATGGCAGCTATCATCTTTTTATTCTTATCCACGCTTACCTCTTTATACTGGGATGTTTCCATGTTTTTTGGGAGGAAGGCTTTCACTCTTGGTGCTGAGGATTTCGAGGGCATCGATCAATCTCTTCCTGGTTTCGGAAGGACGGATCACAGCATCGACGTAGCCTCTGGAAGCCGCAGCATAAGGATTGTTGAAGCGTTCTTCGTAGATATTGATCATCTCTGCCCTTTTGGCATCCTTGTCTTCGGCGGCACTGATTTCCTTGCGGAAGATGATGTTTGCCGCTCCCTGAGCACCCATAACGGCTATCTCGGAACTGGGCCAGGCAAATACCATATCAGCACCCAGGTGTCTGGAACTCATGGCAATATAAGAACCGCCATAGTTTTTGCGGGTAACGACCGTCAGCTTTGGAACCGTGGCTTCGGAATAGCACCACAGGAGCTTTGCGCCATGACGGATGATCCCATTCCATTCCTGATGTGTTCCCGGAAGGTAACCCGGAACGTCCACCATCGTCAAAAGAGGGATATTGAAGGAATCACAAAAACGGATGAAGCGGGAAGCTTTGTCGCTGGCATCTATATCCAGGCATCCAGCCAATACGGATGGCTGGTTTGCGATAATCCCCACCACCCTGCCATTAAGCCGGGAAAATCCGATCAAAATGTTCTGGGCATAAAGCTCGTGCGGCTCAAAGAATTCACCGTTATCAACGATATTATGGATCACATCCCGCATGTCATAGCTCATTCTGGGATTGTCCGGAATAATTGTATCAAGATCGGGACACAGCCTCCAGGGATCATCTCCGGTATCAATCCGGGGAGGATCTTCCATGTTGTTAGCTGGCAGATAGCTCAAAAGCTTCTTTATCTGTTCGATGGCATCGGCATCGTTTTCACAGGCAAAATGCGCATTTCCGCTCTTGGTATTGTGAGAAATCGCTCCGCCCAGCTCTTCCTGAGTAGTCTCTTCTCCGGTTACTGCACGGATTACATCCGGACCGGTGATAAACATAAAGCTGGTGTTTTTTACCATAAAGACAAAATCCGTCATCGCAGGAGAGTAAACCGCTCCGCCCGCACAGGGTCCCATGATTGCCGTAATCTGGGGAATCACTCCGCTGGCACGTGAATTGCGGAAAAAGATATCGCCATAACCACGTAGGGCATCTACGCCTTCCTGGATTCGGGCTCCTCCGGAATCGTTGATCCCGATCAAAGGCACACCGGATTTGAGCGCCATGTCCATCACTTTGCAGATCTTTGCCGCATGCATCTCTCCCAGGCTGCCCCCGCGGGAGGTGAAATCCTGGGAAAAGGCAAAGGCAGGACGTCCATCGATCAAGCCATGACCTGTAATGACTCCATCGGAAGGAATCTCTATCTTTTCCATGCCAAAATTGTCGCAACGGTGCTGGACAAACATATCAAGTTCACGAAAAGTCCCGGCATCAAAGAGCAGATCGATTCTTTCACGAGCAGAGAGCTTGCCTCCGTCATGCTGCTTCTGAACCGCTGCTTCGCCACCCATCTTTTGGATTTTTGCCTCTTTTTCGATGAGTTTGTTGAGCGCGTCTTTTGTTGTTTGCATATCTTCTCCTTGTAATGTCAAATCGGCTAAACCTGCTCTCAAAAGGTTTTGGGTATATTATTTTCAATCACCGCTGTGAGCAGCCCGGCGGCTTTTTGAGTGTAACTCTGATACAGATAATATCATAGAATGCCCTCTTATGTAGTATTTGATAATAGTCAAGCGAAATTTGGCATGCTAAAAATGCGCTGAGCTTTTTCTCCCTTGGAGCAGAGCGTTTATCACTTCTTTATCAAGCCTTAATCAAGCCTTAAAAGTTAAGGCTTGATTAACGCTTGATTAAGGCTTACAAGTAGGAGCCATTCAGAAAATAGTAGTGTGGTCTTTCCTGATTTTGGTCTTTGGCGCATTGGCTGGTAAGACCATCGCATGATTGAAGTATAAGGCAACGCGCTATGTAAACTTTTACCGAGGAGCTATCGAGATGCCCCGGAAGATGATGAATATTGCTTGTTTCAGCTTGACACCAAAGCTTTTAAGAGAAACATGGCTGCTTCACCTCTGTAGTTGTGAGGCAGGTTTCAGCTTGACACCAAAGCTTGTAAGAGAAACATGTTCAACAAGTCTTTTGTGGCTATGCGCTAGTTTCAGCTTGACACCAAAGCTTTTAAGAGAAACATTCACAACGAGAAATCGATGCGCTATTTGCTGTTTCAGCTTGACACCAAAGCTTTTAAGAGAAACATGAGAGCTTCAGCTGGAGGACACAACAGTCGGTTTCAGCTTGACACCAAAGCTTTTAAGAGAAACATCGTTAGAGCTGCTCTTACACTTGTCAATATGTTTCAGCTTGACACCAAAGCTTTTAAGAGAAACATCCTATTGCAGGGCTTGATTGACGATGCTTCGTTTCAGCTTGACACCAAAGCTTTTAAGAGAAACATCCGTTTATTCATATCGATTGCTTTGTTATAGTTTCAGCTTGACACCAAAGCTTTTAAGAGAAACATATTCCGCTAAATAGCGACAAGTATTTCACTGTTTCAGCTTGACACCAAAGCTTTTAAGAGAAACATCGTGTAAATGCGGATGTGGCTTGGCAAATCCGTTTCAGCTTGACACCAAAGCTTTTAAGAGAAACATTTAACTGGCTGCATGAAGCCATTACTCAATGTTTCAGCTTGACACCAAAGCTTTTAAGAGAAACATACACAGAGCCGTATTACATGGACGTCTATCGTTTCAGCTTGACACCAAAGCTTTTAAGAGAAACATCGTGCCGTTAGTGCGGGCTGGGAAAGAGTAGTTTCAGCTTGACACCAAAGCTTTTAAGAGAAACATCCGGTTTGAAATCAAAGGCTTGGACGCGTTGTTTCAGCTTGACACCTATAAAGTGACACCAGAAATGTCAAATCGTGACACCCGCTTGACAAAACTGCTGAAAAGCCCTCGTTTGTGACTCTCTTTTGTCAAATCATCGGAATCCTCAGGCCGTCATAAGTGACAATAATTTGTCAAATCATGACTCCAATTTGGCAGGTTGTGTCACCAATTTGTCAAACAACATTGTGACCTCATAATTCATGCTATACAAAACTGTCTGAACTCTCTTTAGCTGATTCATAAAACGCTTTAAGAGCTATAGCGTGTTTCTGATTGTACTTGATAGAAAGCTCTTCTCCATTTATTGTAAAACTCAATTCGAAGTGCTCACTTGTTGGGTCAATACTCTCTAATTGTTTTAACACATTAGGGCTTTTCCGCCTGCCATAGACCATCTGAGCAAAGTGGTTGGCACATAGACAAACTGAATTCCCTATCATATCCGCACTATCAGAGACCTTTCTGGGAACCAAAAAATGCGAGATAAAGAAAGGTCTCCCGTTCTTTTGATAAAACGTTGTTCCACATATCTGGCACTTCCCCGAATACCATCTATAAAGATATTCTCTAACTACTGGATCAGGACCATCTAGTATTCTTCTTCTTACTTCTCTGTATCTTTCAGTTTGAGCGCGGTTGTTTGAGTGCTTATCACTCGCCCTATCGTACTCTTTTTCGTAGCGGCCTTGAGAATCGTCGGAGCCAACATCTTCATTCCAATCATCATCCTGAATCGGTTGATCCTTAGTATTAAAGCCAGAAAACAGCTCTTCTGCAAAGCTTTGCTTAGGTTCTGTCTCTTCTTCACTATCCTCTTCGAAGTCAGAGCTTTCACTTGAATTGGTCTTGCTTTCTGAACCGTCCCCAGCCCTATGGCCTGAAGATTCTCGTGTGTTTGACCCTTGGTTTTTAGAGCTCTGCTGTTCAATATCAGAAGAAAAGGTATTACTGGCTTCCTCAGACCTGTCATTTGGAGCATCGTTATCGCTATCGCTTTTATCATCTCGAGGATTTGCATCTTCTTCAGTTATATCCTCATCATGTGATCGTCTGGTTTCCTCAGTCGATGATTCTTCATGATCCGAGTTGTCAGATTTGGTCTCTTGCTTACTCATAAATTGCTTTAGCTCTTCGGGTATTTGCCAATTTTCCTCAACAATAACTGCTTGAAATTCAGTACTTGAGTAGCCAAGTTTTGACTCAATCCAGTTTTTTAGCTCTTCCCAAAAGCTATTGTTACACAATTCTCTTGAGATTGAGTCGGCAATAATCCTTTTATTGGCTTTTAGAGTAAGTAGTAGGCTGCTTGCTTCGGAATCCCAAAAGCACTCACTAGTCTCAGATATTCTATGAGTTTCTAATTTGTATGTGAGTTTTATCTCATCCGCTGAATACTCCTTAGTATCGATGAGGTTTCCTATGACTCCAGTATCCAGAAGGTTTTTGTACAAGTCTTCTTTCTTTTCCTTTAACCACATTGCTATTAGCAATTTGCACGGAAATGTAAGAAACCTATTTTTCTTAGCCTCTACATCAGCATGTGAGTTATCAAGTGTTACTGTCACAGAGTGCTTTAGCTGTCTAACACCAAAGAAACCAAACAGCCGTGACCATTGATTATAACTTGTCTTTTCTGGAAGCCAAGTGAACTCAACAGAGTTATCGAACAGCTTTTTAAGTTTGCCATCATTGGGAATAAACACTATGTTTGGCTTCTCAAAAACTCCACTTTCTGTGTAAATCTTTGCACTCTGTTTTAGCTGTTTCAACCAATCTAGATTTGTTAAACCTGATTTAATAATTACGCAGATTCGCTCATAAATCATGCTCATGGTCTTAACAATCTTGATGTGGTCTTCTCCTGGCATATCCTGGATATTGAGCCAAAGTCTTCCGAAATGTTCGTCCCTTACATCTTCATGCACCTTAAGATGTGAAACAAAGAAGTCTTTAAGCTTGGGATATAGTGCGCTGAGATATATGAATTTATCACCGAACATATCGCTTCTGTCCATCCAGATGCATTCTGAGGGATAAGCCCACTTTACCTTGCTGTCCTCGCTTGTTGCTACTAGGATGCTTTTCCCTTTTTGAAGAACAGATATTTGTTGATTGGTTGTCCAGCTATTCCCAGTGTCAAATCTTGATCTCAAGGTGATGTATACCTTTTCTGCAAAACTCGTCGTACCGGAGCCCATTTCAGAATGATGCAGAAGCAGTTCGATTAGATAATCTGTTCCTATATCTGAATTCACTCCAAGCATAGTAAGTATATTGCCAGGTAATTCATCAATAACGTATGGAACAGAATCAGCAAGAATCTCCAAAACTTTGATATCTTTTATGAAAGCCTCTTGAGGGACGCAATATCCCATAGTTGTGTTGAGCCATTTGGAGTCCTTAAGATATACTAAAACGTCGGAGTCAAAAACATTATTTTGGGTTCTTCTATACCAATAACTGACCTTTGATTGGAAGAGTCCCTCAATAGAAGTTCTGTGAATTACTGCATATTTGCCCAGCCCTGACAACCATTTCACAAGTGATTTCTGAATTTGTTCAGTTAGCGGTTCCGATACAATTGATAATGAGGTCTTTCTTGTTAACTCTACCATGTATCTCATGTTGCCTGTGGAATTATTTGCTGCTCTTTTTATCTCATTGATCTCATTATCACTTAACTTGAATCCTGATTTTACACTATGCGAGTAGAACCCATAATCAATACATACTGACGAGAGATGCTCTTCCTTTAAGATAGGGCTTTCAGTAGCGCCTAAAGCACCAAACAGCACCTTAATCATCTCTTTTGGTAGTTCAAGATATGTATCAGATAGTACAAAAAGGTGATCACGATCAGACGCGCTTCTGAATATATTTTGCCAACCTGTTTCAATATCATAACTAACGGGAACAACTAACTGCTTACCTGGTTGCTCCATAATCTCACCTAGATTCACTCTCTCACTATTACTTAGTAAAACTGGTAGCTCTTTTAAGGTTGTATCCTTATTCTTATTCTCAACAATAAATGATGATACTAACACAAGGTCTTTATCAGACAAGGAAAAACGCTTTTCAATCAGCCAGTTCAAAATATCAATAGAGTGATTACCAATAGAAAAAGGATAAACCGCCAGATATTTGGTCATCCAATCCTTAAGCTCGGAATCATCTTTGATTAGTTCGAAGAATTTTGTGTCAATGAACGAAACGCTCTTGTCCACACAGGAAGGTCTTTTTGCGAGTGTTTTCTTATCCTCATGGGTGCATTCGAAGTATATTGGCTGATCGTCGTCACAAGTATAAGCAACTCCTTTATTCTTCTTCGCTGGCACGATAGGGCATTTCAGAAGTGATCCTTTTTCAAATTTGCTCTTTCTAAGGTATTCGTAACATAATAGAATCCATTGAAAATCCTGTTTTTTTATCCAGTTTCTGTCTTTTAAACACTCGATAACAGTTTCTTTTTTGATAGTCTCTACGCCCAAGGAATCCCAAACTGCTTTGTGGGTCTGTGATTGAAGCTCATTTTTAACTATGCGATATGATGTTAGAGGCTTTGGAAACCCTTTCAAGTTCAACAATCTTCGGAATGTGACTGAGGTGCTCACTTCTCCAGGTTTACATAGTTTTTTATCTGGCTCTGTAGCAACAATAGAGGCATTACTCAATGATGATATCACTGGGTCTATTATGGGTACAAGGAAATTATAGTTTGCTGCAAGTGGCACAAAATTAAGCATCCTGTATTTATATTTGTCGCTGTGAACTAAACTGGTGATAGCTGAGATAATCAAGGATGCTATCTGGTCTCTAAGCCATAGATTCCATTTGTTGTTCTGATGTACTTCCACCCTTGAACTGGTTAAAAGCAAGTCTGCGTTTATTATGAAAGGGAAACCAGTATTTTCTAGCACAGGTAAATATGCATATAGTGCCCCAGGCTCAGGGTTATCATGTAAGGGAAAAGCCAACGATATCGTACTATGATTAACAGACTGCCTTTCCTTTACATCGATATCTGTAGGTTTTGCATATGATTTTTCATAGAATAAATACGAAGTAGCGTTACAGATATCTTTGCCACTATCACTGCCAGTAGCTGTTATTGAAATTTCACTAAGATCAAGTTGCTTCTTTACAACATCTAAAGTGTAATCATCTTCAACATACAAAGAAAGCTTAGTGACTTTATTCAAAAACAGAATTGTTTCCGGAGTGAACTGACAAATCATATCCCTTATTTTCTGAAAATCAAATTCATCACTTTTGTCCAGGGGAAGGATAATGCTTGTCTGCTCTTTATCAATACAAATGGGTACATGTTCGACCCACTCAGGAACAATGTATCCAAGATCAATGCCTTCGAGCTTTTCGGGTAATTTGATGCAGTATCCTCCTGAATAGATGTGGGGAGATGAGGTTATTCTAAAAACTGATTTGAAACCTATACCTTTTTCACCTATATAACCGCTTGCTTTGGTTTTAGTAGACTCTCCAACTGCACATATTGCTTCAATGTTATGGGTTCCGAACCCTACTTCGTTATTCTGGATGAGCAGTGCTCCGACTGAACCTTCTGTATTGGTCGGGTCGGATCTGAGAAGACTGAAGCTTAAGTGTGCGTCTGTCCTATACTCATTGTCTTCTGCGTTTTGGACTAGCTCCAAGAGAAAATGAGTTTCCTTGCTGTAGAGGTCGTTCGCCAGCTTTTTAATTGCATTATGCAAATTCCTAATTGTACGACTTGACTCTATTGCCTTTCTATCGTTCAATCCGTACTCGTTTCTTATTCTCTTAATATGTTCAAACTGCTCTCTCACCTACTACTCCTTAGAATTTCTGATTATTCCATACACAACTGGATTGGCTACAATATCGGCCTTCTCAACGGCAATGTCCAAAGCTTGAATATTCCTTGCGTATGCTGCTTCTAGTGATGCTAGTTGAGATCGGTACATACGCAGTATCTTCTCGTCTGACACATTTTCCATTTTATCTGTTATAGACGAAACGACAGCCTGATGACTTGTTTTAAGGCTTTGCTTCTTATACGCGGCTAATTCCTTAGTACGTTCTATATGTTTCTGCTTTTCTTCTTTCCACAAATCATAATGACGAGATTCTAAGTGATCCCAATGATTCAACTGAGGTTTTGAGGTTGGTTGGAAATCAGATGCATTCTCAAGCAAATGTGTTAGTTTGGTGCCTATGTTTGGGTCTGAACAAACAGGCTTGAGCTTCAGATCGTTTTTAATGCCTCTGGTTTCCCATTTGTAAATCACAAAGTCATGTACTCCAATGGGGAGGTCCTGATCTGAAACTTGCAACTCGGTATATGCATAATCAAGGCTTTTTGAATAGTGGGCTGCTTGTTTGACCAAGGGATGCATTGCGTTTATCAAAACCATCTTAGCATCTTGCCCGGCATATTCTGTACTGAATGTGATGCTGAGATGAGGATTGGCATCTTTCAGCCATTTCTCCCAAGCTCTACCAGGAGTAGAGATGCTAAGTTTCAATGCCTGATAATCGCTAAGCAAAATGCTTCTGGCTTCTTGTGACAACCGTAAGGTCTTTGGCTCTTTGTCCCCAAGTATGTAAGGCTGCTGTGATCCAAATCTTTGATTAAGGTAGGATTTTATCATGTGTTCCAGCATTTTCGGCGATAGCCAATAGCTACTGGCAGATTTGATCTCTTGTTCAGTTTGGTTCGTGGGAACCTCAATGCCAAAAAGCTCGTATTGTTGTTGTTCAAGCTTTTCTTCTTCCAGCATCTTGCGCAATTTGTTGTCAGCCAATTGCTGGAGCATGATTTTTCTTTCCTCGTCAGTTAGCTTTAGGTTTTCAGCAATATTCTTGATTGATAGTGCCAATTCTCCCAATATCTCTTCAGAATCGCCAATTGAATGCTCAAATATGCCTATCCGCAGTAAGCAACGATTGTAGATATCGTCATCGATAGTTCCCTCGGTGATCATGTTGTAAATCAGCACCTTCTCACTCATCTGACCCTTACGATCTATGCGCCCAATTCTCTGCTCGATCCTCATGGGATTCCAAGGCAGATCATAATTTACCATAGTGTCACAGAATTGATAGTCGAGTCCTTCGCACCCCACTTCAGAAAACAGCATCACATCAATGCTATCTTGTTCCTCTTGGGGTAATTGGAATCTTCTGCGTAGCTCAAGACGATTATCATCATTAACCCCACCGTAGATAAATCCAACTCTAATCCCGATCTTGAGAAGGTGTTTATGAAGATACTTTAGTGTATGGATGAAGCTACTAAAAACCATAACCTTATTATTGGCTAGGGATTGTTTATCCTTCAGAACTTGTAATAAGGCTTCAAGCTTAGGATCGCTTCCCGAAACTTGGGAAGCCAGTTCCAATAAGATGTTCACTTCGTCTTTAATGCTTTGAATGATATCAACATCAGGTTCAAAATCGAATAGATCATCCCATAGTGATTCATCAAGCCGACGAGTAAGAATATCTTTTAGAAGAGGTAACAATCCGAAAATGCAGCTTGCAGCTTGTCTGCGAATGGTGGACATCAAGAAGTTGATGGAAATGTTTCCACTGGTTTGCGCCAATATTCTACGCTGAATATCCAACATTTCATCATGAATCAATGCTTGTTCCGGGGTGAAGCTTACCATTACAGTCTCAGGTTTGCGAATAACGAAGCTGCCAATATCTCTTCTTCTGGTACGGTTGATTACTCCTGACAATGTGTGAAGGTCCTCCACCTCAGAAATCAATTTAACCCTCTGCTCGTTTGTAATCAGGTCTTTGCTCAGGTCTTCGATAACCGCTTTGTATGAGGGATTATTTTGGGCAATTACACTACCCCATTCTGTAGTCAGGACTTCAAGCACAGCATCTTTTGCATTCTCATGCCATCCAGGTTGATTTTGGCGCATGATTTTTACCGCACGTGTTATATACTGGTTTGGTTCCATCATCGTTCTGTAACTATTACGATCAATAATCAAATCCGGCCGCAGGGTATTCAAGAGGACAAACAGGTCCTCGCTCTTTGTTTGAACTGGAGTAGCAGTTAGAAACACCACTGCGTCAGCATTGTTACAGAGATAGCTTACAATCTGATGAGCATAGGTATTTGTGTTGCGGATGTGATGTGCTTCATCGACGATGATCAGATCAAAGTGCGGTGGTGGGTCAAGATCTAGGAGCCCTAGTCTTTTCCTGCCTCGCTTGTTATCCCCGTGAAGTATCGTTTCATCAAACAAAGAATATGGGATTATCGATCTTCTGTAATCTTGAGGCCACTCTCCATCAAGGTCACATTCATTGATGCACATCCTTAGCTGCTTGCCATCAAGCTGTCGGAAAGACTCATCAAACCTTTTCATTTCATTCAGCCACTTTTTCTCTGCTACCAATGGTCTGGGACAGATTATCAATACTGTTTGAAGCTCTCTTCTAGCCTGGAGTTCTTTGAGTATTAATCCTGCTTCTATAGTTTTCCCCACACCAACGCTATCTGCGATCAAGAGTCTGGGGCGATCTGACCTGATGAATTTTAACACTGGCCTGAATTGATAAGGAATGTAATCAATTCTGGCAGAGTTCAAAGAGTAAAGAGTTGAGAGGTTAGGCTGCCTGATCTGAAGTGCAGATAAAGCCGCGTTGAATTCATCAAGATTCATGTAATTTAAAACTCTCTGCGGAACAGCCTCTAATTGAGATTCATAGAAGCTTTGTGCACCGCCCTCCCCGAAAACATCGATCCTGTTTTCAGGCACACTACTAAAAATGCCCACAACTGCAAAATTCTTATCCGGAGATGATTTCAAACGTACAATCTGACCCTGATGAAATCCCTCAGTTGATTTTTGTTCTGTAGAATGAACACGCTCTTGAGTTCTTCCATTGTTGATTTCAAGCTTTCTCTGCTGTATCTCTTCTATGAGAGTAATGTCTGCATTGATCATCTTTAGGAATCTCTGTGTGGTATCCATATCACGATATATGTCATCATCGCTCAATGGATTACTGCTTTTATGAGCCCAACGATTTCTGATGGATATCATCTCTTTTAAGTAATGCCTTTGCTCCGATTCATAATTCATATGCGCAGATATGCGGAACCAGTTCTGATCAAATATCCGAAGTAGAGCAGCAAGATCGAGGTTATCAAGAGTTGTAACTTTTGATTTGAGCAAATTGTCTTTCTGTCTTGGATTCAATATAGCAAGAACCATTTCCTGCCACCAGTTGACGCTAAGTTCTGGTAGTAGAACTGTCAGATACTTAGCAAGTTCATGTGTCGTGAAGTTTTGTAAGTCGTACATTTTTGTCCTCTCAAATGGTCACTAATGACCAACCTAATTCTTCAAGCTGTTTGTGCGCTGTTGTGGGAATCCTGTCTTTATGAAATGCGGTGCATAAAAAATGGGTTGGTCTGCTCATCGCAACATAAACCACCTTTAGTGCGCATTTTCTATTCTTGCCGTCTTTAGATGAGAAAGTCCTATCCCCCGTCAAGTAATCAAGGAGCTGATTGCCGTTAAAATCAAAGCTAAAGCACTCCAAGAATAGCGTTGCAGTGTGAGTTTGACCTTTAACCGAGTGGATAGTCCCAACTTGGATATCAATGCCATTTGAAGAGAAGACATTACTCACAGAAGAGGTGTTTTCCATTTGTTCTATAGGATTAGTGATGAATTTATCAACTTGGGCTTCTTCTATCTCAAAATGCGGGAGCCAGGTTTCTTTCAGATATTGAATTATCTGCTCAAAAACACAATGAGGATATACATCATCTTTATGAGAGCAAGATGTGTTGTCACAAGCATGTTTAGCAATCTGCTTAACCCACAATGCCATCTTAGTTTTAAAATCAGAATAGAATTCTTCATCGTTCTTAAGAAGCTTAATTAGTGATCGCTGTGTGTACCTCTTTCCATTTGTTGGATTGGTTTTATCCCCTTCGCTCAGTACTCTAAGGAATGAACTTAACAATGAATTAGAAATCTTTGAGGGATTCAATTGTGATTGTGAACCGATGGGTTTGACCAGATAATTCTTAAGCGAGTCGTATATTGGGTTACCTGACCTTACTGGCCTATGATATTCTGGAAAGTACGACTTCACGCTTGTCTTTTCCTCTCCACCTGTAGTAGTTTCTTCTTTATCATGGGTCCACCCAACAGCATAGTAAACTGGGGTTTTACCTGAAGTTTCTAACCCACTCTTCCACAAGCATTCGCGTTCCTTGACTAACTCACAGAATTTGCTTAGCAACACTGATTGAGAATCATCGCTATATAGTATAAGAACTGGCGATAAGCGATCGTCGGCTCCATGATCAACACCCTCTAGACTATCCTCTGGTTTGATGCACACATTGTGTATCACCTTTGCTATTTGTGACGAGATTCTCTTTGATGTTGAAATTGTAATTCTCTGATCTGACAATGCCCAAGCCTCTACATCCGACACTTTGTTGTCATAAATAGCCTGATTGGGGTCACCTATCCTCTGCTTGACTACACTATCATTAAAAACTCTGTTTATAAGGTCAATTTGTGTGTGATCTGTGTCTTGAATTTCATCTATAAAAAGATAACAAAATCTACTGCTTAATGCTTCTACGACTTGTGGATACCTAGACATATAAAACTGGCTTAGATTGAAAGCATCTATAAAACGCAAAACACCTGTTTCAAGTGTTCTTTGAACTAGCTTCTCAATGAATTTATATGAATCTGTTTTGCTATCTTTTAGTTCAGTGTTCTTCTCGAAATTACGGAAAGTGAGTTTAATTGATCCATCCCATTTCCACATTGGGTGGAATCCCAGCATGGTTAGATACTTAGGAAAACATTGTTCTTTGTAATCAAGTTTCTTTTCTTGTGGTTTTAGTAAGTTGTATATGTAGCCATTGCTCCAGAACTTATTGTCTTCTGATTTGGCTCTTATAACCGATTTCCAAAATCGTGATTCATAAACATCATCATCGATCGTAACCTCTCTATTTCCATACAGGCTCACATATGCTGGAATAGCTAAAAACCTATCTACAAAGCTCTGTATAGTTCCAAAAAAGTTCGGATAGGTAAACAATGCCGAACTCGCTTTTCCCATTCTCCGCTTGATCTCATCAATGGCTACATTCGTATGAGTCAAAACACAGATTCCTTTGTTACCCTCAAAGGGCATATATTTTGAGAGTATATAAAGCTTGGCAAGTAAAGCTGTTGTTTTGCCACTACCAGGACATGCCACAACATCAGTAGAATCCATGTACGTGATAAAGCTAAGGGTTTCTTGGTCAAAGTTTTTACCCTCGGGAAGAAACAGCTTTTCAGCATCCATTATGTGAGGAAGAATGTCGATATCTTTTAAAGGAGCCATCAGGTTACCCCCATATTATATTGCAGCAAATCGTATTGCATTTACCAAGTATTCAAGCTGAGGATCATTCTCGATGTCCTGTTTTAAGGTATTACCCTTTCCCAATAAGACGTTGGCTAGACACTGAGCAGTCAGGGCTTTTGAAAGATTCCCGAGAAAAGGCTTCATAATCTCGTATGCGTTTGAGCTGTCATCAGGTAGATCGACCCCAACATCGGATATCTCTTTTGCTTTTTTCATTGCTGATAGTAAGTCATCTTTCAAACAGCTCTGAGCAAGGTGATACTCAAGCGTCCAATCATTTTGAAACTCTTGGATATTGCATTGCTTCGGTGTGTATCTATTCGTATCTTTCCTTTGCTTAACCAAGTTTATGTAGTGATTGACATATTCGTTATTGAGATTGTCTTTCTTGGGATTATCGGTTGTCACTTGTTTTTTCGATTTTAGGAGTTCAATGAAACGACCCTTTTCTGTTTCAATAACAACTTCATCATTATCAAGCTTCATTTGATATACTTTCGGTAGATTTTCTTTCAGATGTTCGATACAAGGAACATCCCCATCGCTTACAACGGCTACCTTAACTGGCATAACTTTCCCATCCGTTCTTTCGAATATCTTCACATAACGCTTCCAAGCCGTGCTTCCTACATTTACGATTGATATACCGTATTTATCGAGGGGCAGACCGATTACTTCAGCTATCGCAGGGATAAGAAGGTTTTCTGCATCGCCTTCTACTATAATGACTCCATTTGCAAAGAACAAATTGGCTTTGGTGGCATCAAGAAATCTCTCCAAGAAATAGGCATCCTCTTCTTCAATCTCAGTATATTGCTTGTTAACACCACTATTACCAACAGGAAACACATCCTTGCCTTTGCATATTAGCAAGCTATCCAATGGAACCGATGATCCCAAAACTACGCTATGGGTTGTCAGGAAGACTTGTCTGGCATCATCAACATACTCAATGAAATGCTTGAGTGTGTTTATTTGGTAATGTGGATGCAGATGAGCTTCCAGTTCTTCTATAATTGCTAACTTGAGACCTGTGTGGTCGTCTCGCTTCAAGAGCATCAACTCTGCAGCAATATATAGGAGATTCATCAATCCTAAGCTCGGAGGATTGTTATCGATATTCAGGGTAAGACGTTGTATGATTGCCCATAACTCAATCCCCGATAATGTTACGAATGGTTCGACATGTTTACCTACGGAGGTAAATGCATTAAGATTATTCTTGATTACATCGATTATATTCTTACCAGAAGCAGGAATATTGTTTGTTAACAGGGTCTTGACATTAGCCAGATCGTCAGCGATTTGTAGAGAAGCAGAATCACCTTTTTGGCGATAACCTTCTATCAAAGCATCAATCTCTGTGAGAGCATCTTTATACACTTTGTCTGAGAACTTGTTGTCACCAGAGAAATAATCTCTAATGCCTGTATCTGCTAAATCAACCAGCTTGCTAAGAGGATGATTATTCTCTTCCTCCTTCGTTTTACATTTGAACTCACTACGACTCTTGAGTAACTGAGCAAATCTGGATTTTCGGCCTGCAGACATTTCCATTTCAGCATCTCTCAGTGGCTTCAGATATGTAATTCTGAGCAGGTCCCTGGCTCCTGCATCTAGTTGGGTGCCTGCGTTATCCATTCCTGCCCTGACCTCCTGGATAATCCTGTTATCTTTTCTTTCAGCATTCAGCCATACTTTCAGGACGTAATCGTTATGATCAAATCCAATCCATTCAAAGAAGTTGCCAGCTTCTTCGTTGGTAAAACCCCTAAACTCACATTCGATTTTCAGTGATTTTGCTCGATCCCCTTCGCTATAATGAAAATCAAGCTCATCAATTCTGATATAATCGTAACTCTGCGTTTGTAGCACATACCTTATAGCATCAACAATTGAAGTCTTACCCGACTCATTCTCTCCAATAAGCACGTTGAGCCCTTTATTAAACTCGATAACAATGCCTGGCTTATCATCTGAGCCACCGTATTTACGAAAATTGGTTATTGATAGCTTGTGCAGATACATTTATCCTCCATATTGATTACTTTCACACATCCAACCCCGCTCCATATTCCTTCAACCACAGCACTTGCTTCTGATAGTCCGGGAGTACCTTATCCACTTCATTCCAGAAGTCTTTGCTGTGCCTCTTATGATTGAAATGCGCTAATTCATGCACTATCAGGTAATTGATCACACTCACAGGTGCCATCATGATCTTCCAGTTGAAGTTTACCTTGGGTCGCTTATCTGAGCAGGACGCCCATCTGTTCTTGAGTTCGATAATAGATATTGCTTCCACTTTAAGCCCCATCATCTCAGCAAAGCGATACACTCTGGGCTCAAGGAACTTCTTGCCTCGCTGGCGATAGAACTCCTTGAACATCGCCTTTAACTTATCATCAGAGCCTTCCGGAGCATAGAAATGCCTGCCTCTGAACTGGATACTCTCGACCTCATCGCTATATTGCAGATAGTAGTTCCGTCCCAAATACAGAAAGGACTGACCATTAACAAGCTCTCGTCTAATTGCCTTTTCATTCAGCAAGGCACGCTTAGCCTGATACTTGTGTATCTTATACTCGTTCTTCTGGAGCAGGTTTAGTACTTCAAACTCGCTGGTTCCATCCGGCACTATCACCGTTATAGAACTATCCCGCTCGATATAGATGGAAGCTGTCTTGCGCTTGCTATGTTTGATCACTACCTTGTAATCCAGGCTCATGAACCCTTTACCTCGGCTTCCCGTTTATGTGCCAGATTGATCAACTCCGCAGTGAGCTTAGCTGCTACCTCCTGCAATAGCTCGATCCCGCAATACTCCAGTTCGTCCCGGATATCGCCTTCCAGTCTTCTGCGCTCATTGGGCTTCTGCCAGAAATTGGGGAGAGAAAGCGACTCTTTGATCCTGGCATAGATGAATTCCGATATCTTCGCCGCTTCAATAGCCACAGGATCGTCTTTATCTATTCCAGCTTCCATCAGCATCAGGTCCAGGAATGGTAGGATAGGTGTCTCTACAATGCGATCCTCATCTTTTCTGCCTTCTGCAATCTCCTCTCTCAGCTTGGTCAGTTCCTCAATGATCCTGTCCCAATGCTCTTTATAAGAATCGAGTATCTTCTGCAGTCGCTCGTGGAACCCCGTATAGAGCGCGGGGTCTTTATCCATATTCACTTTGATGTGCCAGCGGATAGCATGTTCCATCTCGGATGCCTTGGCTTTTCCAGTCTTGTTGTGATCTTTTAGGTTCTTGGGAAAATCGTCTGACAAGAGCTTCACAGGAGCTATCTTGGGATTGATCCCTTCTGAGATAAGGTATTTATCGATCAGCTTGCGCACCTTCGCCCCTGCCCATTTCAAGTCCATGGTGGGATCGTGATAGCGGTTCCGCATACGCATCATCAGATAACCAAAGCGCTTGGCAGGGACATAATAATCCCTCGCCATAGCAGCATTAAAGAGCAATTCCAGACTATCAAAGAAGGCTTTCAGATAGGTATCGAACTGGGCTCGGAACTTCACATCCGCACCCAATTGCAGGCATTCCTCCACCAATTCCCATTCCTCTTCATTATCTCCGATGGTCTGTTTCAGGAAGGCTTCAATGCGAATGATCTTCTTCTCCACAAATAGCTGTATCAGCCTTCTGAAGCGGGATTCCAGAACCGGTATCTCTTTATCAAGACCCCGGAAATATGCACTCAGGTCATTTAGCTCTTGCACATCGGTATCCGTGAAGATCGCCAAAGCCTCTTTCAGGTGCGAAGCCACTCCAAAGTAGTCCACCAGTATCCCATGCTCTTTCACATAGCCGGATTTCATCACCTTGGTGCGGTTAACCCTGGCAATTGCCTGCATCAGCTTATGCTCTCTGAGGTTCTTATCCAGGTACATCACTTGTTCGATTGGAGCGTCAAAGCCCATCAGTAGCCTATCGCATACGCAGAGCAGCGCCACTCCACTCTCCGGCTTGTTATAGTCAAAATCCTTCTTAAAGCTCTCCACTGCATCCATGTCCAGTGCTTGCTTGCGAGCCAGTGACACATATCCCGGCTCATTGTTTTCCATCATGGTAACCACAGCACAGATCTTGATAAACCTCATCTGCTTCAGCAGTTCTTCATCCCGCTCATCATCGGCTTTGGCTTCCTCACGCGAAATATGCCGTTTTAGCGCATTTTCCAGCTCATACTTATACCGGCATGCAGCCACGATGGAACTCGCCACCACCTGCCCCTTTAGACCGTTTACAAGGATTTCCTGGGTATAGTGCTCCATGATATCCTCAGAGATCGCCTTGATCCTCTCCTTTGATTCCAGATACGCCATCTCCGTGCCATAGCGTTTTTGAATCTCCAGACGTTCCTCTTCTGTCCTTTCGCGGAACATATCCTCAAATTCCCGTTTGAACAGCTCAGCATCCGTCAGCTTGTCCTGACTCGTTCTGCCCAGATATAGGATATCCACAGTTGCCCGGTCAGCCACTGCATCGTTCATCTTATACACATCAATAAAGCTGCCAAAGCGTTCATGTGTTTTCTGTTTGTGCCTCTCTGTAAGCAACGGAGTCCCGGTAAATGCGATCTTCACCGCATTAGGAAATGCCAGAAAGAGATTATCGCCCATATCGCCACCCTGGTCTTGATGTGCTTCATCGATCAGCATTAGTATTCTCTCGCTGGTATTTAGCTCAGGAAATTCCTCATACTTGGGCACGATTCCTGCTCTGAGTAGAGACTGAGCAGAGATGGCATTATTGATCAGAAACTTATGCAGCATCACCATGTTCAGGTTTGAGCTTGTGTTCTTCAGCTTGTCCAGATCTCGTTTATGCTCGATCAGGGTCAGGCTTTCTCCGGAATAAGCAGCAGTATCGGATAGTTGATCTTCCAAATCCAAGCGGTCATTCACCATGATGATTTTGTAGTCCTTCAGATCATCAGTATCCCGCAGTTTCTTAATCAGGAAAACCATCGTAAGTGATTTACCCGAGCCTTGGGTATGCCAGATCACTCCACTGCGTTCAAAAGGTGTTTTGCCTGCTCTGAGGCGATCCATGATCTTGCCCACAGCCCGGTATTGCTGATAGCGGCAGACAATCTTTACCTTCTCGCCTTTCTTGATCTCCATATAGAGGGTGAAGTTCTTCAGGATATCCAGCAGGATCGCTTTGTTCAAAACTCCATGAATCAGCACTTCCTGCCGTTCTTCATTGGGCGAGATTTGGATGGTCTTATACACCTCGGGGAAGATGTCTTTCCAGTTCAGAAAGTGATCAAATTCCCCTGTGATAGTGCCAAACCTGGCTTCACTGCAATGCGTTACTATGCTAAAGAGATTGCTGTAAAATAGCCTGTCCTCGCCTTCTTTGATGCCATAGTCATCCACTCTCAGGTTCGCATAGCGGTTTAGCTGGATGAAGGCTTCACTCAAAGGCTGTGCTACATCCATGTCCTTGCATTCTACTACTACGATAGGCAAGCCGTTGATGAAGAGCACAATATCCGGCACAATCGCCTGCCTGCTGGCTCCGGGTGTATCAATCTTAAACTGATTGATGGCGATGAAGCTATTACGCTCCGGATTTGCATAGTCTATTAGGCGTACTAGCGGATTCTGCTCTCCGGTAAGTTCGTTAAAATCAACCGTAGTGTTCTTGGTCAAGAGCTCATAAACTGCCTGATTTGCCTTGAGCAAGTCCCTTCCTGGATGCAAAGTAAGCTCTCTCACCACAGCATCAAGCTGCTTATCGCTTAACCAGCATCTGCCATCCGCAGTGAGGTTAATCCTCTGCAAGGCAGTTCTGAATTCCTGCTCCAGGATTACTTCTCTGAAACTCGTTCTTCTGCTGATACTGGGATCATAAGGAGTAAAACCAGTGCCCTGATCAATAACCACCCAACCAAGCTGTTGCAGCATATCCAGGAAGGGACGTTCGACACTATTATATTCGGACATTATCTACCCCAAAAGAACCTTATCTATTATATCCTCAATTTCCTGCACTGAGAACGCTCCCCTAACTTGTCCATTCTCCAGAACTTTTAACTTCTCCTCAGTTACTATAAGTGTTCCGTTATTTCCGCCACCTTCTTGGTAAGGGAGTATATCGTTATCTCTATAGAATGCGAGTTTTTTGCTCCACCTTTCTACATATTCTGGGTCGTGCATCATACCACAATGTTCCCAGTAGTAAGTAATCCCAGTATCATCATTTTCAATGACGAAATCAGGTAAGATTATTACATCCTTAATAGTTATTCTCTTCTCATACACAGGCATAAGACCCTTCTTGAGCATCAACTGATAGATTATCAACTCACTTTTTGACCTTAGCATAACCCCATCTTCAGCTTGATGTATTAGGTTCTTTTCTAGATAATTACCTTCATAGTCGATTACATTGGGCTTAGAGAAGAGATTAGTAATGCGTCTTAATGTATCCGATTTTTCCGGTCTCGTGTAATTCAGGAAATCGAGACCCTCTCCTTGGAGCAGCATAACAACTCTATCTTTTTGACGCGTTAATGCGGTATACATCATCTCACGAGACAGTAATGAACAGTGCTGAGGTATTACGATAATCGTTATGCCAAATTCACTCCCCTGTGCTTTATGTATAGTCAGAGCGTATGCAAGTTCCAGCGGAGATTCCCCTTCTTCGCTAAACATCCAGTCTTGAAAAGTGTATGTATATCCTTTCTGAGAAGAGAATTCAACGATTGTATTCTTTGGGCAACCCTTATATGTAGCGTTCTTGCTCTTGAATTGCCCAACAACAATGCCGATCTCTCCATTGGCTAGGTAGTTCAGCCCGTCTGAGGGTGATACAGATTTTGGATGTCTTGACTTGTTTATCACATTTATGACTTTATCGCCGTAAACAATCTGTTCAGTACCAAGTGGTTCAGGCAATTTCTTAGACTTATTCTGGATTTGCTTACTACGGAATTGCTTATGTATCTTTCTATTTATGGCTGACACTCCAAATCTTTTACCCCTCACAGGAGAGAGAATTTGCCAATCTTCAACGGAATTCACTGCTTGCTCTTTGTTGAAATAGTAATTTTCAACAGCTCCAAGGGACTTGATAAAGTTATCAAGGTCGTTGAAGTCTTCCATCGATAGTTCTTCTGAAAGTACCTGCTCAAATAGCTTATCGAATTCATCCTCATTCCACCAACGTTCTACACGTACTGTTTTAGAAACTGACTTGGATGTAAGGAGTCGTAATACTGACTCACCTGCAGGCTCCATAGTTCCACCGCTAAACCATTCTGCCAATTGTAAATCCTCTCTGCTAGAACCTCCTTGTCTGCGCCTGATTGTTAGTTCTGCATAACCCTGAGCAACTTTCGGGAAAACAGAATCAATATCAGAGGGTTTAAGATGATTCACTATATCCACAAAAGGTCTTCCAGCTCCAATCGGTGGTAGTTGTCTATGGTCCCCGACTAAGATAAATCTCTTAACACCATGTAAGCAATCCATAGTCGTTGAAAGCATCTCCTCTGTAAGCATGGAACACTCATCTATGATCACTGTCTGATACGATTCGACACATTTTTTATCGGACATAACGTATCTTCCTGTATCTGTATCGTAACGAGAATATCCTACCAGAAACTGAGCGATGGTTTTTGCTGTTATGTTAATGTCTCTGGCGATTTCTTCCATTCTCACCCTGGCCTTACCTGTTGGGGCAAGAAACAGAACACCAGCATCCATTATATCTTTCTGACCAGCTAGTACAGTAAGCAAGGTTGTTTTACCAGTTCCTGCAGGGCCTATCAGCACTGAGAATCTCGATTCAGCAAGAGCTTGAAGGGCTGCTACTTTTTCTTGCCTGGCTCTTTGTTCCTGATCATCTATTTGAGAGTCAGGTAGCTTAGACTTTAAAGCTATTTCCCAGTCTTGGATAACTGAAAGCTTTGGAGCTTTTAACCTATCAATGATTTTTTTTGAAATTGTATTCTTAGTTACTACGTATCTTGCTAACTGATATGCAGGATCTCCAGTCGCTGTATCTGTAATTGCTATATCTTCTCCAAAGCTCTCCTCTGCAAGTTCATAGTAATCACCATTTATTGGACACTCGGGTCGAATGCTCAAGTTTCGTATCTGGTTAACTAAGTCTTTTCTAGGCAGTAAAGTATGCCCAGCATTGGATGCAATTTCAAGTTGATGAATAGTAAAGGCTTTGATTCTGTTGCTTGCCAATGGGTCGGTACATCTCATAGAATTTGGCAATAAATCCTGATACTCTTCAATAGCGTATAAACCCATATCAATCGTCTTGATATCTACAGGTATTGTGGATAATCTAAGATCGGTATATATCAAGTATGGGTCAACTAGATACTCACTCGCTCTCCTATTATAGACATACTGAGTTCTCTCTTCTTCAACCCATAGAGCAGTTGCTTGTTCTATGGACAGATCAAACCGGCTTAACAAGTGTAAGAAATCCAATCTCTCATGCTTTTTCTTTATGAGTAACTGATACATGCCCTTGACATTGGGAGGAATAAGCTTTTCAATTCTTTCATTAATCAACCCTTTACATCCATCTGAAATCTTTTCAAATACTCTCCATGGGTTAGATTGACTATCCTTGAGGTTGTTGATTATCTCAGCAGCGACGAAATGCCCTTTCTCAATTCCAAATGCGCATAAAGCTGTACCCATACCGGGATATGCTCCTCGGAGTTTATCTAGTTTTGAGATCTCTTTGTGAATCCATTTTATCGCTGATTGATTGTTTTTGCCTATTCCATATTCTTCAGCTTTTTCAAAAGCTTTAAGACATTCTAGTAAGATTCTTATCGCTGCATCATTGCTGACATGTTCTGATGCATAAGAGAACTCTAAATGTTTATCATTCGGCACAGAAACAACCATTTCATTGATATCGAAACTGGGGTTGTTAACTTGGTAATCCATTGCTTCATGGTATGGAAGTAGAAAGCCATTTTCATTACTACTTCTTATGCTATGTAAAACTATGTATTCCCAATATGCCGTGCCAAATGTAACATCAGATCCATCATAAGCTTCACTTGGAATGATTTTCACTATCTTGCCAACGCCAATTAATGTCTTTCGATTATCTTCGATGAATGGAACTTGTTTCGAGTAAACAAAAACCAGTGATTCATCTATTTGAAAATGATTGAAAAAGCAGTCTAGCAAAGACCTTTGATTTCTCAGTTCTTGCACCCATGCTACATTCCAATTCAGCTCTGGTTCTCGAGTAACATCATAGTCGAGACTATACAATTCGGCGATTGTAGATGCGTGTTCTCTCGAAACCCATTTATACGGAACAGCAGCTATACTGAACTCAGGATATTGAACTAATGTCGGTTTTATATTACGATACGATGCTGGAGGTGTTTTCTTGCAATACGGATGAGTTAATATCCGTTGAATTCTACCCGAGGACATAAACGTACCGCGCTCACCAACACACACTGGGAAATCGTTCTGGTTTAACTTATTGATTGATACTCCTGCTAAACTTGCTTCTTTTTCATCGTCTCTGTTCTCAGCACAATTCTTGAGTACTAAGCATGCGCTGTTTGCCTTTGGATTTCTGCAAATAGTTCCATCCCATCCATTGTCATGCCATGGCACTCTAACTGATAAGTGTTTTATCGGGTAATTGGAGTTATGCTTCATCATAAGTAAATCCTCATCTCATTTAATCCTTACTTTCCCTGTAAGCAAATCTGCCATCAGACCTATCTTCAGATCATGATACTTACTCAGATTGCTTTGTTCATTCTTCAAATTTTCATCCAACGCATTAAGAACAGCAGCTATCTGCTTCTGCTCATCAAGCGATGGCTTCAGTATCAAAGTTGCCTCCAGATCACTCCGGATAATTCCATTGATTGAGGTTCCCTGGTTCATCTTCTTGAAGTTCTCAACCAATTCTTGGAGATAGTAATAAAAGAACTCAACGCTGTATTTGACTGGGTCAAGGATGATTCCGGTGATGTCTTGACTAATGGCAACATCAAATGGAGCGATAGCCAATTTACCCACCCCGGTTCTTGTAACGAGGAGGATATTGCCTTCTCGTATCAGGTGACTTGAGGAGTATCTTAGCGCTTCCTCATTAACATGCCGTCTGATAAATCCCACTTCGAACGACTCCAAGAAGTCCGCTCCTGTTATCCACGGGATAGTACCGACCCAGTTAGATGCATTTTTCGTGGAAGGGGTGCCCCCATTGATGAATTCCACACAAGCACTCTTAAACTCAGTTACTTCCCAGTCCTTTGGAATCCATCCCAACTTTGATTCTTTATAGAATTCTGGAACTTCTTCAAATGCAGGTCGTAACTTCCCAGTTTGGGTGTCAATGCCTTTGGTGAACAGGTCTCGCATTATTCCGGCTTTAATCGCATTGTACTTCTCAATCGCAGCTTCGGTCCTTTCAATCACATTATCTAATGTGCAGAGGATAGTGGCTATCTTGCGTTGCTCCCCAATATCTAATGGGATAAAAAACGTAATCTTTGCTATCTTGCTCTTGTTTAGAGTTTTTCCCTTAACCGCAGTATCATATACTAAGCGATCAAGTGTATCAGGAAGTAGGTAATAAATCAGTTTTGTTTCAACTTTGTTTCCCTTAGGAATCAAGGCAGCAATTGCTTCGTTAGTGGTTAGTTCGACCCCAGTAAATGCGATCTTACCGATTGTAAGCTTGAAGCTAAAAATCAGCGTGTCTATTGGCAATAGCTTTGCATTTGAGCTATTTAATCCATCGGTAGTAATTCGCTCTTTAGTTTTCTTTATTACATTCGAGTTCCCCAAATCTGCTATTGAGACCCAGCTATATGCTTGGCTATCGTAATCGTTAGCCCAATATCTCATAACGCCTCTTGAAGGCGTTCCACCAATTTCTACGTTGAATAGATCAGTCAATAACTGGTGTTTCCACTCACTCATACCCGAGTTCCTTGAGATAGGTTGCCAATTCTGAGGCTGCTGCATCTCTTTCTTTTAGGATACTATGTAAGGGCTGGTCATACTTTTCCCACAAGCTTTCTAAGGCTGTCCGAAATTGTCTGCAATACTGGATCAAGTAATCGTTCACTTTAGCGTTAAGCGTCAATTCCCATCGTAGCAGGATCAAAACTTTTGCCTCTGCTTCGCTGATCTTGGTTCTTGCCTGTTCCACAAGCTGCTCTGTGCGGTCTTTTATCTCTTTAATCTTCTTGCGGTTATCTTTCAGTTCCATTTCCAGCTCCTGATGCTTGGCAATACGATTTTCGTTCTCCTCAATCATTTGCTTCAGGTTTCGTATCGCTAAATACAGAACCGTTATCTGCCCGGAAAGATATTCAAATGCTTCACCGCTTTTCTTTAGCGCTTTGATCTGCTTTTCCTTGTTCTTGATATCCTTGATGATCTCTTTGAGTTCTCCACCCAAGGCTTTGATAGCAGCTTTTACCTCCGACAGTTCATCCTTGGGAAAGACCTCATAATCATCCTCAGACCAGGTGCCTTCCTCAAGCTCGTTTACTTCTGCAAAGAGGGCTTCCAGTTCATCACGACGGCTTTCACAGTCATTCAACTCTTTTATCACATCGGGGAATTGACTTTGTAGAATCTCTTCATCTGGTATCAGTTCTGCATTCCAGCCACTGGCTGCAACGCTGCGCAGATCATTAAAGATATCGTTCCAGAATCCTGCAAACGCACCCCGGCATTTAAAATCATCCAGGATGCCTAAAGAGCCGATCTTTGCGGTGATCGTGGCAGAGAAAGCATGATAGAGGTCATACACATTTCGATCTGTTGGCAAGGTTTCCAGTTTTGGCTGGTGCTCATCCCACCATAGTTTCAATGCACTCATGTAGGTATCGTGTTTGCTAACTATTGTGTCTGCATCATCAAGAAAGCCTTTGATGGCTTCTTTGTCCTTGATGATCTGGGTAAACTTCAAATATCCCTCTCTATCAATGCTAAAGAGCTGCTCACTGATACCCGGATAGTTTTCCCAGTAGTGCTGCAAGGCTTCCACTTCGGAAACCGGGATCCCACCTTGTAAATGTGCTTTTACGTCATGAGGTTCAGCAGGTGCGCTATTATCAACATAACGGCGAATATTGCAGTTATAGTCCTCTGCCTCCAGTTCTTCATGATTCACCAGACGGCTGTAAGCTTCCAGTTCACGTTTGTGGCGGTAAACATAGCTGATCTTTTCGATATCTTCCGGACGCAGGATATTCTGAACCTTGCCGACCTTGTATTCATGATCCGCATTGATAAATAGCACTTCTTTACGAGAGGCTGAGGCATTGCGGTTAATCACCAATATGCAGGCAGGAATGCCTGTGCCATAGAACAGAGCCGGGGGCAAGCCAATGATTGCTTCCAGAAAGCCATCCTTGATCAGCCATTCCCGCATCCTGCGTTCTTCTCCACCCCGGAAGAGCACTCCGTGGGGCATGATCACAGCCAGGCGTCCGGTGGATTTGAGGGTGCTGAACATATGCTGTACAAACATGAAGTCTGCCTTGCTCTTCGTTGGCATCCAGAAGCGATATCTTTCCTTGAATTTCATGCCATCTGTGGAATAGTTTTGGGAGAAGGGAGGATTGGCGATCACAATATCAAAACGCTTCAGCTCTCCACCTTCCACATGCTTGGGTTCCATCAGGGTATCGCCATTCTCAATCTGAGCATCCAGAATATTGTGAAAGAGCATATTGAGCTTACACAAGCCCCAAGTGGTTCCGTTCTTCTCCTGACCGTAAAGTGTTAGCTTGCGGGCAGAGCCATATTTGCTTTCAACATGGTTGAATGATTCTATCAGCATCCCCCCAGAGCCGACAGCAGGATCGCAGATCTCAGCGTCTTCTGCAGGGTCCAGGATATTTACCAGCAGCTTAACAACTGTCCTGGGAGTATAGAATTCTCCGCCTTTCTTGCCTGCACTATCGGCAAAGTACTTGATCAGGTATTCATAGGCAGAACCTAAGAGATCGGGGAATTCCAAATTGTCATCGGTAAGTACTACTTTATCGAAGTGAGTGATAATCTCCACCAGGTCTTTATCAGTGATGCGCTTATTATTCTTGCCAAAGGTCTTGTTGAAATCTATGGGCTTTAGCACACCTTCCAAAGTATCGCTATTGCTGTCCTCAAGCGCTTCAAAAGCTTTCTTGAGTTCGTCTCCGATCTCTTTTTTCAGATGCCGGATTTCTTCCCACCTGGCTCGCTTGGGAACAAAGAACTTATAACTCGCTTCGCTCTCCAGACCCTTTTCCAGTGCATCTCCACTCACCCCTTTCTTTTCCAAGGCGGCTTTGCGGTTGATTCTTTCGATATTGAACAGGTCGTTAACCCGTTTAAGGAACAGCATGGCGATCACGTATTCTTTGAATTCCGAGGCATCCATGTTTCCCCGCAGGGATTCACATGCCTCCTCCAGAAAGCGTTCCAGCCACGATAATGACAGTTTATGAGCCATTTTCAAATACTCCGGTGTTTATATCATTCTCTTGGTAATCAGCCAAGCGTTTTATTACTAATCTTTCCAAGTTGTATAATCGATTGTAGGTCATATAGATAGAGGGAAAT
>CAZWIS010000012.1:64172-68520 GCA_964634275.1 uncultured Candidatus Cloacimonadota bacterium | reverse complement strand
TTTACATTCCGCAGTTTTTTCCCCCTTGTACATTTCACGAGCTAATTGTCAATAAGAAAGTCCACTCATTCACCTTAACAAGTCTTGTTTATCGAACTTATAAAATTATGGTGTAGCTGATCTCTGATGAGCAAAGAGAAACCGTAGAACTTGATCCCACAAAAAACCATTTTAGATGTGTGTGTTACTCTCCTTGACTAAATAACTGCATTTTAAAAAGTTGATACATCACCGAGTGAATATCCCTAAACTGAAACAGCAGAACGGGTGTTTACCGATAGGGTATATCCGGAAACAGATATGCCTTCCAGTGTGAAAAGGTGATTAATGACGATAGGGATTGTATGCCCAAAATCATGAATCTCTTTTTCACACACAAATATAATAAGGAGATATCATGTTTATCAACGTCCCAGTACCAAAGAATGAGCCTGTCTTGACTTATGCCCCAAACTCTGAAGAGCGTCACTTATTGACGAAATCAATTGACGAATTGTTCAATCAGCATATCGAAATCCCTGCTATCATTGGGGGAAAGGATGTGTTTAGCCAATCAAAAGGCAAGTGTGTTTGTCCTCATGATCATCAGCATATTCTTGCCACCTATCATAAAGCGGAAGAACCAGAAATCCTTCGAGCAATAGATGCTGCAGTCAAGGTAAGACAGGATTGGGAAGCAATGCCTTTTTATCACCGGTCTGCAATCTTTTTGAAGGCTGCTGAGTTACTGTCAACCAAGTATAGGTTCTTACTCAATGCTGCGACGATGCTGGGTCAAAGTAAGAATGTTTACCAGGCAGAGATTGATTCAGCCTGTGAACTGATTGATTTTTGGAGATTTAATACTTTTTTTGCTCAGAAGATTTACGAGCAACAACCCTTGGTATCTCCAAAAGGTGAATGGAACTTCTCGGAGTATCGCGCTCTTGAGGGTTTTGTTTTTGCTCTTACACCTTTCAACTTTACTGCTATAGCGGGGAATTTGCCTACTGCACCGGCTCTGATGGGCAACACAGTAGTTTGGAAACCAGCAGGAACTGCTATTTATAGCGGATACTACATAATGAAGATTCTACAAGAAGCAGGATTACCAGATGGAGTTATCAACTTTCTTCCGGGCTCAGGAGAGCTGATTGGTAATCATGTAATGGCTTCCTCTTGCCTTGCTGGCATTCATTTCACAGGCAGCACCGAGGTCTTCAATCACATTTGGAAACATACTGCGAATAACATTCACTTATACAATTCATATCCCAGGCTTGTAGGTGAAACGGGTGGTAAGGACTTTATCTTTGCCCATCCTTCCGCTGATGTAAGATCATTAGCTGTTGCATCGCTACGAGGGGCTTTTGAGTATCAGGGTCAGAAATGCAGCGCCGCTTCCAGGCTCTATATTCCAAGTTCAATTTACAATAAATGGCTGGGTATCATCTGTGAGATGCTTGATAGAGTAAAAATCGGAGATGTGCGTGACTTTGGTAATATGGTAAATGCGGTTATAGATAAAAATAGCTTTAATTCAATAAAAAGTTACATAGACTATACTCGGAGTTCATCGGAAGCAAGCATTATTTGGGGTGGAAATTGCGATGAAACGAATGGTTATTTCATCGAACCGACTATAATAAAAGCAGAAAACCCATATTATAAAACAATGCAGGAAGAGATATTTGGACCAGTTTTAACCGTGTATGTATATGATGATAGCGATTTCCAGAGGACTCTTTCCCTATGCGATAAAACATCTCCTTACGGCTTAACTGGAGCAATATTTGCGCAGGACAGAGATGCCATCTGTATGGCGTACGATATGCTAAGACACAGCGCAGGAAACTTCTACATAAATGATAAGCCAACTGGGGCTGTGGTAGGACAACAACCATTTGGAGGGGGAAGATCTTCTGGAACCAATGATAAGGCAGGATCTGCCTTAAATCTGCAAAGATGGATATCTGCCCGATCTATCAAGGAAAATTTTGTTCCAGCCAGTGAATTTGAGTATCCATTTATGAAATCATAACTACGCTTCTGGGTGTCAACATTGTAGGATCGGAATCCTACACTACTGTCAACCAAGTAGTCAAGCGTATATCAAGCCTATATCAAGCCTATATCAAGTGTATTCACGAATACACTTGATATAGGGTAGATATCCACTAAATATGAGTCAGAGTAGCGGAGGATTCCGATCCTCTGAAAACGTAGCTTTGGAAAGCTACGCTACTGTAGCGGAGGATTCCGATCCTCCGAAAACGCTAATCTTTGCAACTCGCAGTATCCGAAATCTGCTGCAAAAGACCGTTGATTAATCGTGGCATGGGCCAGAGCCTCATATAAACAAGGGGGTCGGAACTATTTTACCAATAGCATTTTCCGGGTTTGAGACCTTCCAGAGGCTTCCAAGCGGTAGTAATAAATCCCGCTGCTTACTTTCCTGCCAGCTTCGTCTCTGCCATTCCAGACGATAGTATGGCTTCCGGCGTCTCTTGTTTCCCGAGCCAGGTTTTTTACCAATTGGCCTTTGAGGTTGTAAATGTTGAGATTAGCCATCCCTCTTTCCGGGAGTGAAAAAACAATCGTCGTCTGGGGGTTGAAGGGATTGGGATAATTTGCCAGGGATAAGTTGTCGATTGGGAGGACAGTCTGTTGTGACTGCTCGGATGAATGGTAAGGAGAAAATCTGCTAATACCAGAAGCAGAGCAATCTATCCAGATATTTTGATGCGAATCGATCTCTATACTCCGGACTATGTTGCTGAGTAGAGGAGAATTTGCAGTATTGAACACAGTCCATTCGGAGCCGTCGAAGCATACCAAGCCATGCGATTGTGTAGCTGCCCATACCTTTCCCAGATAATCGATCGCCAAATCGTTGTAGGTACGGTATGGAAGGTTTGAGCTCACAGAATCCCAGACCTGCCACTGATCTCCGGTAAGCTTTGCCAGGCCATTGCTCATTCCTATCCAAAGATTCTGTTCATGATCAACTGCAAGACAACGGACATCATTATTTGGCAAGCCCGAATTTGAAGTATTGTACAGCGAAAATAAAGTACCGTCATATTTTAGAATACCATTCTGGGTAGCAATCCAAAGATTGGAATTGGAATCCTGGATCGCAGCTCGGACACTAAAACTTTGTATCAAATGCCCGAATCCTGTTACGGCAGACCAATTGGAACCATCATAACGCGAAACAATTGCATAAAAGGGAATATTCATTGATGTAGAAAAACACCATACATCATCATTAGCCAAAACTTTTACGAACGGTTTACTGATGTTTGTAATTACAGGAATGCTGTTATCAAAAAAAGTCCATTCGATTTCATCAAAAAATCCCATGCGCCAGGGTAAATAACCTGCGCTGAACCATATTCGTCCCTGCGAATCTGAATCAAGAGAATTCAGGCCAAAGTATGTCGGAGAAGCTTGAGGAGCTGTAAAATTCTGCCATATTTCATTTTCCAGCTTGTGGAGTGTCCACTGGTATGTTTCTGAGTCAAATGAAAATGACCAGATGTTGTCCGATCCGTCACAATGTAAGAACTCCAGATAGTTGGAAGATAGAGTGGATACTTCAAAATTCACTTCCTGAAGGACTGATTCTTCCAGGGTTTTGATCTGGGTCTCATTCCCAAGCCACAAGTTCCCGTTTCCATCCTCGAAACAATACGTGACTCTTTCCAGGTAGTTATCTTCAGTATTAGGATCTATGACCTGCCACTCCTCATTGTCCCATTTCAGAATCCTGATTCTATCGTCAATCGTAGATGTGGCGATGAACACAGGTTTGGAATCGTGCCCGGGGAAAATCCGGAAACTGGTGAGGTTTGGATCGGGAAAGTCGGCGGCATGATAGGTAACAATTTCATTCTGATCAAAACGGTGTATCTCTGTCGAGGTTGAAGTCATCCACAGATAATTGCCGTCATGCGTCAGGTTGTTTAACCCAACTCCATCAATCCCGAGGCTTTGCATGGTAAGGACTACCCAACGTTCGTAATCTGTCATGGCAAGGCCACTATTACCATTATTAGGGTTGTAATAACTGATGTATAGGATTCCATTGTTTCCGTATGCGTACGATACAAGGTTGCCGTTTGGAATAGTATGTGTATAGCTGCTATAGTAAAACCATGAGATTCCATCATAACGAACGACACCCCGATTGTTTACCAATGCCCATACCCAGTTTTCCTGATCTATCGTAATGTCGGTTACTGGCCCTGAAGGAATAATTGAATTTGCATTGGTATAGTTTGTCCAGGTCGATCCGTCAAAGCTGCTCAAGCCTCCATTGGTACCAATCCAGAGTGTTCCTTGATGATCTATTGCCAAAGAGTGG
>CAZWIS010000012.1:0-64072 GCA_964634275.1 uncultured Candidatus Cloacimonadota bacterium | reverse complement strand
GCCTCCATTGGTACCAATCCAGAGTGTTCCTTGATGATCTATTGCCAAAGAGTGGATTGCAATACTGACCAATCCGGAATTTGTATTGTCATAGCGAATCTGTTCTCCGCTTTGGGAGTCAATTCTGATCAGGCCACTATTGGTTCCGATCCACAATGCCTCATCGGTTTTTACCACGCTCCGGAGGGGATAATCCGCGCTGTAATGCTTCCAATCAGAATCCTGCGCCGGCAAAAAAACCACGCTAAAAAGCAGGATTAATAGAACAATCATCGACCTGAGTGACATTCTGAACCTCCTTTGCAGGAATAGACAGGCACGATACAAGGACCGCAAAATCTAATGAGGAACATTTATCAAATACTTGATACCGAGTCAAGCATAATTTTATTTATTTGCGAGAAGGCTCCATTTCAGTATTACTGCCAAAGACCGATGATTAAACTGGTCATGGGGCAGCGCCCCACACAAAAGGTAGGAGTGTGGGTCATAGATGACTGTTTATTTATGCTCAGAGAGACTGAAAGCATCCCTGCTTTCTTTGCTACAAAAGACTGTTGAATAACCGGGGTATGGGGCAGCGCCCCAGAAAATGGGTGGTGGGTGGGTATAGATTACTGTTTTTGTGCGCTCAATTAGCTGAAAACCCACCGATTTGTTATATTGGAAGACACGTTCAAGGGTCTTTACAAGATAAGTGCAAAGATCTTTGCCAATGATCCATGGGGAGATACAACGAATGGAATCAGGTGAACAATATCTGTCCGGACCCTGAGTCATAATCGACGTTCTGATTCTGGTTTTGAACCAGTTCACCAGCCAGGATTCTACGGGCAAGGATGTCCTCCAGCTCTTTTTGGATTATCCGTTTTAGAGGCCGTGCTCCAAAATGAGGATCGTATCCCACCTGAGCAAAGTGCGCCCGAAGACTATCGCTAATCGTGATCAGGTAATTGTTTGAAGCCAACCTCTGGCAAAGTTCTGCGATGCGAATATCGACAATCTTGGCTATATGGCTACTGCTGAGCCGATGAAATACTATGATGTCGTCCAAACGATTGATAAATTCAGGGCGGAAGTATTGTTGTAATATCTGCATAAGCTGGGGTTTCAATCTCTCTGTTTCCATATTCCCGGCATCATATATCATCTGTGAGCCGATATTGGAAGTCAGGATTATGATACTGTTACGAAAGTCTACGGTTCGTCCCTTTCCGTCTGTAAGCCTGCCGTCATCGAGGATTTGGAGCAGGATATTGAACACATCAGGATGTGCTTTTTCGATCTCGTCAAAGAGAATAACGCTATAGGGACGCCGGCGGATGCTCTCCGTCAAATATCCACCTTCGTCGTATCCAACGTATCCGGGAGGGGCTCCTATCAATCGGGCAACTGAATGCTTTTCCATAAATTCGGACATATCAATGCGAATCAATGCTTTTTCGGTATCGAAGAGGAAGCTTGCCAAGCTTTTTGCGAGTTCAGTTTTACCTACTCCTGTGGGTCCCAGGAAGAGGAAAGAACCTATGGGTCGGTTGGATTCGGATATTCCACTGCGTGATCGGCGAATGGCATTACTCAGGGCTGTGATGCCATCATCCTGTCCGACGACTCTTTGGGCGAGAATGCTTTCCATGCTGAGGAGCTTTTGGAGTTCGCTTTGCATCAGTTTGCTGATCGGTATCTTTGTCCATTTTGAGATTATCTCGGCAACCATCTCTTCGTCCACTAATTCCTTGAGAAGCTGATCATTTTGGTTTTGTTCGCTCTGTTTGGCAGAGAGCTGTTCCAATAGCTTTTCTTTTTGGACCAACACTCCATATCGAATTTCTGCCGTTTTTTCATAATCTCCGTTACGTTCAGCTTTTTCAGCCTCAGAGCGGAGGTTGTCTATTTCCTCCTTGAGGATGCGGATTTTGTCCAGGTTTGATTTTTCATTCTCCCAGCGAAGCTTCAGATTGCTTCGCTGCTCGGAATAATCTGCGATTTCGGTTTGGATCTTCTCCAGCCTTTGTTGAGATAACTTGTCTTTTTCCTTGGCAAGGGATAGTCTCTCGATCTCCAATTGCCGCAGACGACGCTCTACTTCATCGAGCTCCACTGGCATGGAATCTATCTCCATACGCAGTTGAGCGCAAGCCTCGTCGATCAGATCAATTGCTTTGTCGGGTAAAAAGCGATCGGATATGTAGCGGTTTGACATCACTGCTGCTGAAACCAGAGCGTTGTCGGTAATCCGGACTCCATGGTGTACTTCGTACTTTTCCCGGATTCCTCTGAGGATGGAAATGGTGTCCTCTACAGATGGTTCCTGCACGAATACGGGCTGAAATCTCCTCTCCAGAGCAGAATCCTTTTCTATGTACTTGCGATATTCATCGATTGTGGTGGCTCCGATGCAATGCAAGGATCCTCTTGCCAATGCAGGTTTTAACATATTGGATGCATCCACTGCACCTTCGGCAGCTCCGGCTCCTACAACAGTATGGATTTCGTCGATGAATAACATTATCCTGCCGTCCGATTTTTCCACTTCGTGGAGGACTGCTTTCAGACGTTCTTCAAACTCACCTCGGAATTTGGCACCTGCCAGCAAAGCTGCCATATCGAGTTCCAGCAGTTCCTTGTCCTTTATGTTTTCCGGAACATCCCGGGCTATAATTCTACGAGCTAGTCCTTCTACGATTGCGGTTTTGCCTACACCGGGATCTCCGATCAGGATGGGGTTGTTTTTCCGACGTCGGGATAGAATCTGAACTGTCCGGCGGATTTCTTCATCTCTCCCAATTACGGGATCCAGCTTTTCCTGCCTTGCCAAACGAGTAAGGTTTCTGGTGTACTTTTCCAATGCCTGATACTTTGCTTCGGGATCCTGATCTGTAATTCGTTGATTTCCCCGCAGTTCTTTCAAAGCAAGTAATAGCTTATCTGTGCTGACGCCAGCCTTCTTTAGAATTGATGCCGCTTCTTTGCCTTTGGAGAGGGTAGCCATCAAGATATGCTCCAGGCTGATGTATTCGTCTCCCAATTTGTCCGATACAGCTTCAGCCTCATGTAAGATATCCAGGGAAACTGCTTCCAGATAGATCTGAGCCGATCCACTGACGCGGGGTAACTTGTTCAGTGCCACCTCCAAATCACTACTGATCTGGGAAATGGGAGCTTCCAGCTTCTGAAGAACAGGTAGTACCAGTCCTTCCTCGCTATCCAGCATAGCTTTGAGGATATGCAAATCCGTAATTGCCTGATGCTTTTTCTCATAAGCGAGACCTTGGATATTATTCAGCAATTCCTGCGACTTCAGAGTAAAACGTTGTGTATTCATAATTCTGACCTCTATCGTATATATCTGTTTGGGACCAGCGCTATTCTTCGGACATCCATATCCGTCCAACGCCATTTTTGTATAGGGCTTTGCCCCTGTTCTAATTATGTAATGAGCTTATCTGATGTATAATATAAACAGGCGGAGAAATCTGTCAAGCGATAAATTAGCAGACGATACGTTAGACTGCTAATAATGGGTTGAAAGCTTTAGCGGTGTGTTGCGGAAGATTATCGTTTGGAGTTATGACATTTTTGCCTATGTTGTGTATTGAGGTTTTATCACATGAAAAAAGAACTGAATATTGGTATCTCAGGGATGCATTGTGCGGCGTGTAGTGCGAGGGTGGAAAAAGCACTGGCAGAAATACCGGGAGTAATGACAGCAAGTGTCAACCTGACTTTGGAAGAAGCAAAAATCAGCTACGAAGAAAAGGGATTTGAGCTTGGCAAGATTACCGAAGCTGTTACAAAGCTTGGCTTTGGCATCCGTGAGGAACTGGTCATAACCGAAGATGAACATATCAAAGCGATGCATGAAGCTGGCAAAAGGATGCTTGTCACATGGGCAGTGACCATAATCGTAACTATTTTCATGCTACCCCACATGATCTGGGGGAAGATGATTGTGGGGCATCACTTTGACAGTTGGTTGATGTTCGCATTGTCTATATACGTCATGCTCTTTCCTGCTCGCAGGGTATATCAATCTGCCTTCAGATCGATAAAAAGTGGTTCTGCAAACATGGATGTTTTGATTGCCATGGGTACTCTTGCTTCACTGTTGACGATGCCCTTGTCTCTGGTGATGAGTGGAATCCCTGGTCATGCCTTTGCTGGAATAGCAGCTATGATCCTGGCTTTTCATCTGACGGGAAGGTATCTGGAATTCAGGGCAAGAGGCAAGGCTTCGGAAGCGATCCGCAAGCTAATGAATCTGGGAGCCAAAACAGCGCTGATAATCGAAGATAACATTGAAAAGGAAGTACCGATATACAAGATAAAGGTGGGGGATATATTCATCGTCAAACCTGGGATGAAGATACCTACCGATGGGATTGTCATAGAAGGTATTACTACCATCGATGAATCGATGGCTACCGGTGAATCTATGCCAGTGTTGCGAAAGGAAGGGGACTCTGTGTTGGGCGCAACACTCAATGTCGATGGTAGAATTATGGTCAAGGCTGCAAAGGTAGGCAGCGATACTTTTTTGGCGCAGATCATCAAGCTGGTACAGGAGGCACAGCATTCCAAAGTCCCGATCCAGATCCTTGCTGATCGTATTACATCTGTATTTGTTCCGATTATACTTGTTTTGGCGATTATCACTTTTATGGCTTGGATTCTATTCCCTGTCCTAATGAATGATATTGCAGGATTTATCAGCCGGTTCATAGACCTTACGATTCAGACTGAAGGGATTGCATCTGCGCTCATGGCTTCTATAGCAGTGCTGGTAATAGCATGCCCATGTGCATTGGGCTTGGCTACACCAACGGCTTTGATGGTTGGCAGTGGTATCGGAGCCGGTAAAGGGATTCTGATACGTAGTGGTGAAGCTTTGCAGAAGATGAAGGATATTCGCGCTATCGTGTTTGACAAAACCGGTACTTTGACGTATGGCAAACCGGAACTACTGAAGACAAAGAGCTTTGAAATCGGTGAAATTGAACTATTGCGGATTGCAGCTTCTTTGGAAAGTGGTAGTGAGCACCCTATTGCCAGAGCCATTATCAATGCTGCCAGAGCGAAAAACATCAGCAACTTGGAAGTAAAGGATTTCAAAGCCGAAACCGGGTTGGGAATCAGTGGCAGGATCGATGGGCAGAGCTATTTCCTGGGGAATGCCACATATCTAAAGGAAAATGAACTGAGCTATTCACAAACATTGGACAATCAGGAAGACTCATCAATTTCTTATGCTTCTCCGATTTTTGTGTTTGATACCGTCAAAGTATTGGGGATTATGTATGTGGCGGATCAGGTGAAAGAAGAAGCCAGAGAAGTCGTGAACCAACTCAAAGCTTTGAAAATAGCTCCTATCATGATCAGTGGTGACAACGTCAAGACAGCCAAAGCAATAGCAGCCCAATGTGGGATTGATAATTATCTGGCAAACGTCCTCCCCAAGGACAAGGCTACTGAAGTGCAAAAACTACAAGCTAAATATGGAGCGGTTGCCATGGTAGGTGATGGTATCAATGATGCCCCAGCCCTAAAAGCAGCGGATATTGGTATTGCCATGGGACAAGGTACAGATATTGCGATAGAAGCAGCTGATATCACTATAGTCAGGAACAACCTGCTTTCTCTGATCACAGCGATTAACCTATCAAACCAAACTTTCCGAAAAATTAAACAAAATCTATTCTGGGCTTTTTTCTACAACCTGATAGCCATCCCTCTGGCGATATTTGGCATCTTACATCCCGTCGTGGCAGAGAGCGCAATGGCTATCAGTTCCATTAGCGTGGTTACGAATGCCAATCTGTTGAAAAGGAAGAAGATATAGTCCATATAGTCCGTAGTCAATAGTCAATAGTCATTAGTTGGCAGCGCTCCATACATATTAGTTTTATAGGAAGACCCGTTCAACGGTCTTGAGAATCTATAGTGTTATGCCTCTTTATCGGAGAGTTTCTCCACAATGAGCGGGATATTATCTATCGCCACACTTTCCTGAGAACCACTTTGCAGGTCTTTGAGCAAGACCATCCCGTTTTTCATTTCATCATCTCCGAGGATTAATGCAAATCTGGCTTGTTTGGAATCAGCAGCCTTCATCTGAGCTTTGAGAGATGTCTTCTCGGGATCATATTCGATATAGAGATTATGCTTTCTCAGCTTTGAAATCAGATCTATTGCAAGTGGCTGTACAGAATCACCCATTGCAACCATATATGCACTTGGATTTGGATAGCTACCGACTATGATCCTGGCGTTGTCCAGAGAGAGCATCAACCTTTCCCATCCACCGGCAAAACCGATAGCGGGGATGGATTTACCACCGATTTGCTCGATCAATCCATTATATCTTCCGCCCCCTGCGATGGAATTCTGGGCTCCGAGGGAATCATTGATGAATTCGAAAGCAGTATTGGTATAATAATCCAGTCCCCGCACGATCTTTGGATTGATCGTGTATGGAACTTCGAAGATACTCAGATATCGGCATACCTGCTTAAAATGGAATTTGCATTCATCATCAAGATAATCCAATTGGGAGGGGGCGTCTTTGCTGATCGCCTTGCAGGATGGAACCTTACAGTCCAATAGGCGACGTGGCTTTTGCTCAAAACGCTGCTTGCAATCAGGACACATATCTTCGATCCACTGGGCAAAAAACTCTTTCAAAGCTTGATCGTAAGTTTTGGAGCAATTGGGGCAGCCCACACTATTGATTTCCAAGCGGATGCCATCAAGGCCAAGTTTATCCAGAAAAGCCCATTCAAAGGCGATCACTTCTGCGTCGAAATATGGATGATTGGATCCTATCAGTTCGATCCCATACTGGTAAAATTGACGATATCTTCCAGCTTGAGGACGATCATACCGAAACATTGGACCCGAGTACCAAAGTTTTGAAATTCTACCTTTGATATCCATCCTGTTCTCTACATAGCTACGAACAACGGGAGCTGTTCCTTCGGGACGCAAGGCGAAGATTCTGTCCTTCTTGTCCTTGAAGCGATACATTTCCTTTTGCACGATGTCGGAGCTTTCACCGGAACTGCGTTCAAAGAGTTCGCTTTGTTCAAAAACAGGGGTACTGATCTGCGAATACCCAAATGCCATCGCAACTTCTTCAAAAGCCTTGGCAACAAACTGTCTGCGATAGCTTTCCTCCGGGAGAACATCATATGTTCCGCGTGGTATCTTGTAATCCATATATCCTCTTATACACTCTTCATCAAGTATGACTATCCCAAAAAACACATTGGGGATAATCGTCAAGTACAGAATTCGAAAGCGAACTAATGACATCTGTAGTTACAGCGAATACACTGCTAAGACTGCAAAACGCGTCTTCTCGTGAATCAAATCGGTAAGACCCTTGAACGTGTCTTCCTATATAAGAAATCGGTTGGTTTTCAGCCAAATTGAGTGCACAGAAACAATCATCTATACCCACCCACCACTATTATTGTATAGAACCTACCCATTCCCCAGCTATGCAATGGTCTTTCCTGCGGAAAAGAAATTGACAGATTATCACCGATTATCAGCATTGAAAAAAAAGCAGAGGAGCCCGGTATGGATATAAAAACCTTTGGCTACTTATATTACAAAACACGAGGATTTGATAAAGAGGATATCCTGAAACAAGCAGAGATCAACGAGGACGAATATAGCTTTTTCGAAGAGAACCTCAGCATGCTTTTGGATGAAATTGCGTCAGAACGAACCCGGGCAGAGAGTATAGGAGCGGAATTTGTCCGGCTCAGCAGATACATATATGACCGTAGCAGTGATCAGGAAAGTGGGGTCTTTCGTCCCGATGCTATCAAGGCAAGGGCTGGTGAGCTGATTTCTCTACCGGCAGTTGGAACGATAACAATGCCTCCAATTAGATTGCATCAGGCTATTACCCAACGTAAGTCACTCCGGCAATATGCCAAGCTACCATTGAGTCAGGACGAATTGTCATTCCTGTTATGGGCTACACAGTGGGCAAAGGATTTTCGGACAAATGATCGGATGGAGATTACTCTGCGTAATGTTCCTTCTGCGGGTGCCCGGCATCCACTGGAGACATATCTGCTAATCAATCACGTCAAAGGGATCAAACCTGGGCTTTATTATTATCACCCGATCAAGCATTGTCTTGTCCTTGTCAATGATAGCGATGCGATCTCCAGCTTGATTTACGAAGGCTGCTTCCGGCAGGAAATGGTAAAATCATCAGCAGTGACATTCATCTGGACGGCTATTCCTTATCGAACTTCCTGGAGATACGGACAGAGGGGCTATCGCTATTTGTATCTGGATGCAGGGCATGTGGGGCAAAACCTCCATCTTGCCGCAGAGGCTATCAATTCGGGTGCATGTATGATAGGGGCATATCTCGATGAACTGGTAAACGAGTGCCTGGACGTCGATGGGATAAACGAATTTGTGATATACATAGCTACGGTGGGTAAACAAGAGTAAGATAGATCAGATCATAACAAATTTGGAATATTGATAGGTACTCTATTACAAATTGGGATAGTAGGATCAAGAAAAAGCTTGACATGGGATAACTGTATTATTGACAATCACATCGAACTCTTCGATAAGAAAGGAGAATAGCATGTTGAAGACAGTTTTACTAACAAACTATCATGATTTTGAGACGAAGACGAATGTCACCAAGGAGCAAATAGCAGCTTTTTTGCACACGCACCTTGATCGCTTCAGGGACACAGTTTCCGCCATATCAAAAGCCATCGATTTTGCCCTGTCCAAAGAGGATGGTAAAGGTGGATTTATCATTCTGGCATTTGACGATGAAATTTTGGTGGGAGTAGTAGTAATAAACGACACAGGCATGAAAGAATACATCCCCGAAAATATATTGGTTTATATAGCTGTACACGAGGAATACAGAGGTAGGGGGATTGGAGCCCAGATCATGAATATTGCATTGGAAAACTGCAAGGGAGCGGTCGCTCTGCATGTAGAATATGATAATCCGGCCAAGAGGCTTTACGAAAGATTGGGCTTTGTGAGTAAATACGCTGAGATGAGATACAGCAGGTCATAAGGTATGGCATTGTTACAAATACACATAGACCGCATTATATCGAATATCAGAAAGATCGATACGATCATGAAAAATCATGGTAAAGAGTGGTCTTTGGTGGTCAAGGTATTGGGTAATCATCGGGATGCCCTGGCTGCTGTTATTGATCAGTGTTCCTCCTTTGATATCCATTCGATTGCAGTGTCTCATTGGAAAAACCTAAAGCTGATCAAAGAACTCAAACCGGGTATAAATACTATGTTTATCAAGCCACCTGTGATGAAGAATGCCATGAACATAGTGCGCTACGCAGACGTTTCCTTAAATTCGTCTTTTCTGACCATCCAAGCTTTGGATAAAGCTGCGATACGGCAGGGAAAGATTCACAAAATCATCATTATGGTCGAAATGGGAGAACTACGAGAAGGTATCCGAAGAGAGGGATTGATTGATTTTTACAACAAAGTGTTTGATTTATCGAACATTGAAGTAATTGGGTTGGGAACAAATCTTGGCTGTATGACAGGTATCAAGCCCAGCTACGACAAACTGCTTCAATTGGTTCTCTACGAGCAGATTATAGATGCCAGATTTAACCGGAGACTCGATCTTGTAACGGGAGCCAGCTCTATAACCTTACCACTATTGGAAAAAGGTATGATACCCAAAGGAGTAAATCACTTCAGGATCGGTGAAGCTGCCTTTTTGGGTACATCACCGCTCAATAACAAAGTTTTTCAGGATTTGAGAACCGATACATTTACATTCGAAGCAAACATCGTAGAGCTTTATCGAAAATCAAATTCTCCTGATGGTATCATCACTAATGCAGCAGTGGGGCAAAACACAATTCAGGAAACAAGCGACATGTGTAAAAGCAGCTATCATGCGCTGGTGGACTTTGGCGTTTTGGATGTCGATGCAGAAAGCCTGATCCCAATGGATGAAAGCGTCAGATTCTTTGGTAACAGCTCCGACATGACTGTCTATAATCTGGGTGAAAACCCCGGTGGTTACGAGACAGGTGATGTTTTGAAATTCAAGCTGAAATATATGGCAGTTGCCAGACTTATGGCTGGAGCAAATATCGAGAAACGCGTATTGGGAATGTAGTACAATCTATTTGCAGTTTAACCCGAAAGATCATTGTAAGTCCGTTTAACCTATCTTCCGGTAAAGCAGATCAGGGTTTTTTCGGTGTTTGTCATCAAGAATCAATACCGATTCTGGAACAATACTGATGTATAGGGCATGAATTGCATTTTGGTTTACGGGGAGTACAGAGATTTTGTCCGAATGCCACAACATAGGAGTTTATCACGCTCCAATGTCGATCAGGTAGCTTTGCCCTTAGTGCCATTTCGGTTTCCAAAGGGGTATTCGTTTTTATGTATCCCCAGCGGTTACATATCCGGTGGACATGTACATCGACGCAGATTGCAGGAAGGTCAAAGGCGATCGTACGCACAAGATTAGCAGTTTTTCTCCCTACTCCCGGAAGCTGGATCAAATCCTCGATCTCAGATGGTATTACTCCGCCAAAAAGAATATTGATAGCGGAGGGAAGCTGCTTTAGGTGTTTAGTTTTTTCCCGGTGAAACCCTACCTGATAGATGATTTTGTCCAGTTCATCCGGATCGATTTCCGCAAGATCGGCAAGCGAATTTACTCTTTCGAACAAGACGTTTACAACTCGTGAAGTGGTTTCGTCCTTAGTTCTGGCACTGAGAATGGTAGCGACCAATACCTTGAAGGGATCCTGAGTTTGTGCCTGAATCAGATCTATAATCGGAGCTTTGACAGTGTGGAAGTGCTTCCCAAGCTCGTTTATGACGGAATCGATATCAATATCTTTCATATATTCTCCAAAATTTCTGTTGCATTCCCAGCGGCTTTGTCTTTTTTGTCAATTCGTAAGTTCTGGGTTCCGGGAGGTTCAGATGTGCGGACGCTTTGCCCAAGTCATAAAACACGATATGCTGAAAAAGCTCATAGACGAGCTGAATATAGCGAACAAGGATCAGCAGATTCCGATCAATTTCAATGTCGCACCCACACAAGCTGTGGCAGCGATCATAAGCAAGCAGGAAGAGAGAATCCTCAGTTTTTACCGTTGGGGTCTGATACCTTCGTGGGCTGCGGAAGTCCCCAAATTCCAGATGATAAACATCCGGAGTGAAAGCATTCTGGAGAAACCCACCTTTAGAACAGGACTGTTTCGCAGACGATGCATCATTCCTGCTAATGGGTTTTATGAATGGAGAAAAAGTGATAAACAGCCCTTCTTTATCCATCCAAAAGTTGGAGAGCTATTCTATATGGCAGGGATTTATGATATATGGACAGGGGCAGATGGGAGTTTTGTACCCAGCCTTGGAATTATTACTACCCGTCCAAATACCACAATGGTAGCACTTCATGATAGAATGCCGGTATTGCTTGGTTTCGAGGATACAAAGACGTGGTTGCATGCTACATACACAGATGCCAATGGACTCAAATCTCTTCTCGCACCATGTCCTGATGAGGCAATAGGATATTATCCGGTGAGCAAAGCAGTCAATAAGGTCACGGAAAATTCCGAGCTATGTATGCAGGAGATGGTACAGCAATCCGAACTTATCTGATCAAAGCGATTTTTCCCCTTTTGCTGTTTCCGCTTTTGTCGGTTACGACATAGAAGTATATCCCGCTACCACTCTTTTTTCCGTCTTTATTTTTACCGTTCCAATCGAACCTGGCATATTCGTTTTGCGAGATTTCCGCTACTATAGCTCCGGAGCTATCATAGATTCGACATATATTTTTGCCTGCTGGCATGCTATTTTCAGGTAGATTGACAATGCGCACATAGCCATCTGTATCTGGACGGAAAGGATTTGGATATGCTATTACTCTTTCCAGCTTTTGAGTTGTGATGACAGCTTTGCCGATCGAATATGTATTCAGTCCATCAGGAGTACCGATCAATAGTAGCCCTGCCGCAGGTTCATAACCCAGAGCCGTGATATAATTGGAAAGTAGGGGTGAGTTGGCACGGAAAAAGTTTGTAAAACGTTCGGTTTTGGAATCATACATACTGAATCCATTTTCGAGACTGCCGATCCACAAACGATTGAACGGATCCAGGAGAATAGATGTGGGAGTAGTTCTTACAGAGCCGAAGAGCCGTTCTTCATCGACATAATATAGCTGATCCTGTACCCAGACTCCATTGGAGTATCTTTGCCTTTTGATAGTAGTGTCGTATTTGTACCAATATGTTTCGTTCCACATGAATAATCCGGTACTGGCAGCTATCCAATGTTGCCTTCCTTCATTGGTAGTATTGATAGTTGCCACACCATATACAATGCAGTTGCTCAATTCAGGTGGATCGGGTATTACCCATGGATCGGGTTCAATAGTATAAGTACCCGGAGACTGGGGAACAGATGGATGGTTCCAGATAACGAGTCCACGATCGTTGTTCGTACCAATAAAGTATTGGCTGCCATTGTGATACAAGTACAAAATTCGTTGCCGCACACTATTGGGGATAGTGAAGAAATAGCTGTCCGTCATTTCTTGATTGATGATATTGACTCCGTGATCGTAACACGCCACCAGCATGTTTCCACTGCGATCATTGGACAGATATCCGATAGTATTACCACGGATGGTAATCGAACCCGGGATAAGGGGAGACCAGGATGAAGTACTATCATTCCAATCCATCATTCCATTACGAGTAAGTCTGTGCCAGGTTCCCTGATCCTCATCGAAAATGCTGATGCCATTATTCCATCCGGCAGGGCTATTTGCTGTTACATCCCATGTTCCAAACCATTTACGGTTACTGGCATCGACTGCCATATTCAGTACGTTATCGGTGTGAAGCGGACTATTGGAGATGTTATACGATGTCCAGTGTGATTGATGCAGCTTACTGACACCGAGAGTGCTCTTTCGTACTGGACTGATTCCTATGATTCCACTGTAAAGCCATACGGCGTTACTGTTATCAGTTACCAATCCGGTGATCTTTGGAAATGCGATACCTTCGAGGAAATAGTTATCCCAATCAGAGCCATTAAGTTTGTAGATTCCTCCACCCCAGGAAGCCAAATATACTTTGCCTTCCCTGCTTGATATTTTGCTGATAGGGTAGTGCGCAAGGCCATTCTCTCCCTTGAGCCATTGGGTCGCAACTCCAGAGGCATCCAGCTTTGTCAGTAATGTATTTGTATAAAGATTGTAAGACAACAGGTCTTCGTCCCAAATACCATAACTAATCCATATATTACTTTCAGAATCTATTTCTACACTTGATATCCAGTGATCTTCAATCCCGCTGCTAGTACCATACATGCTCCAGCTTCCTTCGAATGGGTTTACGGGACGTTTGAAGACCCGGTTCTGATTTGACACCACAAGATGTGTGTCATTGGCAGAGAGTCCAAAGGCATAACCAGTGAATAATGGCGAGTTTATAGAATTCCATTTTCGCCAGGAGCTATCAAGATTGAGGGAGTCCACATGGACGTAGCTGAGTCCGGATGCTGTACTGAGGTATAGATACTTGGACGAGGACAGGACCATATCCGAGATATCATTTGAAACGAGTCCTCCGGATGTGTTTTGTACATTATATTGATGCAATAGAAGAGGGAAGTTAACCGTTTCAAGATAGTAAAACACGCTCAAACCCATATCAGTGGCTACAAAAATCTGGGATTCGTGTTCGATGATCTTACGTATCTTATTCGAGGGGAGTCCATTGGAGGAATTGATCATCTGAAAGCCATTGGGATTGATAATCGATATTCCCTCTGTAGAGCTTCCTACCCACATTGATCCGGTTGATATCACGTATTCGATGGTACGGATATCGTTTGAACTGAGCCCATCATTTGTCGTCCAGAGTTTGGAATTGAAATCATTGTAAAGGTCAGACGGATTGCTGATATCAGGCTTTGAGAACAGGTTGATAGCTCCGCCCCATGTTCCTGCATAGATGTTATTGTTGTCTTTGATTAGCAGGTCGTACACATGGCTGGTATTTGTATATGTTTGCCAGCTTTGCCCTGTGGCTATGTAAAATAGCATTAGAAGCAATACCGTTATTATTATTCTCTTCATTTCTTTTGCTCCTGGCGCATAATAATATAGGCAACAACAACCATCAGAGTCATTAAGCCCAACAATACAGAAAAGAGGATCTTCTTTGATGAGAAAGAAAAGCCTATTGCAATCATGCCAAAAAGGAATGTAGCAATATATACGATAATCGAGATTGTCTTTTGTGAAAGTCCAAATCCCAGCATCGTGTGATGAATATGATTTCTGTCTCCCTTGCAGATGTTCCCGGTACGGATTCTTCGTACAATTGCGAGGCAGACATCGATTACGGGGATAGCCATCACGCTTAGTGGAATCATCAGTGTCATTGTGGTGATCCCTTTGTAGGTCGAAGTACTTGCTGTCGAAATCGCAGCTATATTTAGCCCGATAAAAAGCGTCCCGGTATCTCCCATAAAGATCTTGGCGGGAAAAAAGTTAAAGCTCAGAAAGGCAAGATTGCCTGCCAGTAAAAAGCTGGCGAGAGTTATTGACAGGATATTTGCCTCCATCATACCAACAACCAAAAGGATGGCGCTTACGATAATCGTAATACCACAGGCAAGCCCATCTATTCCGTCGATTAGATTGATCGCATTGATCATCATCATATACCAGATGACTGTGAGAGGGAAGGACAACCATCCCAGGATAAAGTGCTCGCCCAGAGGATTGGTAAGGAAGTTTACACGATAGTTGCTGAAGAACATGATGATCCCCAATGCTATCTGCCACAAGATTTTGTATCTGGCACGGCTTTCGTATCTGTCGTCAAACAACCCCAAAAGTATAGCTACCATCCCGATTGCACTGAGCCGCAACAAAGAGACCCCAATCAAGCCAGGGTAATACATGAATCCAATAATTGCCTGCGCAATTACGATTACCAGGCCAAAAGATAGTCCGCCAGCTTCTGGACGGCTTTGTTGATGGATCTTACGTTCGCTCGGATGTGCCACAAAACCAAACTTGGAAGCAAGCTTGATATTTAGTGGTACCAGCAAATGGGTTCCCAAATATACGGCTATCGCCATAATCAGGATAGGTGTATATATACTACAGCTCATATTTTTCCTTTGTTTTAGGGCTGCGAAAACAGCGTCTCTACCACTGCATGTACTAGATTATCCGAATGTCGCAATCAAAAATCTCCACATTGGACAGGATATTTCAGAACCTGATTGACTTCATGCATCGTAGATCTTGCTGTATCCATCCATCATCTGTTTGAAAGAGCATTTTTCTGAGATCGAGATCAATGCTTGCCTGCCTTTGGCTTCCAGCTCTTCCCTGTTTTTACTGATATGTAGCAAGCAGTGTTCCAGTTTCTCAGGATTAGCCAAAGGAACTATGTATCCACAGCAATCGTCAACCAGTTCCAGAATGCCATCAAGATCGGAACCGATCACTGCCAGCCCGCTATACATAGCTTCAATGATGCTGATCGGAAGTCCTTCCCAGTTTGAATATAGCATAAAAGCATCAAAAATACTTAACCATTGGATTACATCGGAATCCCAACCAGGAAGGAGAATGGAATCGTTTAGACCATGGCTTTGCACTATGCTACGGCACAATGGCAGATGCTCACCATCACCGATGAAGATAAAACGTAGAGCTTTGGTTTCTTTGCAAACTTTACAAATCCTGCTAATCGTTTCAATGACGTTTTTCTGATCCGAAAAGCGCAGGATGGAACCAATTGTGATCTGTGGATTCGCCCCATACACTCTTGCCATAGCGACGGACGTTAGCTTTCCCTCCATACTGGATGGGAGCGCGTTATAAATCGTGCAAGCTTTTGAGGGCTGAACAAGATATGTGTTTTCACATAGAATCCGATCGGCATTATTAACAAATACGACGTTGTTACACAAACGGTTTGCTATGGCTTCAAGACCCATATAGAGATACTTTGTAGCTCTGGGCTGAAAATTGTTGAATGAAGTACCATGTGCTGTGTGAACAATCAGTGGAGTTTTGCAAACCGTGGCTGCAATCCTTCCTAAAAAACCTGGTTTGGACGAATTTGTATGAACAATGTCAAAACGGTGTTTTCTGATTATCCAGATCAGATGGATCAGGCATACGAAGTCCAGAACGGATATGGGACGTCTGATCCATGGCAATGGAATAAAAGAGACATTCCTGCTTTCAAGGGCATCCATCAGATCTTTTCCTGGCAAAGACGCTACGTATATTTCGTACTTTTTTACAGGAGTGGAGCTGTAGTCTTGCATTCCATCGATCAGGTGCAACATAAAGTTTTGCACTCCAGACAGGATAGGAAGCAGCTGAAGGAAGAGGATCTTTTTCATGCTATCTCTTATAGTGGGGGACTGCCGGATTAAATAGAATGTTCATATTTCCTGCGTGCATCATCAAAGCCACTGTCTCACGCATCAGCTACACTTATCTCCGATCTACCTGCAAGCGGATAATAGCGATAGCCCCAGCCTTGATATTGGAAAACTTTACCAGATTTGCATCGATAACGGCATCAACACCGGATATTTCTGCAATCTTGTGATCGTTTAGGATCTGTAATACAAAGCTTTCCAAATCATCTGGGAAGGATAAACTTATCTCGTACTCACCCTCTTCGATGGTAACCCGGCTACGTTTTTCCCACCAATCGCACAGATCACTACAAGTGGTCACCCACGTTTTATTGGATTCTATCAGAGCCAATATATACTGATAGAGCTTCTTGCAATATGGGATGTCCGAATAATCTGCAATACCGAAATCGATTGCAAAAACTCCCCCAGTACGGAGAGTATGCTGAAACATCTTTTTGATCTGATGCTTGGCATCTTCAAGCTGAAGATAGCGGTATTTGTTGACCCGTAAATATTTATCCCGATACACCAAAGGTATTTCCAAGTAGGGGGCTTTTTGGTTGTTTGTGCAGGGTTGGAACGGCAAGGAAAATCCGTTCTTGAATCCTGTGGAGTCCTGAAAAGCCACGCTGCTGCTGAAACGCGGAGAGGCTTTTAAATGAAGGTCTTTGAGAGTTTCATTCAGTCTGAAACCAAGCTGACGCAAGCCCAATTCATGTTTGTGAATCTGATGTAACATGATCTGTTTTTTGGTGACAAAGTCGTCCCTATTCAATTTGTCCGCAGTCGCCAATAGCCCGATTTCATGTCCTTCTCGGAGGATGTTTGCTATCTCCTCCTGTAGCTCGGGATCGTCAAGGCTATAATCAATATCATTACAAGCTTCTGCCGCAAAAAAATAGGTCGACTTATAGCCAAAATCCCTCTCCAGATCACGATACTCGTCAAAGTTCCAATACATCTCATAGTTTGTAAAAAGATAACTGACTTTACTGGCAATGTTTCTGAGGAGTTGTTGCCATTTGAATGTGACAAACATAAAAATATCGTCTGCAGCAGATAGCATTATTCGGCTGGCATCCCATTTCTGCAAGGTATCTACCGTATGGCTAAGGATTACTGCAATCTGTTGATTCTCGGGGTAATGAACTTTTTGCACTATGTATTGCTTCTTTTGTCGGCTCAATTCTTTGATCATACTGTCAAGCAACCATAGCAAATTATCGATGTACGGTACTTCCTTCCAGGCATAAAAAGCACTGGCATTTTCCGGAAAACAGTCGTAGCTATCTCTTTGATTGTCCAGTTGTGGTTCCAGATCTGCCAAATGGAAGAAGATGTTCCCTACCAGATCAAAATTGATCTTGCCTCCCACAATCTCGTCATCGGAGTAGTTTTCCGCTGGGTTATCAAATTTTCGCTCGGAGATGATCGGAGTCATCCCCAATAGTTTTACTTCTCGTATTGCTCTGCGGAGCTTGTCCGGAGTGAACGATCTATAGTCATAGAGGCTCGGATCTGCCGGCACAAAGATAGTAATATACTGTCCCACATGTTCTTTCAGCTCTTCGATGTTCGGTTCTGTCAAGCAATAGCTTAGTAGAATATCATTGGCCCTCAATTTTTCAGGAGAGGAAACGAAATGATGATTGTAACCCAGGCTATTAAAGATGAATCCAAATGCATGCTTAATTTCATTTTTGTATTTTTCCAGCTTCGTATCAATAAAGATCGAGATCATTCTATGTCCTTAACTGCGTATTTATATCAAATATATTATAAGCCCTCTGACATAAATGGTGATGGTATGTCAAGTAAAATCGGCATTTGTGCGAAGTAGAACCATGACTATAGTACTAAATCGAAAACACACCCCCCTTGTGCAATTATGCAATGGTCTTATAAATTCATCGAGGATAAGTATTAGAATATGGCAAAGGGATTTGGCAGTCACCGTTATGAAAAAAACATTTGACAGATCAAGCAAGGTTCACAATCTGCGTATTAGTATTTCAGGAGCGTTTTGATAAAGAAATGATAGATTTGATAGACCAGACAGATTATACAACCTGCAGCGGAGTTGAGATGTTGAATGTTAGTTCCAACGAACGCTGTATATCGTTTCTTCCTTCACATATCATGGCTCCTGAAACACCTCAGATCAACCGCATGAAATTGTACTTTTCTCTCTAATGTTATTGTAGTACAACTCTATTCATGAAAAGGACTTGCATTTATAGATGTGTAAGCGACGGGGCGAAGCTGTATCCATAAATAGTAACCAAGCTTAGTCCACGAATGGGCACATATTATCACAAATAAAAAACACGCTAAGGTGTTATGCTGATAACAAAAGATACAGAGCCAATCCACACAGAAGAGTGTTACAAGATCGTCGGGGCTTGCATGGCGGTTCACAGTGAACTGGGACAAGGATTTCTTGAAGCGGTATATCAAGAAGCATTGGCAATTGAACTCGGTTCAAGAGGGATACCCTTCGAAAGAGAAAAGGAAATTTCAGTTTTATATAGAGGAATAGTACTTAGCAAATTATACAAAGCTGATTTCGTTTGTTATGGTAAAATAATCGTGGAACTAAAAGCTCTGTCAACCATCTCGAATGATCACATTACTCAATTGCTAAACTATTTAAAAGCAAGTGGTCTTCGCACAGGATTACTGATTAATTTCGGAGCTTCACGTCTTGAACACTACAAATATGTTTTGTAATTCCTGTTTCATTTGTTCTCATCAATGTTCATAGGTGGACTTCTCTTACCTCTTGTCCTCAGAATGGCAATAGTTATTGATTGAATTCCTTCATTTTTCACTGTTAATTGTAGATTGAAAACCCAATAAATCTGCGATAATCAGCGCATTATATCCGCGACAATCTGCGAGAACCAATCCATACCCCCTGAAATATTTTTGGTCCCAAAAAGCACTTCTGTACACTCCGGTTTCACTATCTCATCTGCTTTCTTATCAGTGGTTTAAATATCGCGGTGATACAGGCGGATACCTCCTTGAACACCCCCATACAGCGCCCATATATATCTGCCCTGCAATGCTTTAAGGGCGATGTCTACAAATTGCAAAAAATGTCCACCATAGATTATATAGAGGCTTTTGAAAATCAAGCCAAAAAAAATCATTGGAGGACAAAATGAAAGCAAGAATCAAAGCAACCCTACCCGGCTACACGGGAAACATGGACGATGTGGTAATCTATTTCAATTCAAAGCTGAATTGTATGATCGCCCGCAGGAAAGTAACTCCGAGCTACATTCCACCCAATAGCGATATTAGTGCTATGTATGAGTATGCCCGGCGGATAGACCTGTCCAAGGCATTTAAAGAAGACTGCAACAGATACATCACGGCATACAATTCCAAAAATCGGCGTAAAGGCAAAGCTCTCAGTTCCTGGCCTGCGATCTGGATGAAAATGATGAAGGCTTTTGGCAAAGACTATCCGGATATTGACCTTAACACTCTCACCAGAGAATATGTGATTGAGCACGATCTGCCGATCAGGAATCTGGCTTCTGCAGTTGAACGAGGCTATTTGGAAAAAGTGCGGGGGAGTGAGGGGATGACGGCTATTGGTTGATTAGTCCGGAGTCGATAGTCCGAAGTCCGGAGTCCGTGGTCCGTGGTCCGTTGTCCGAAGTCGGTAGTCCGGAGTCGATAGTCCGTGGTCCGAAGTCCGGAGTCCGGAGTCGAAAACATTTGATATTATGAAGATAGAAAGCTTTACAGACATAGAAGCTTGGAAACAAGCAAGATTATTGGTAACGGAAGTGTATCGGCTTTGCAATGATTCTAAAGTAAAACATGATTATGGCTATAGAGATCAGATACAGAGAGCCGCGATATCGATTATGTCAAACATCGCTGAAGGTTTTGATAGCGATTCAGATAAGCAATTCATCCAGTTTCTGTATTACTCGTTGAGGTCAGCCTCTGAAGTCGAATCATTACTGTATGTAGCATTCGATGTAAAATACATAGACCAATCCACTTTCTTAAAACTGACTTCACAGATAGCATCAATAAAGAAACTGCTAAACGGCTTTATCCGCTATCTAAAAAATTGACCACGGACTTCGGACTTCGGACTTCGGACTTCGGACCAAGGAAAAACTTATGACAAACGCCAAAAATTACTGCTGCCACATTGCTATTATTATCATTTGCACAATAGCATTGGCTGGATGCAACTCTTCTACAGAATCAAAGACGGGATCATTATCCGGACGCATAACACTGCTAAATGACACCGGTGATCCTTCTCTGGATCCGGTAGATTTTTCTGGTGTAACGGTTGCCCTGTACCAACTAACTGTGCTTGATACTACTATTGTTCGTTTGAATGCGAATCATCCCAATATCGGGATTCAGATCAGCCAGGAAACAGAATTTGACCATAGATTGCAAAAACCCGTGGCGGTAGTAGAGACTGATGCCAGCGGAGCGTATTCGTTCAAAGGGATCAATGTAGGAACATACAATCTGGCAGTAATGTCTCCTCAATGGGCTGTACACTATGCATACAATGTCTCTATAAGTGAAGGGAATCAAAGTATTGGAGATATCGAGTTGAAGAGAATGATCGATGTTTCCGGATACATAATGGAACCATTTGTGTTTCTTGGTGATAGGAGCTATACGGTTTCCGAGTCTGTTTATTTTACTCAACCGGTTACGATTCACACAGGTTCGAATATTTACGTAAATAGTAACACCTCGGTTAAGTTCTTTTCCGACCTGGCAGTGGTTCAGGATCAATCCAATCCCTACTGGAAGATCGATGTTTTATACAGCCTGTACTCACCACAAAAGGTAACAATAGGGATAGATAGATATTATACAGATATTACGTTGTATACAAACCAATCAGATTTTTCCCATGCTCTGGTAAGACACTTGGGAGATGGAATCGGCTTCATGTCTGGATTTGGACATATTACGAATGTCGATATAAAAAACTACAAGTCTGGTGTATCATTCAATCAGGCAAGGGGTGAAATCAGCAATTCCAGCTTAAGAAATGGCGATCAAAAGGGTGTTCACGCATTATCTATGACGGAATCGCTGACAATTCAAAAAAGCATAGTTCAAAACACCAAAGAAGGCATACTTGCTTACACGGGTGGTGGCTTTACAATCGAGGATTGTTACTTTGTCGGCAACGAAACCGGTATTAAACCGCAGGTCACAAGTGGAAACATAAGGTATAACAACTTCGACAGAAACAGATATGACATGTTTTTTGCCAATTCTACCGTCAATGTTTTCAACAACAACTTCTTCTATTCTACCCACACCAGTATCACTCCAACTGATTATACAAAAGTTTACGACAACAATTTCTATCGTACGGCAAGATATTTTATCTCAGTTCGAAAATCATTTGGAAGTTATACTTATGTTTTGAGGGATTTGGATGCCAAGAACAACTATTGGGCAGTATCAGATATTGATAGATATCTCCTGGATGCAAATGACAATGATAGTTATCCCGGTGCAGCGTGTCCACATTATGTAATATATCTTCCCAAAAGATATAGTAAGGTTCTAACTGCAGGTATTAGACAGTGATGTGATGGATTATGACTTTGTCTAAACAGAACGTCATAAAAACAAGGAGATTTTTACTGTGAAAGGAATTATTCTTGCCGGAGGTTCCGGTACTCGTCTTCACCCTCTTACGATAGCTGTCAGCAAGCAACTCATGCCGGTTTATGACAAACCAATGATCTATTATCCGCTCTCAATATTAATGCTGTCCGGCATTAGAGAAGTACTGATAATAACCACTCCAGAAGATCAGGCAGGCTTCATCAAGCTATTGGGCGATGGGTCTCAACTCGGTATGCGCTTTGCGTACAAGGTTCAGGAAGTACCCAATGGCCTTGCCCAGGCTTTTGTGATCGGGGCGGACTTTGTAGGTTCTGATAGTGTATGTCTGATCCTGGGAGACAATATCTTTTATGGTGCAGATCTACAAAGCAGGCTGACAAAGTGTACGAATCCATCTGGAGCTATCATCACTGCCTATCCGGTTCAGGATCCGGAACGATATGGGGTTGTCGAATTCGATGCCCAAATGAAGGCTATCTCCATAGAAGAGAAACCAAAGGTGCCAAAATCCAACTATGCTGTCCCAGGCTTGTACTATTACGACAATAGCGTTATCAAAATAGCACATGAGATAAAACCCTCTGCCCGGGGTGAATATGAGATTACCGACGTCAATAGAGTATATCTCGAACAAGGAAATTTGAGGGTTATGGTCTTTGGACGTGGTACTGCCTGGCTTGATACCGGTACATTCGAATCATTGATGCAAGCATCCCAGTTTGTTTCAATTATCGAACAACGGCAGGGCTTCAAAATTAGTTGCATAGAAGAAATCGCGTTTCGCAAGGGCTTCATCGATAAGGATCAGCTCTGTAAATTAGCGGAACCAATCCGCAAAAGCGGTTATGGAGATTACTTGTTAAGATTATCGATCTGATAATCCTGACAAGTAGTTTGAAGTAGAGGAATAGATGGGAGCCAAAAAGAAAAGCAATTACAATTGGATGAGGCTAAGGGCAAGAGAGATTCTTAGCTTTGGCAGTTTGTGGAAATCCCAACACTTTTCGCGGGAAAAAATCGATGCCTATCACGATGAACAACTTATCAAGCTGATTCGATACGCCGGGACCAAGGTACCATATTACAGGAATCTTTTCCAGGACATAGGGCTGGATCTCAAATCATTTAGGGGAAGAGAGGACATGCACCTTATTCCATTGTTAGACAAAGAAACCCTGCGTACCAAAAACTCGGAACTCCTATCTGAAGACGCATATAAAATCACCTATGATATAGACAAAACGAGCGGTTCGACCGGTACTCCACTGGAAATTGCGATTGATGAGAATTGCCGGGCATACAAAAACTCCGCAGTAATACGAGCTATGGTATGGGCAGGATACTATCCCATTCGAAAGAGATTCATGATTCGGGGGCTTTCAGAATCCAAAGACAAAGACTGGGGATATGATAAAAAACAGAATCTACTCTATCTGAACTCGAGCAGGTTAACAAAAGATAACTGCCTGGCTGTTGCAAGAGAACTGCAAAAATTTAACCCCAAGTATTTCGAAGGATATGCCAGATCTTTTATAGATTTTTACTCTGTGATAAATGAACATGGGATAAATATCCCAAAACCTGTTGGAATGTACTGCTATGGGGAAACCATTACCCCATCCGTCCGTAAATATATCGAAGAAAACTACTCTACGTATTTGTATGACCACTATGGAAACAGGGAAAATACAGCAATTATAGACCAGATGCCAGATCATAAACAGCACCTGATAGAAGACTTTTTTTATCCTGAGATAATCGATGAATCTGGAGCAATTAGTGGATCGGATTACGGCGAATTGGTCAGTACGAGCTATCACAATTATGTCATGCCCTTGATTCGATACAAAACGAGGGATTATGTGCATTTGCAATCCGGAGAACAGAAAGGCAAATACTCGTTTCGTGTGGTCGATGCTATCGAAGGGAGAATGGATGATTTCCTGCTTTTACCGGATGGCAGGAAGATATATTTTGCCGAGGGTGCGCTTGGATATGCCAAAGGTGTCGTAACTGGGCAATATATTCAGGACCAGCCGGATCATCTGACGGTAAAACTCATTGTGGATTCCAGTTTTAATGATTCCTACCTTCCGGAAATTGAAAAAGGGTTGATCAAACGTATTGGTGATAGCCTGAGATTTTCATTTGAGATTGTATCAGAACTCGAGAAAAAAGGATCTGGTAAGGTTCCTTTTATCATCAATAGGATTACAAAATGACGATCGGGTTATCGAGCATTGTATCCCAGGTATTTGAATTGTCCAGCACTGAGTATGCTACTGAAAGTGATGTTCGCAGTACAGAGAATGATTAGGAGAAGGAAATGATCAATACTATAGGTTTTTTATCCATGCGTTTTGAAGAAGAGGAAAAAAGAGACTTCAGACCTGGGTTTTTTGAAAAGTTGCTTGATCTTGAAAACAGAATCATACTAGATTATGGATATGGAGAAAAGCTTGGAATCAGTTCGAAAGAATACACCGATTTAAACCCAAAAATCAAGTTTTGCAGTAGGAACGATGTATTGAAATCGGATGTTTTGATTTCAGTTCGAACTCCAATTGAAAGCGAACTCACAAGAATGAAGAAAGGAGCAACGATTTTTTCAATGCTACATTATGTGACCCATCAAAAGCGTAATCAACTTCTTCAAGAGTCAGATATATATATGTACGCGATGGATTCGGTTGTCGATGATTTTGGTCTTAGGATGATTCAAGATTTTGAAGGGACAGTGAGAAGTGCTTTAGTTAATGGTTTCCGACTTTTAGACAAATCAGCTATAAACAATCATTGCAAGATATTGATAATTGGACCTGGCGAACTTGGTAAACTTGCTGTAAGCTTCTCAATTAAACTATCCCCAGTACCAGCCATAGTAACCTGCGTTGGCAAGCACATTACTGTCAACAAACAAAAAATGATACAATTACTGAGAGATACAGACGTTCTTATCGATTCCAGTAAACGCATCGAAACTAATAAGTACATAGTTACAAACGATATGATAGGGTGTTTACCCCCTCATGCGGTAATCATTGATATCTCTGCAGATGATTATGATACAAAGATAAATCCCATTCAAGTAAAGGGAATAGAAGGAATTCCCACGGGAAATCTAAAGAAGTTTGTATTTGATACGGATGATCTTGCATACGATTCGTTACCTGATTCTGTAAAGTCACATAACAGGAGAAAACTCGCTAGTTGTTATTCTTGGCCAGGTGTTGATGTAGAACATTGTCTTGATAGGTATGAAGTTCAGATTGAACCCTTCATCAGATTGTTGGCTAGCAATAATGTCGCGAGATTGGAAAATAGTCTCTATACGAGAGCTTTACATAAGGCTTCATATCATGAGTTTAGCCGGAATATACCAAGTGTATAGCAAAATGTCAATATGGAAAAAGGTCATGATATTCTGGTTGATCCACACAGAAAGGATTTGGAGTAGATATTACTATGAAAATACTATGCAAAACTGGCATAGGCTAGGTTTTTTTGCAGAGATAGGGAAGTTTACTAAGGATTTATTAGTAGGAAACTGGAATCTTACGGTTGGGGGCAAGTATGCATATTCATTTTACTCTGGAGAAAAAAAGACAAAAATACGAATTCTATTCGATAATATATGGTGGACTATCCGCTTTAAGGAAGTCAATGTAGACTATTATTTGTATGGAATGGATTGCAAATCATGTTGCATGAGAGATTATATCTCATATTCGGAATTCAGAATACTCAGAAACATCTTAAACATCAGGAAACACGAAATCCGTACCAACACCAAATACTGTTTCAATTATCTTGCCATCCCCAGAGATAAATTTGTCTGGGGGCAGTTTTGTAAGAGTCTTGGTGTATCTCATCCAGAGACTTATGCGCTTACAAATCGTAATCGGGTCTGGTGGATTGGGTTTGCCAAAGAAACTTATGAGCCATTCGATAGCTTCAAAATCATAGAGTCCCTGGATGCCTTCTGCAAAGAAATTGCAGGTGGTGGAGGTAGAAAAGCTTTTTCTCTGAAGATAGACCATGGGAAAGTTACTGCTGCTGGTAACATAGTGTCGCTGGCGGAATTGCAGAAGCTCTTTGAGCACGAACAGTATATAATCCAGCAAAGAATTGATCAACATCCTCTGTTATCAGAGCTGTATCCACACTCATTAAACACTATGAGAATGATGTCTTTTTTGCACGACGATGGAGAAGTGGAGATCATAGACTCAAGATTGCGCACGGGCTCCAAAGGCAATAAAGTGGATAACTGGGGCCTCGGCGGGTTTCAAATTGGGATGGACCATAGAACAGGAGTTCTGAAGGATTGGGGGATGTACAAGCCTGGTTATGGAGGCAGGGTCGAAAGGTTTCATCCCGATACCGGATTTGAGTTCAAAGGATTCAAGGTTCCATATTATGAAGCAGCCGTAGAGATGGTAAAAAAGCTTCATCGGGCAAATTATGGAATATCCTCAAGCGGGTGGGACATCGCGATTTCTCCTAATGGCCCTGTATGTATAGAAATGACAGAGGACTGGGAAATCCCTATGACTCAGGTGTATCATGGAGGATACCGAGACGAATTCTATCGACTACATGGAAAAGCTCTTGAGATAAAATTGAGGAGATTGTAAGGATGAAGGTTCTGTTGAGAATTTACAAGTTTTATTGGTCGAACCGCGGTTTAACGCAATTTGAAAAAACCACTTCTCAGAATAACAAGCTGATAATATAAACGAATAAAGAATATTAGGTTATGAAATCATCAACACAAATTAAACTTGGCGTGATTCTATCTTACGTGAATATTGGAACTCAGATTGTAGTGTCACTTCTTTACACTCCATTTTTGATCCGAATGTTAGGAAAGGGTGAGTATGGATTATTTGCGCTTGCTTTTTCTATGATCGGAGTGTTTTCAATTCTTGATCTTGGGCTTGGAAATGCAAATATTCGATATACTGCCAAATACAGAGCCGAAGGCGAAAAACAAAAGGAAAGCGAACTTCACGGGATGTTCTTTGTAATTTATTCCTTTATTGGAGTTTTGTCTTTGATATTGGGGATGCTGTTTTACTACAACGTGGAGTATTTCTTTGGATCTAAAATGGATGTAATCGAAATATCGAAGCTAAAACCGATGTTTTTGTTCGTTATTCTATCTATGTCTCTCTCGTTCCCTATTAGTGTTTTCAATTTTATAATCCAAGGATACGAACGTTTCATATTTGCAAAGTCGATGGCATTACTGAGAATAATCCTCATACCTGTAATTGCGGTGATTGCACTAAAAATGGGTTACCGGTCTGTAACGATTATTGGAACGATATCAGTTATGAGTATAATGATCCTCTTAACGGGAGCATTTTATTGCTTCAGAGTGCTTAAGATCAAATTGAGTTTCAAGAAATTTGACACTAAACTTATTCGGGAGATTGTGGGATATTCGTTTTTTGTTTTTCTTGGAGTCCTCTCGACAAGGATGAATCATAGCTCTAATCAATTTGTATTGGGGATCGTATCGGGAGCACTATCGGTCTCGGTTTATGCACTTACTTACAACTTGGTGATAAACTTTCTACATTTATCTACGGCGGTCTCTTCTGTGTTCTTACCTGTTATTACCAGAATACCGCAAGATGCAAGCTGTTATAAACAATACGATAAATACTTCACGTCGATAGGGAGGTTGCAATTTTATGTATTGGGTCTTTTCTATCTTGGGTTCATTTTTTTAGGTCATCAGTTTATTTCGTTGTGGGCAGGACCAGGATTTGATGATTCTTACAGAGTGGCGATAGTTCTATTAACTGCATTATGTATTGTACTTACCCAAAACACAGGAATAACGATACTACAAGCACTGAAGTTGCACAGGTTGAGTTCTATTGTGTTCATAATCATGAGTGTATTCAATATTGCATTAAGCTTCATTTTATCAAAGAGATTTGGCGCTTTTGGATCTGCTATTGCCTTATCTTCATGTTGGGTTTTAGGGCATGGTATCTTTTTGAACTTGTATCTACGATTCAAGGCGAAATTAAACATTATGGAGTTTTGGATTCAGCTATCTAAGATCGTCCCGTCTTTCATACCCACAATATTTGCCGGAATAATCATCACTAAGTATTACAAAGTTGAATCATGGTTCTCATTAGTGGTTGCAGCTACTATATTAGCTATTGTGTATGTGTTGAGTATTGTCTTTTTAAGTTTTAACAAATTTGAAAATGATCTAATCATAAAACCGCTTATAACTCATACAAAAAAACATTTTGGAAAAGGCATTTCAATTTTAAACAATTAAACAGGAGTTATGCAATGTTGCTAAATCATATTAGAGCAATTTTGAAAGGAGAGATAAAAAAGTATCCAATTTATGAGTTGTTATACTTTTACTTTCACAGTGGCAATCATAAGAAACTTCATATACAGATTTATGAAATGATTATACTGGGCTTGCATTGGAAGTCACTGCCCAGACAATATATTGAGTACGAAATGTTCGTAAAAGACTGTACATTATCATTGAGTGAGATGAAGAATTATATCGCTGAAAAAGCCTCCCAGAAATATTTCGGTCTGTTCAATCAGAGATACTCAATCATAGCATTCGATAAGGCTATATTCTCTGACATGATGAACTATTATGGGCTTCCACAACCGAAAACGATTTTGAAGTATTCAAATGAAGTGTTTTTTGATCAATTTAACAATAAACTTTCATTATCCGAAGTGGATCTGCTAATTAATGATCAACCATATTCAAAACTGTTTTTGAAAGACAACAAAGGATCTTTGGGGAAAGGAATTTCACTTTTTAAAAAAAGTGACGATGGATTGTACCATGGATCATCTGGGATTCTGACATCCAAGTTGATTCGGAATATTTTCAGACAGTCAGCTGCAATTATTCAAGAAGGTATAGTACAAAACGAGGTCCTAAGCAGATTGAACTCCGATTCTGTAAACACGATAAGGATTTTGACGAAGAATGTTAAGGGAATTGTCACGATTATCGATGCTACATTAAAAGTGGGTCGTAGTGGTTGTTTTGTTGACAATGCTGGTTCTGGTGGGTTGTTGATCAATATCAATTTGGATACTGGGAAGTTTGGCGATTTTGGCAAAGGATATTACAATCTCAAGAAATTTTACGAGCACCCGGATTCAAATGTATCGTTCAAAGATTTGGTCATGCCACATTGGGACGAAGTAAAGAACCTCGTATGCAGGGCAGCATTAGCTTTTCATCAGTTGAAATTTATCGGATGGGATGTAGCCGTTACTAACAAAGAGGCAATAATAGTCGAAATGAATTGCTGGCCAAGCTTTTATACCCAGATAACCAGTGGCGGATTATTCGATCAGCTTCAGAATGATTCAAGTAATCAGAAATGAAGTATTTGGGACTTGAGAAATAATGGTATGAAGATATTGTTTTTGGGTGATTTATTCGTAGGGGGAGATTTACTTAGCTGTTCTCCCCACACAAAGTTCGTCATATCAGAAGAATATTATAGCTCTGATATTAGGGTTGCAAATCTGGAACAGGTTATCAGTAACCACGCGCAAAGTGCTTCCAAGGGCATAATACATGCTCCAGATAAGGCAATCGATTATTTAAAGGAGTTTGGCATTAGATATGTGTGTCTGGCTCAAAATCACATCCATGATAAGTTTGATATGGGCATTAAAGATACAATTAAATACCTCGATAGTGTAGGGATTGAGTTTTTCGGAGCTGGTGTAGATATTAAAAGTGCAAGCAAACCCTGTCATGTTTCAGATGATGTATACGTTATCGGAGCATGCTCCTACAATGGGTACCCCATAGATGTAAAGATAGCTTCAGAAGACTGTCCTGGAGTAAATCCAATTGAGTACAAATCATTATGTAATACTATTGATGCTCTCCCTATTAATGCAAAAGTAATCTTGATGCTCCATTGGGGCAAAGAATATATGAGAATGCCACAATATGAGTTAATCTCCTTAGCAAAAAAATTACTGGAACACGATAAAGTCAAAGTTGTTATTGGTGGGCATCCTCATATCGTGCAAGGTAGGCTATCTCATAATAAAAAAAAAGCTTATATGAGCTTGGGGAACTTTCTCTTTCCCAATTTTATACTACGAGATCCCCAAGTCGTAGATTATAGCTCATCCTCCCAGAAAAGTATTAAGACGATGACAGGCTTTTATAAAACAAAAGAACCAGTATACAAAATATGGAACAGATCAAACAGGATATCAATAGGAGTTGTCTTTGATACGATGACTTGTAGATCGAGATACATTCCCTTCATTCAAGATTTTAATAATCCTATAGTGAGAGAGTTACATGGGCTTAGTAAATACATGGTAATGCTTTGGGTGTCTGTTATGTCCATCCTGTACACATTACCAGAGTTTTTGTATAGATTTATTGAGAGATTGAATATATATTTTGTTGTAATCAGAGAAAGATTCAAAAAGCGAAATTTCCAGAAATCTCAGGAGTGTATTCGAGAATCATCATAGTGTTCTTTTTCATTTCAAACGCGAGGATATCTTTTGGTCAGTAGTGAAAATTGCTGAGAGTACTCCATGAGAATTGATCTGTCATCAAACACAATAGTTCTCCCGTAATTTATTGAATATTCTTGAGCAATAATTGTTATTCTACATTCTTTTTACACGCTCACAATACACACCAGTTTTGTGGTGGAGGCAAAAAAATACATGAATCATACGAGAGTATAAACGATGGTTACTGTGTAATGGTTAACCGGAGGTAATATGAAACACAATCAATTTAGTTCAAAATTTGCTTTTGTAGAAAGTCCGATTGAGTTCAATAAGTTCACGGATCGTGACTTGTTGCAGTTTTGTTTGGGTGCTACTCTCTATATGCCGGGCACCAAAGAGATCGTGAAGAAAATACTGGGCAAGGATCTACACGGGCTTACTTCCATGGTGATGGACTTTGAAGATGCGATTAGTGAAAGCGAATTGCCATCGGCAGAATCAAACGTGATAGAGCATCTTGACAAGATTTCGGAGGCAATCAAAAAGGGTGGGATTGATCATGATGACATACCGCTGATATTCTTGAGAGTACGGAATCCAGCCCAATTTACCAGTTTCTGCAAACTGCTGAATAGAGAGCGAGCCTCGATTCTATCGGGATTTGTGTTTCCAAAGTTTTATAGCATCAATGGTCATGAATACTATCAGATTCTGACCGATCTAAACACGAAATTGGGGCTTGTACTATACGGGATGCCTATTTTGGAGGGCAGGACTATTGCTTTGAAGGAGTCACGTGTCGAGGAGCTGTCCAAAATAAAGGCAATTCTGGATCCATATCGTGAGTTAGTGTTAAACGTTCGGGTTGGCGGGACGGATTTTTCGTCTATATTTGGAGCACGAAGAGGGATCAATTATTCAATTTATGATATTTTGACGGTGAGAGACTGTTTGTCTGATATCTTAAACTATTTCACTCGTGCAGGAGAAGAGTACGTGGTTTCCGGTCCTGTATGGGAGTATTTTTTGGCGGATAAAAAAGAAAGCCTTGATCATTTGCTGGAAGAAGATATTCACCGCTCACTTCTAAAGAGAAATACAATCTTGAACGAAGCGATTGATGGTCTGCTGAGAGAGGTCATCCTCGACAAAGCTAATGGATTTGTGGGGAAAACCATAATACATCCATCCCATGTGAAATTCGTAAATGCTATGCAAGCAGTCACCAGAGAAGAATACGAAGATGCCATTCAGATTGTTAATACCGGAGGTGGGGTGGTAAAAAGCTCCAAGGCAAACAAGATGAATGAGATAAATCCACACCGGAATTGGGCAGTGAAGATAATCAACCGCGCAAAGGCTTATGGAGTGATCGAAAATGAAGCTTCCTATTTGAAGCTTTGTTTGTAAGAAGAAGTTATGCTGCCGATAAATGCAGATAATTACACGGATTATTTTGTAAACGATCTATACTCGGTCAAAGATAGTATAAGCCCGGAAACATTACACCAGGCAAAGCTTTGCATACTGGATTATCTTGGAACTGCATACGCCGGAGCAAAGCTTTTGGGGGAGAAAGGATCTCTTCTGAAAGATGCGCTTGGGGGGGGTACCGGAGACGCAGTGCTGCTGGGGTATAAACAGACCGGCAGTGCTTTGCAGGCATCATTTATGAATGCATTTGTGTCCCATTACACTGAGCTGGACGATGGTGAGAGATTTGGGATGGTTCATCCAGGTACGACGATCATATCCGCCCTGCTGTCGTTGGTAAAACAGGAGCATCTCTCCAGCGATGATCTATTGTTGGGAATCATATCTGGATATGAAGCAACCATCAAAATCGCAAGGTTTTTGCAACCTGCTCTGAAAAAGAAAGGATTTCATGCCACGGGTGTTTGTGGCTCTATTGGTGTGGCGATGGGAGCTTCCATTGCCATGGGTTTGACAAAAGCACAGCTAAAAGCTGCCCTCTCAGCGGCATCTACATCTGCTGCTGGGCTGCTGGAAACTATAACAGGTGAATCCGAACAAAAAGCTTTTAATGCCGGACATGCCAGCATGAGCGGTTTGGTCGCTGCGATGGTGGGAAAATCCGGGATCTATGGGCCTGAAGATATTTTGGGTGGAGAACGGGGACTGATCCATAGTTTAATCGGGAACCATTCCCGAGAATGGATACCAGGAAGTCCGGGAGACCGGTTGTTGATTATGGATGTTTACCGTAAGCCATACGCTGCTTGCAGACATTGTCATCCGGCAATTGAAGCTGTCTTGCAGATCGTTCAAGATAGTGAAATGCAGGCGGAAGAGATCGACCACATAGACGTAATAACCTATGATCTGGCGGTTTATGGACATGATCACAAAGATATTGGCAGTATTGGTTCTGCCAAGATGAGCATACCATATAGTGTGGCAGTTGCGATACTTTCCGGCAAAGCTGGACTGGATGAGTTTGATGAAACCAGGATAATGCTCCCATCGATTCATAGCTTGATGTCCAGAATCGATGTGCATAGTGATCCGGTCTTGTCTGCGCAAGTTCCTGAGAAGAGATCAGCAATAGTGAGACTAAAGTTAACCGACAAAAGTATACGGGAAGCAAAAATAGAATTGCCCAAAGGGGAACCTGAGCGTCCGATGACAGAGGAAGAGATCATAGCCAAGTTTTCTGAGCTGTCATATTATGCAGGGAGATCCGAAAGAGATACATCTACTATATCAAAATGTGTGATGAATCTGGAGAGTGACTTGAACGAGTTACTGGCGGTACTATGACGATTAGTATACTCCAGGATATGAATGATCAAGTAAATAGATAGCTTGGCTATCCATCCAGAAGAAGGAAAATTCCAAACAAAGGAGAATGATCATGAATGATACCAGAGCGTTTCTAAAAAAGATCGGGTTACCTGCAGGTGACGCTTATGATTTACCTGATTCTACAAAAAGATTTCCAGATGGAGCCCAGTATAGATTTGAAGTTCCTGGAATTCAGGGACCAGGTTCTATGAAGGCATTGTTGAAAGAACTGGATGTATATGGCGAAGTAATTCATCGAGTAACGCAAACAAAGGGTATAATGCTACTCTCAGATGATGATATCGCGCAAATGGTAGAACTTGCCCAACAATGGGAAGTGGATTTGATCCTGGCAATTGGTCCCAGAGCTACTTATGATACAAGTGCATCTGTGCATACTCCAGAGGGACAACGGATGGGTTACAGGCTAAGAGGTCAGGAACAAATCGTACGGGCTATCGAAGATGTGAAAAGAGCCGTGAAGCTTGGTTGCAGAGGGTTTCTGATCTATGACGAAGGAAGCTTGTGGATACTGAACGAGATGCGGAAACTGGGAGATTTACCACCCGAATGTAAGTTTAAAGTATCTGCACACTGTGGGCATGGAAATCCATGTTCTGCAAAGCTCCTGGAAAACATTGGTGCCAATTCTGTAAATCCGATCCGGGATATCCAATTACAAATGCTGGGAGCAATTCGGCAGGCAATAGACATCCCTATCGATGTTCACACAGAGAATCCTGATTCTTCTGGAGGTTTCATCCGGCATTACGAAGTGCCTGAAATGATTCGTGTGTCCTCTCCTATTTATCTGAAAACCGGGGGATCAGTAGCCAAAACTCACAGCTGGGAAACTACGGATGCAGAAGCAAAGAAAAGAGCCAAACAAGTAGCATTGGTAAAGAGAGTGATTATGCAATACTATCCCGATGCAATACAATCTTCAAAGGGATTTCATTGATCCTGATATAAAAACCTGAATCTGCTGGAGACAAGATGGGATATGTAAAATATGCGGATCTACACTACTTTTGCGCTGATGTATTATCCAAAGCTGGAGTACCGGAGACTGATGCGAATATCATAGCTGATTCTATCGAATATGCTCACAAAAGCGGTAATGCGACGCACGGAGTAGTGCGCCTTCCAATATACATCAAAAAAATCAAGAGCGGAATGATGAGTCCGGTAACCACATCCACCGTTGTACGAGAAAGTCCGGCAGTTACTGTAATCGACGCTAATCATGGTTTTGGCCAGGTTGCCGGTATCAGAAGTATGGATTTATCGATCGATAAAGCAAACAGATACGGTATAGGACTGGTTAGTGTAAGGCACAGCAACAATTTCGGTACGGCTGGATATTTTGCGAAACATGCGGTCAACAATGGTTTCATCGGTATTGTAATGGCAAATTCTGCGCCGGCTATAGCACCGACTGGTGGCTTCAAACCGGTTTTTGGCACAAACCCCATAGCTTTTGCTTTTCCTGCCGACGAAGGGATCCCGCCAATTGTATTTGATATGGCAACCTCAATAGCTGCGAGAGGAAAAATTAGATTAGCTGCCAGAAACGGCGAAAAGATTCCGTTTGGATGGGCTTTGGGAACAGATGGATTACCAACAGACGATCCAAATGAAGCATTGAAGGGTACGATGCTTGCAATTGGTGAACACAAGGGATACGGACTGTCGCTGGTTATTGATATCCTGGCGGGGCTTCTATCGGGAGCTGGTTTTGGAGGTGGAGTTAAACCTCTGAATATTACCGATGATTACTCCGATAATGGACATATGTTTATTGCATTGAACATCAATAGCTTCATGGAACCAGAAGAATACTTCAGCAGGATCAGGATACTGTCTGCAAATACCAAAGACAGCGGAAATCCAGACAGTGTTTTTCTGCCTGGGGATCCGGCATTGTATCCGTCTCCGGAAGTAAGAGACAGCGTAAATCTGAAGATGGAACTAATAAACGAGCTCAATTCTAATGCTACCGATCTTGGATGTAATGAATTGGTATATAATACAAACTGAATTCATGCTTTGATAATGGATAATTGTAATGCATAAAAAACCTGTTGCTATAGTACTCGGTGGGACAAATCCTCACATTGCTTTGGTCCAAAGCTTGAAAATACGCGGATACCACACAGTTTTGATCGACTATTTTGAAAATCCTCCTGCAAAGAGGCTTGCTGATGAACATATCAGGGAAAGTACGCTTGATATGGACAAGGTCCTGGAGATTGCTACTTACTACAAAGCCAGCCTGGTTATCAGTACCTGTCTTGATCAAGCAAATGTAACCGCCTGTTTTGTATCGGAGAAATTGGGATTACCGGTTCCTTACAGCTACGAAACAGCACTTGATGTGACAAACAAAATACTGATGAAGACAAAAATGCTCGAAAATGGTATTCCTACCGCAAAATGCATATTCACAAAAAACTTCCTGATTCCTTCCATTCCATTGAAGTATCCGCTGGTTATCAAACCCGCTGATAGCAATGGCTCAAAAGGAGTAAAGAAAATCACCCAAAAAAGCGAGCTGGAAAAGTGTTTGATTGATGCAATGAACATCAGCAGGACCAGATCTGCTATTATCGAAGAATTTTGTGAAGGGATTGATGTGGACGTAGTATGCTATATCCAGAACGGGAAGGCAAACATATTGCTACTTCGGCAACGTTATAAGGTGAAGGATGACAGCACTTCGGTTATGCAGTATTATCGGTCACTCATTCCTGCAGATATATCTACCGGGGCAAAACGAGAAATCCAAAGAATCGCCGATAACATTGCCCGAGCCTTTAATCTGGATAATACGCCCATGCAAATACAAGTCATTGTAAAGGATTCGATTGTAAATGTAATAGAATTTGCCCCAAGAGTTGGGGGAGGTCTTAGCTTTAGAACTGTTAAGTTAAAAACCAGTTTTGATATTTTGGAATCAGCTATAGATTCTTATACAAAAAAGCACACTCCTCTGAATATCAAAAGATCAAACTATCTGTATTCAGAAAACAATCTGTACGCTCGTGCTGGTGTCTTTGGACGAATCGACGGTTTTGAGGAACTACGCAGGGATAATATCGTGATTGAAAGTTATTGCTACAAATCTTATGGTTCCGATATCGGACAGGACTTGACAAGTAACAATAGAATAGGTGCGTTTATAGTAAGAGCAAACAATAGACGAAGTTTGTTTCAAAAAGTAGAAACTGCGATAAAAAGGCTTGAAGTGTATGATGTGGAAGATAAGCCGATTTTACGCAGAGATATATACAATTCCATTGCAAATTAAACATAAAAAAACAATAGAGGGTGAATCGTGCCGGACATTTCCATAAGTACACCAATACTTGATATTGAGAGATACAATCTGAAAATCGGGGATATGATCAAGATAAACGGCTTTTTATTTGCAGGCCGTGATGCTGCCCTGCCAAAACTTGTTAAACTGATCGACTCTGAAAAGCTGGCTGAAAACTCCATCAAACTGGATGGGGGAATAGTCTTTCATACCGCAGTCAGTCCAGCTGGCATAGGGCCTACCTCCAGTAACAAGTTTGACATCGAATCTACAATTCCAATACTATCCAAAGCCGGAATCAAAATGCATATCGGCAAGGGCAGTCTCAGCAATGAGACCATCATAGAAATGTCAAAACATGGTTCTATATTTGCGGTAACACCACCACTTTCGGCACTTCTCAGTAGTACGATAGTATCGCAGAGAGTTCTAGCTTTTCCTGAACTTGGTATGGAAGCTCTTCATCTGCTCGAAGTGAAGGATTTTCCTGCGATAATTGTGGCTGTTAATGGGATCAGTCTTGATACTGGAAAATGCTTCAAGAGGTGATAGAGATGCAGATTAGTGACATTATCAGCAATGTGGCAGCTGCAGTGGTAAAGGCATCCACTGTATATACAGAATCACACTATCAAAAGCTTGAGGAGTTTTTACATACCGAGAGTAATCCGAATGCAAAATGGGTTCTGGAACAGATAGTAAAAAATGCAAAAATTGCCGAGATGGAAAAACGTCCTTTGTGCGATGATACTGGAACTCCGCACATTTTTATCGAATTGGGCAAAGGAAGATCGCTAAGCTCAGAAATTGTTGCAGCTATACACGATGGTTTGGCAGAAGGGCTAAGGCTATTGCCAGGAAGGCCGATGGCAGTTTTGGGAGACGAAGTCCAAAGAGTAGAACAGTCAGAAGGACTGGATGTTGACCCTGGAGCTATGCTATCAGCACCGATATTCATTAAAAGCGTTCAGGAAGAAGTGATTCGCATGCACATCCTGATGCAGGGCGGTGGACCTGAGATTCGCGGAAAGACTTTCAGAGTGTTTCATAAGCACAGCATAGATGTATTGATGGATGAAGTACTCAACTGGGCAGGAGAGTCCGCATCTCTATTGGGGTGTACTCCATGTGCTCCTGCAATTGGCATTGGTCGTTCGCACTATGAGGCAAGTGCTTTGATGCTGGAAGCAATGGCTTATGCAGATTTTAACAAACAATCCGATCTAGAGATTGCATTCACAAATAGACTAAATTCATGCAAAGTAGGCCCATTAGGCTTGGGAGGCGATACAACAGCTCTGGCGAGCTTTATCAGGATTGGGGCACAAAGAGCAAGTGGGATCAGAGTAGTTTGCATGCGCTTGTGTTGTATTGTCGAACCAAGAACAGCCAGTGTATTGCTGTAACCATTGTAGTTTCCTATATGAAACAGCTGTACAAAGGTTTATAGAGGATTAAAACAACTATGAAGATTTCAAATGTAATCCCAGTTTATAATTCGGAAAAATCACTGCACGAGTTATGCTCTCGATTAACCGCTGTTTATGAAAAGGTAATCAAGGCAGATTATGAGCTAATCTTGGTAAACGATTGTTCAAGTGACAATTCCTGGAATGTTTTAAAAGAGCTACATGCCAGCAACCAGAATATCAAAGTAATCAATCTGGCAAAAAATGCTGGCCAACATGCAGCCACTCTTTGCGGGCTTAAGTATTGCACCGGAGATTTTGTAGTTTTGCTCGATGATGATCTTCAGCATCCACCGGAAGAGATTGTGAAACTTGTAAGCTGTATCACAGCAGATAGTGAAATAGATGTTGTAATAGGTTCCTACGAGAAGAAAAAACACTCAGCAGTGAGGAATATCGGTTCTCATGCGATGAAATACACCAGCGCTTATATACACAAATCAAAGGACAATCTGAGGCTTACATCTTTTCGAATAATGCGAATCTCAGTAGCCAGAGAAGTAGTGAAGATTCAGGTGCACAAACCCAGAATCGGATACTTGATAAGGATGACTACAAATCGAATATCCTCTGTGATTGTTGAGCATCACCAGAGAAAGTATGGTAGCAGTGGGTACACTTTTGTAAGATTGGTTAAGGATTTCATCTTGAATATTATCAATAACACCACACTGCCATTAAAGATGATAAGTATCATCGGAACAATCATATCGATATTCAGTATGCTTTTTGCCATGTACCTGATAGGACGGTTTTTTTTTGGTGGTCACTCTGTAAAGGGTTGGACATCCTTGATGGTTACTGTATCATTCTTCTCCGGGTTTATCTTGTTTACTCTGGGGATCATTGGCGAATATTTACTCCGTATCCTGATCGAGACCAAGAAATTACCATTGTATCATGAACGAGAGACACACATCTGAAGCTGAAATACGTATATTTATTTGAGTTTTTCTTACTTACTACAAAACGCAAATCCAGAAAAACAGAGATTACAGCACAGCACACATTGCTCCTGGGCAAAGGAATAGTTTTTTTTCCGTCCCTACCAAAAATTGAGGGGTTTTATGATACCATTTAATCGGCCATATTCTACCAACAAAGAGCTTGAGTACATTCAAGACGCAATAAACCGGAGGCACATCTCCGGAAATGGGTTTTATACTAAGAAATGTCAGAGCTTCTTTCAGGATAGATATGGATTCAAGAAATGTCTTTTGACTACTTCATGTACAGATGCTTTGGAGATGGCTGCTATCCTGACAGACATAAAACCTGGTGATGAAGTGATAATGCCTTCTTACACATTTGTCTCTACAGCCAATGCCTTTGTTCTCCGAGGCGCAAGGATCGTCTTTTGCGAAAGTAGATCCGACCATCCGGGCATGGACGAGGAAAAGATTGAAGCACTGATAACAGATAAAACACGGGTAATCGTGCCTGTTCATTATGCCGGTGTGGCATGTGATATGGACACGATAATGGATTTGGCTGAAAAATACAATCTGTTTGTGGTCGAAGATGCTGCCCAGGCTATTGATAGCTATTATAAGGGTCGTCCTCTGGGAGGCATCGGGCATCTTGGTTGTTTTTCCTTTCATGAAACCAAGAATATCTCCTCTGGAGAAGGAGGTATGCTGGTAGTGAACGATGAACGCTTTGTGGAACGTTCCGAAATAATATGGGAAAAAGGCACCAACAGACAGGCATTCTTCCGGGGTGAAATTGATAAGTATGGCTGGGTGGATATTGGCTCTTCATTTCTGCCTTCGGATATTATCGCCGCTTATCTATGGGCTCAATTGGAGGCATTGGATGATATCCAAACCAGGAGGCTTTGTAATTGGAGTTTATACAAAGACCTATTGGAGCCGATAGCTGATAAGATTGGGATCAGTTTACAAATAATCCCGGAGTATGCCACGAATAATGCACATATGTACTATGTTGTATCCAGAAGCCTGGATCATAGGGATGTAATGATAAATGTATTGAAAGCCAATGGGATTCGTGCTGTCTTCCATTATCAGGGATTACATAGCTCTCAATTTCACGGTAAAAATGACATTGGTGACCACTTTAAAAATGTGGATACGTATTCGAATAGATTGATAAGATTGCCTTTGTATTATGAACTTGATAATCAGTCGATCGAATACATCGTGAAGACAATTGAATCGGCTGTTATTACCAGTTGATGCAGATCATACCGATTACAGGGATCTTCGATACCAATATCGAGTATTATCGCTATATCTCAAGAGTGGCGATTAACATCACGTGTATTGCCCTATAAATCAATGAAAATTTTCGAATTGATTTGGATATATTGAGGATGTTTTCATGACTAATCCTTTGAATGCAAAGATGAAGCCCATACTATGGACTTTGTGCTTTTTAGCAGTAATAACGACATGTGTATTCATAATATACACCTCCAAACACCATGTGGATGAAGGATGGTATCACAATCTGGCATACTCAAACAATGTAAATGGATATCCTTCCTTTAATGCCTTTGCAGATATTCCTGTTTTCCAAGGGTATTACGCTTCTGGAAGCGGTTTTATGACCAGGATATATAGGATAGCCATCGATCTGGTTGCCAATGATTCCAATGCTATTCGATTGATTCGCTTGATGATGGCTTTTGCATACTTTGTGTCTCTATGGATATACTTTGGAGTTTGTAAGTTTAGCAAAGAAGCTATGCCTCTGATCTTCATATTCGTATTGTTCAATCCAATAGCGATTATAACTTTATCCATCGCCAGGCCCGAAATCATATTGTCATCGATATTCTTGTGGATACTGATTGTGCTAAAAAGTGAGATGCAGAGTGTCGTAAAAGTATTTTGTTCTCTTTCCCTGGCATATATAGCGACGACTATCCATGCCAATGGCATGATCGCATTATGTTTTATCGGATTGTATCTCATTTTCTTCAGGCATACATGGAAAATCAGATCAATTGGATTCGTTTTGATATTGGGAATATTCGTGCTTCAGTATTACTCAAGGATCAGAAATATTGTATCCCCAGTAGAAAACATCAGAAGCGTGCAGTTTAATGCAATGTTTATGTCGGGTGACGAGCAAAAGATCATGAGAAGTATTTCTGAACTACCGAAGTTCATTTTGGGAGAGCTTGAAAGATACCAGATTTCCACATTTCCGCATACCATATCTCATGTGTTGAGAATTATATTAGTAACAATCCCATATGGAGTGTTTTATGTGATGGCACTACTAAAACCAAAGATGATAAAAGGCGAAGATCTGTTGTTTGTTATTAGTAGTAACTTGATGTTTGTGGTAGTGGGAAACAAAACCTACCTGTACCTGGTCTATATGCTTCCCATTGTAGTGCTGTATTTGTTTCGCTTTATACAGGCATCTCCTGAAAAAGTGAAGAGAGTGGTTTTAGCTCTTGCGGTGCTATTAATTTTAGTAAATCCGTTGTTTTTGATTGTAAAACACTATACTCAGATCAAGGATGAATCCGCTATCTCCGATTATGTCAAAAAGAGTGGGATTGAGGTAATATATGCTCCACTTTCATACAGCCCATACTTGGCGGGAGAGGATTTTTTGTGTACTACCCAAAAGACAAAGAATCAAATGATGAACAACGTAACTATCACAGATGATAAATTGGTAATAATTGGTTTAGTGGACTCAGGATTTGATATGGCTTTATCAGCTCATAAACTCTATAAAGAGGAAGTGTACCTTGGTGAACTGCTTAGGTACTACGAATTGAATTAATGCGCTGGAACATAGGATTGTTTATAAATGAATAGATTTGGTTTCTTGATTATCGTATTATACTTGTACCAGTTCTTGATCGCGTTTATTTTTAGAAACTTCGAGATAAACTACGCACAGTTGATATTTCTAGTGCTAACTTCAGTTTATATGATTTTTTTAATGATGAAGGGCAGGGTCAGATTTCCCACGTATCTGGGATTTTATCTCGCATATGTGGTTTACGTTACTTTCATGTATAGCTTTGCCCGAGATTATGGCTGGTTGGAAACGGCGAAATTCATGCTTGGTCGTCCTTTCCTGGCATCTTTTTTTATGCTTTTTTTTATCGAAAACTATCAAATCAATAATGAAAAATTGTCTTATATCATCAAAACAATCTACTATATCACAATCTTTTCGTCGATATATTTGATGTTCCAACTGGTGTTACCAGATTACTTTTTAAGATTTTACAATGCCAATATCGGTTTTACCAGCAAGTATTCAATAGGACAACGAGGTTACATCAAATCACCATTTTCATGGATTGGCTCAAATGTAGGATCCATATCTATGTTGGCATTTTACCTGCTTACAGTAGCAAACTTAAAAAAAATCCCATTATACAAGATTCGTCCATACCTGATTGCAATGATAATGCTATTGTATATGATATTGATACAAGCCCGATATCTGATGCTCCTCGCTATAATAGCCTTGATGGCACTACTAATCTTGAGTCAAAAAAAAATACTGCAGTATTGGAAAGTTGTTTTAGTAATGGGAATACTTGTCTATGCTTTACTAACGGTGCTGTCAATGGTAGGATTCAATGTTTACAGGTTCTACGAACGAAGAATTATGTCGGAAACAAGTCAATCAAGAGTGGGTGCGGTAGATTTCTTCCTCAGTGAATATCCCAAGAATCCCGTATATGGAACAGGGGGTGTAATATCCAATGAACTCGAACGGCAGTTGGTTGGATTTTCTTCTCAGATACACGTAGGGTATTTGTCGTTGTTTTACTACTACGGATTGATCGGGGGAATCGCATTTTTGCTGGCCCTTTTTTTCTTTTTTAAAGAAGTATGGAAAGATGCCAGAAGTTCTGGGTATTGGGGTAGTTTTGCGTTTATTTTGGGATATGCGTTATCTGTCGAGACGACATTGGTGCTACTACATTTTGGTGCGCAAGGATTAGCCATAGCAAAGATGCTATCCAATGCATACAGATTGAACTTACCCAGAGTTGGAAAAGTATGAGAATCAGTGATATAATGCTCTTGAAATCCAAGTACTTAAATAAATCATACTATTCGACTCGAAGCGGTAAAGTACTTTTGAACTTCTCTTCGTCGATTGTATTAAAATCGATCAACATTGTAATCAACCTGCTAATGATACCTATTACCCTGAGCTATCTTGATACTGTCAGATATGGATTGTGGGCGGCATTATCATCGTTTCTTGCCTGGTTTTTTATCTTTGATATCGGTATTGGAAGTGGTCTGCGCAATAAATATACGGAGCTAAAGGCAAAGGGCTTGACGAGGGAAATCCGTCAATATGTCAGTACTGCATATTTCTTGTTTGGAATAATTGCCTTGGTTCTGACTGTTTTTTTTGTGTTTATAAATGCATTTATCAACTGGAGTTGGGTTCTTAAAGCTCCTACTGAATTTAGCAAAGAGCTTCAGACGACAATTTCAATTGTGTTTGGGGTTTTGTGTTTGAATTTTGTCATCAGACTTATTAACACTATCCTTACTGCAGATCTCAAAAATGCTGTTTCTGATGGATTGTCTGTGATATCGCACTTGATGTCACTTATGGGCGTTATCATATTGTCGAGATTGCCAAATCCATCGATACTAAAATATGCAATGGTGTATACAGGATCAAATCTGGCAGTTACATTTTCTGCCAGCATTGTATTATATTCCGGGCGATACAGACATATTTCTCCCAGGATTTCGAGCATCAACACATCTTTGTGGAGTGATTTGGTATCCGTAGGAGTCAAGTTTTTCTTCATATCAATTTCACTGAATCTTATGACGAACTTTACAGGAATACTGATCAGCAATTTGTTAGGCCCGGAGTCGGTTACGCATTACACCATAAATATGCGTTATTTCTCCAATGCATCGATGTTGTTCATAATGATGCTCCAACCACTGTGGTCTGGTTATGGAGATGCATATCACAAAGCCGACTATACATGGATCCGGAACATGTTTAAGCGATTATCTCGATTGTGGATTGTTCTTCTGTTCGTTCTTGTTTTTATGATTCTAGTCCAAAAGCCTATATTCGATATCTGGCTGAGAGGGAAAATATCTGTTAGCTATAGTTTATCCGCTCTGTTCTTTGTATATTATGGCTTATACATGTATAACGCAATATATAATCCCTTCATCAACTCCACTTCAAAGGTCAAACTACAGATGTATGTATATGTATCCATGACGGTGCTCTATTTCATTATGGCAGTATTTTTTGTCAGGATCCTGCATATGGGCATCAATGGGATTTTGCTCTCTCTGGTTCTCTTTCACGCTTTACCGCTTGCTATAGTAACTCCGATCCAGGCACATAAGATCTTGAATGGGGCTGGTGGTATATGGAACAAGTAGCTTTTACATAAACGTTTTAGCTAGTTTTTTATAAAGACTTGATCAACAACATGTAAGAGAATCTTTGAAAAAAGACTAAAATGATTTTTGATGTCCTAAGAGGATTGAGATAGGATTACAATATAGAGGATTAAAAGTGGTGTTCGCAATAGTAAAATATCTGATAAACAAATCAAACCTTGTTATCAACCATATTAGCTTGAGATATTATAAAGTAGGATATAGCGATTTTCAGATAAATGGGATCCTTAAACTATCGAATTCGGGCATGATAAGAATTGATGGAGGATTCAAATGCAATTCAGGAAACAAATACAATCTCATTGGTGGTGATCGAAAATGCAGTTTTATTGTCAGTAAAAACGCTGAGCTATTAATCGGGAGAAATGTGGGGATATCAAATTCGACTATCGTATGCACAATGAAGATTACTATTGAGGATAGTGTTTTTATTGGGGGGGGGTGCAGATTGTGGGATACAGATTTTCATTCAATAAATCCCTATAAAAGGACTACCGGGAATGAAGATGATGTAAAGCATGCTCCTATTTATATAAGTAAAAGAGCATTTATTGGAGGGGGGACGATTATCTTGAAAGGAGTTACAGTAGGAGAAAACTCTATCGTAGCAGCTGGTAGTGTAGTCTCTAAAACTATACCTCCAAATGAAATATGGGGTGGTAATCCAGCCCGGTTTATCCGAGCACTTACAAAGGATGAGTTACATCAAGATTTTTATATAAACAATGGAAGTAGACTATGAAGAAAGCTTTAATAACAGGTATTACCGGACAAGACGGTTCATATTTAGCTGAATTGTTGTTGGAGAAGGGTTACGAAGTGCATGGGATAATACGTCGTGCATCTTCATTCAATACTATGAGGATTGATCATCTGTACAAAGATCCGCATAATAGAGATGTCAGATTGTTTCTACATTATGGTGATTTGTGTGACTCTAGTAATCTTAGCAGATTGATTGAGTCTATTCAACCTGCTGAGATTTACAATCTTGGGGCACAGTCTCATGTCCAGGTTTCTTTTGAGGTTCCCGAATATTCTGCAGAAGTTGATGCTATTGGGACATTGAGGATTCTCGATGCAATAAAAGATACAAAGATAGAAACGCGATTTTATCAAGCATCAACTTCAGAGTTGTATGGTTTGGTTCAGGAAACTCCTCAGACAGAAAATACACCGTTTTATCCGAGAAGTCCCTATGCAGTGGCAAAACTATATGCATTTTGGATTGTCAAAAACTACAGAGAAGCATACAACCTCTTTGCGAGTAATGGTATTTTGTTCAATCATGAATCACCTCGTAGGGGGGAGACTTTCGTTACCCGGAAAATAACAATTGCAGCGGTGAAAATAAAGCTTGGTATTCAAGATTGTATGTACTTGGGGAATCTTGATGCCAAAAGAGATTGGGGGTATGCTCCCGAGTATGTAGAAGGCATGTGGAGAATTTTACAAGCTAATACCCCAGACGATTTTGTGTTGGCTACAAACAGAACGCATACTGTGAGAGAATTTGTCGAATTAGCGTTTAGTGAACTTTCAATTGGTATCATCTGGGAGGGAGAGGGAGTACATACTATCGGGAAAGATTCTAATAGTGGTAAAGTGATAGTCAGGATTGACCCCAAGTATTACAGACCCACAGAAGTCGATTTGCTGTTAGGAGATTATTCCAAAGCCAGGGAGATACTAGGTTGGGAACCTAAGACCAACATTAAAGAACTGGTGAAGATAATGATCGAAAGTGATTTTGCAAGGATTTCCGAAGGGAGAAAACTATGAATACAAGTGATTTGATCTATGTTGCCGGTAACACAGGGTTAGTGGGGTCTGCAATAGTTAGAAAGCTAAGAGAAGCAGGACACGAATGCTTGATATTTTCTACCTATCCTGAATATGACTTGAGGAACCAAAAAGTTGTAAACGATTTCTTCGAGAAGAACAAACCAGCCTATGTATTTCTTGCTGCAGCGAAAGTCGGAGGAATTCATGCCAATAATACATATCCAGCGGAATTTATCTATGACAATCTAATGATAGAATCAAACATTATCCATGCTGCTTACACTTTTGGAGTGAAAAAATTACTGTTTTTAGGAAGCTCTTGTATTTATCCAAAGCTATGTCCGCAGCCCATCAAAGAAGAATACCTGTTAACAGGAGAGCTGGAACCAACAAATGAACCGTATGCAGTAGCTAAAATTGCCGGAATTAAAATGTGTCAATACTATAGAAAACAATATGGATGCGATTTTATATCCGCGATGCCAACAAATCTTTATGGACCTGGTGATAACTATGACTTGGTAACTTCACATGTTTTGCCTGCAATGATTAGGAAGTTTCACTTAGCTAAAATGCTCGAGATTGGAGATAATGATGCTATATTGAGGGATATTCATAGTCATGATCAAGTAAAACTGCAATCAAGTGCAGATGCTGAAATATATTTGGAGAACCATGGAGTTTTCTTTGTCGGATCGTCTGTAAAAGTTAAACTCTGGGGGACGGGATCACCAAGAAGAGAGTTTCTTTACGTGGAAGACTTAGCGGATGCATTGGTACATTTAATGGATAACTACAATGAAACATCTCATATAAATGTAGGAGTTGGGATAGATCATCAAATTTGTGAAATTGCTTCTATCGTTCGATCAATTGTCGGGTTTTCTGGTGATATTGCATGGGACAATTCAAAACCAGATGGTACTCCTCAGAAACTATTAGATGTATCGAAACTAAAGAATAATGGGTGGCATAGTTCAACATCTCTAACTGAAGGAATATCAAAAACCTACAGGGAATACTGTTCGAAAGATGAAATCTAATGCAATATTGATTTGTATCATTATTCCCACTTACAACAGGCTGAGAACTCTCAAATTATTAATCCAGGATATTCTGTGTCAGGAAACTGACGCGAATATCCATATTGTTCCGATAGTAGTAATCGACGGCAGTAATGATGGTACTATAGAATATTGCTTGCAGCAAGGTATTGACTATGTGTTGGGTGATGGAAACTGGTGGTACACTGGTTGCATCAATGAGGGTGTCAAATATGCATTCGATGCTTATAATCCACAATATTTACTCCTTACAAATGATGATGTTCAGTTTGAGAAATACTTTATTGATGTATTACTGACAACATACACCAAAATTGATGATTCTAAGACAATTTTGACTACAGTATTCAAGAACTCAGTAGACGGTAGTATCGTTTATCGAGGGACAAAGAGCTTCAATAGATTCCTGTTGAAATCTAAGAGAAGGAAGGAGTTTGATTCTGAATCAGACATTGGTGTATCGGGAGTTTTTCCGTCTTTCGACCTTTCCGGAAGATGTATTTTCCTTCAATCAAAAACATGGGCTAATCTGGGGCCGTACGATCAAAATTTTGTACAATATGGATCTGATACTGAGTTCGGTATTAGAGCATTGATAAATGGATACAAAATTAGAATCATATCCACTCTTGCAATTATAGAATCAGTAGGCGATACATGTGCTAATCACTTATCGAAGGGAGTATCATTAAAGACCTACTATACATCATTGTTTAATAAATACACTTCAAATTATTTCTATAATCGCATCATAATGCTGAGAAAGCATTCGCATAAGACATTGCTAGCGATAAATTTATTCATGCATTTGTTATCTATTGTGTACATTTATGTTAAATACGCAAAAAAAAAGAAGTGAAAATGAGTTATGTATTTTTTAGAAATGATGATGTGAGAGATACGTTAGATGATGAGCTTCTCAAAATCACAGAATTATGTGTAAAGAATGAAGTTCCTATTTGGCAAGCAATTGAACCAGATAACGTTTCAGATCAGGTTTGTGAATGGTTGATTAAGATTAAGTGTCTTTATCCTCAATTAGTATTTCTTTTTCAACACGGATTTGATCACAATCTCAACAACAAGTTTTCTGGGAAAATGGAGTTTGGAGGTCACAGAAGCTATGCAGACCAGTATGAAAGCCTAAGATTGGGGATGAAGATAATGGATGAGAAGTTTAGTGATCTGTGGACGCGCGTCATTAGTTTTCCCTTTGGGACTTACAATAGAGAAACAATGCAGGCAGTTGTCGACCTTGGATATATAGCGACTACTACAAGTGTCAGATTTGATACAAGAAACAATATCAAAAACTTCGTAGGGAGACTATTGAAAGCAGATACAATACTGGGAAAAAAGGTATCTTATCATCTAAGAAAAAGACCAAATTCGGCACTGATTGATGTAGGTGTATCCGTCAATTTGATAAGCAAATATTTGGATGAGTCCAATGCTGAGCATCACTCTGTCGATTTTCTACGTTGTCAAATTGATCTGGTTTCAAAAAAAACAGATGTAGTAGGGATTTTACTGCATCACCGATTCCATAAACATCATCTTAATCTTGTTTCAGAGATACTAGAGTATGTAAGGCAAAAAGCATATGATAAATTCACAGAAGAGACATTGAACAATGGATACAATTAAACAAAACTGGATTATCTGCTTCGGGGACCATTGGACTAAGACCCATAGGCGTTCAACTGGTAATATGATGATGGAACTTTGGAAAAGAGGTTACAATATCTTATGGATCAATCCAATCCCCAAAACATCATTAAGTGCAAAGAAAGTCCAAGGCAAATACCAGCTTGCATTGAAGCTAGTTATCAATAAGATAAAACGGCACGTAAATATGTTGTCTGTAGTTGAAAAGGGATTTATCGTAATAACCCCTGTATACTATCCCTTATTAGATAGTGCTTTCGCTCAAAAACTCAATCGAGCATTACAGTATTGCCAAATTAAACTTGTCCGAATGTGCTATGGCATACGCGATTATTATCTTGTGAATATTACATCAAATGTGGTTACTGATTTCGTTGATATGAGCAAGTGCAAATCATTTATCCATATCGCAGGTGATTTACACTCAGATTATCGTGTTGCAACAGATAAGCAGAAACGAGCAATAGAGAAAAACGAAGCCTACCTATTCAACGCTGTAGAATACGTATTTCCGGCTTCAAGGCAAATAATGGATAAAATTGTATGTAAATACGGACATAAAGAAAAACTTACCATGCTGCCGCATGGAGTTGACTTTGATCATTTTTACAGAGTACAGAATCCCGATCCCAGAATGAATAGCTACAAGAAACCAATAATTGGATACTTTGGTTCGTTGACGCTTGCTAATGATACAAGTATATATGAGGAAATAGCCAGAGCAGGATTTACTTTTGTACTAATCGGGGAAGACAAGGGAGATTATCAAAAGCTGAAGCAGTATCCCAATGTATTCTTTCTGGGTCCGATTTCCTATAACGATTTACCCAGATATGCCGTTAGTTTTGATGTATGTATTATGGCATGGAGAAAACATGCCTGGATTGAGAACTGTAATCCTAAAAAGACTCTCGAATACCTGGCATTGGGAAAACCGATAGTATCTATATCAATACCCTATTTGATAGAAGCTTATTCCCAGTTTATATATTTTGCGGATGATCCCACAAGTTTTGTAGAGAGTATTCATCGAGCCCTACAGGAAGACTCGCCGGAAAAGATTAGAGAAAGGCAACTCGAAGCGAGTAAGAATGATTGGTCTTTTGTTGTTGATAAAATGTTAGCAAAGCTTAACTGGTCTTCCAACATTTGAGAATGGAGACACAATAATGAAGATCCTTTTATTAGGTGATGTGATGGCAGGAGAGAATCTATTCCACCTAAACAGAGGTATTCTATCCAAGTATAGAAACAAGTATGATTTGATCATAGACAAAGAAGTAAGAAGAGAATTACTCACAGGGAGTGATTTGATAGTAGCTAACATGGAATACTCATTGATTCCCGATGATGATGATATTCGTACAAAAAATCCCAAGGATCGTGTTTATAGGGCTTACTGCGATTCTCTGAGTGTTTTGAAGCCATCAGCAAGACTTGTTTTTAATATTGCTAACAATCATTTCTCCCAACACGGAATTGAATCGAGTCAGTTTACAAAGAAAACCCTTTCTGAACATGGGATAAGTTGGTTTGGGACAAAGCATGATCCATTGATCATTGAAAATGTAGGAAAATGCATTAAATTATGGGGCTTTTCAATGATTGAAGACCCTAATCAATGCGATGAATATTCTGTGTTATCAATCGATAAGCTCCCAAATATGGGGGAAAAAAAAGACCACGAGATTTGGATTGTATCCTTGCACTGGGGGATAGAGTATTCGATCTACCCTTGTGATAGGCAAATCCAATATGCCAAAAAACTAATTGATAGCGGTGTTGACATCATTATGGGTCACCATCCTCATGTTGTACAGCCAGTACAAGTTTACAAGGGAAGACTAATCTTGTACAGTCTGGGGAATTTTTTGTTCGACCAAAACTTTTACCACAAAACCAAATGTGGATTGGTCGCAAAAATAGATACATCTCAGATATCAGAACCCGAGTTGTTTAAAACAAAACAAAAAAAATTCAAAGTAAATGAGATTGTCAATGTAGGCATTAATGGTATGGATCTTGAACAGCTATCCTCTCCCAAACGTGTAAACCATCGATTTATCGCGCGGATATTGATGAAACTTGAGTTTCTGCTAAACATACTATCTGTGGATACCTTGGTACTTAAAGAACTCTTATTTAGACAGAAGTTGAAACAGAGAACTTAATGTCGTTAATGAACATACTTGGCAAGAAGGTAATTCTACCTACAAGCGATTTGATGTTTCGCACGTCTGTATCACAAAACTTGGATTTTTTGAATCAGAGTCAATGGTGGAGTATAGATCAAACGCGGAGTTTTCAATTCAAAAAACTGCAGCAGCTACTGAAACATGCATCAATGACAGTACCGTTTTACATCAGATACTTTGAGAAAGAGAAGTTAAGATTAGAAGATTTTAGATCATTAGATGATTTGTCCATGCTACCCATTATAACCAAAGAGCTGATTCGAGAGCATAACGGTGACTTTGTCTCGAATCTATATTATAATTACAAACCAGTAGCACAAAGTTCGAGTGGATCAACAGGGCAACCATTTAAGTATTATACGACTAAGGAAGCATACAGTGTTCACACAGCCACAGCACTTCGCGGATGGTATTGGATGGGTTATAGGGTTGGCGATAGATATATCAAGATCAGCAATACTGCAAGGACAGGCATCAAAAAGCTTCAGGACATTGCAAACCGATGCAAGCTGATCTACCTTAACGCAGCCAGACATGAGGATATTTTGTCGATAGTCAGGGAAATTGCCAGTTGTGAAGACTATTACTTAAGATCATACCCTACTCAATTGTCTTTGATTCTCAAAGTTGCAAAAGAGAGTAATGTGAGTTTCAAAAAGATAAAAGGGATCAATACGACTGGAAGTATACTCCATGATGATCTCAGATGCGATACAGAATCAATGTTTAATTGTAAGGTTTTTGATTCATATTCATGCGAAGGAGCTGCCATGGTGTTTGAGTGTCCTACACATGATTGCTATCATTCTGCGATGGAGTATGCCATAACAGAAGTTGTTCGTGATGAATCGCAGATCGAAGATCATAACATCGGGAGGTTGATAACTACTGATCTCTGGAATTATGCAATGCCGTTTATCCGTTATGATACGAAGGATTTTGTTGAAAGATCTGATGTTAAGTGCAGTTGTGGAAGAGAACATTTAAAAGTAAGGAAGATCATTGGTAGAGATTCAGATATATTAGTCTCTTCAAAAGGAGTATATATAACGCCCCACTTAGTTAGTATTTTTTTTAAGCAGTTTGATGTAGAGCAGTTTCAGATTTTGGAAGAAGAATTGGATGAAATACAGATTAAGATTGTTTCTAAACACAAAGATTTGACAACCTTACAAAACGATATTATATCACTATGGTACCGAAGATTTGGAAGTAGTTTTCGTGTATCATTGTTATTTGTAAGAGAGATTGGTGTCTTTGGAACGGGAAAGCATAGGTACATCGTACGAGATCCTAAAATTAAACTGAACTAATGTATTTGAGGAAGAATTGAAAATAATAATTGATATTGGTCATCCAGCTCATGTTCATTTGTTTAGAGTTGTCGCATTCAAACTAATCAATGTTGGCCATGAGATTCTTTTTACATATCGTGAAAGACAGCATGTAGCTTATTTACTAACGGTCTATAATTTTAATAAACATGGGTTTGGCAGTAATTACAAATCAGTATTAGGCAAGATTTTTGGACTATTCGTGTTTGATCTAAAGATGATTGCTATTGGTTTAAGATACAAACCGAAGATGTTTATTAGTCACGGCTCAATCTACGCATCTCATGCTTCATTCTTTCTTCGTGTGCCTCATATTTCGCTACAGGATACGTTTAACATGGAGCAGATACGCCTGAGTCTTCCATTTACGGATATCGTTCTCACGGGAACGTACCCTCATCCAAGATTGGGAAGGAAAGAGCTACAATATCTTGGTTATCACGAGTTAGCCTATTTACATCCAGAGATCTTTAACCCAGATGAAAATGTTCTAGAATTAATGCACTTAGAGAAAGATCAGCGATATGCAATAGTGAGATTTGTAGCTTGGGATGCATCTCACGATATAGGGCATAAGGGGATGTCTGTCAAGAGTAAAATCTCGCTAGTAAAGAGATTATCAAAATACATGAAAGTATTTATTACATCCGAAAACGAACTTCCAAAGGAACTTGCTGAGTATCAGATTTCGATACCTCCTGAGAGAATGCACGATGCACTTTTTTTTGCATCTCTATTTGTTGGCGAAAGTGCTACAATGGCTTCAGAGAGTGCATGTTTAGGCACTCCAGCTGTATATATAAACGACAGTCAATTAGGCTACATACAAGAATTAGCAGGATATGGTCTGGCCTTCTCTTTCACGGAAACCGAGATTGATCAACAAAGAGCGATCGAAAAAGCCATTCAGATAGCCAAGGGTGATAAGCATTTAAAATCCTTTGACGATTGCCGCCTAACAATGCTTGCAGATAAGATCAATGTTGCTGAGTTCCTTTTTATGTTTATTCATGAATATCCCAAGTCAATTCATCGTGTTCAGGCAGGAAAGTATACTTTCAATCAAATAAACTAGGATAAAAGTAATAATGAATAAAAAATTGCACTTAATCGTTGGCGCACGACCAAATTTTATGAAGATAGCCTCTTTTACATAGGGATGAATCCCCCTCCCTCATAATATTGTGCCTCTATCATCCAACAATACTTGTACCAAAGGGGAGATTTTGTGAGGCAATTGAATGATAATGATTTTTCTAAGTCCAAGAGTTGTTTTATAGAAGTGAGTTTATTCAAGAAAAAAACCAGCTTTATGGGAGAGAAAAACTGCTGCAAAGTTTCAATGTCTTGGATAAATGAGATTGAGAATGTCCATGCTGGATTTATCTCAGGGTCGAGTTATTGAAATACAGCCGAGTATTATTTACTCCTTCGCCACAATAGCTTTTTATGGTTCTCTGATGATTTGTAAACATAGATAGATTACCTGGCGATCATAACATAAAAAGGTATTTTAAGAACAAATTAAAACGAAAATGAAAAGTAAAATTACAAAGTACTTCCTGTTTATCCTGGATATTGCAATTATTAGCTTTGCTTTTCTATTTGCTGCAAAGGTAAAGCCAGCTACTCTAAGAGTCATTGAGACCTATTGGCGTAGCTTTGTCCCGTTTAGCATGATATGGCTCGGGACGTCATTTTGGGGACAGAAATATAGCCTTAGATCTGCAGCAAACGGCTCTGAATTGCTCAGAAGAATATTCAAATGTAATATCCTGGCAATTCTATTTGTGCTGTTGTTGATGTATGTAATGGGCAGATTCCATTATTCACGGATGATCGTTTTTGGTACCATTCTCGGGAGTTTTGCGCTTGAGATATTTTTCTTTATCGGGATCTTCTATGCCCTGCGGTTTCATAAAGAAAATGCCACGTTTGCTTCAACCAGCCTTGTAACTCAATCCAAGGAACTGGAAGAGTCTCAGAGCCCAAAGTTTTATATAAATTCTGCTGCTGCTGTCCCCGCGATAAGCCATTCTGCTTATGTTCCTCCATTTTCTATGAATATAGATTCGGAAGCTGTGCTAATCCCGCTTTGGCAGAAGTTTCTCGAGGATCGTGAATCGCTTTTTAGCTTTGTAAACGACTACGTTGATCTGGGTCATTTTTCCAAAAAAGCCAGCTTAATCCTGAATAGTGCTACATACTTTAATATCCAAAACGAAGAACCAGAAAGCCGTCAGATATTTATCAACCTACATAAAATCAATGATTTTCGCCGTGTAAATCTGTATCTGATTCGGGTAAATGAATTACTAATACCTGGCGGAGTATTCATATGCAATGGACAAACTATTGCACAAAGAAGAAATAGTTTTTGCAAACGTTTCACGCCATATCTGGGGATTCTTCTCTATGGTATGGACTTTGTTCTCAGGCGCGTTCTGCCCAAACTACCTATCGTTCAGGGTTGGTACTTTGCTATCACAAATGGTAAAAACCGCGCTCTATCAGAAACAGAAATGCTGGGTAGATTCTACTTTTGCGGCTTTGAATTGATTCACAAGCGTGAAATTGATGGTATGATGCATTTTATATTGAAGAAAGCGCATGAACCCAAAACAGATCCAAATCCGACCTACGGTCCGCTCATCAAACTGAGACGTAAAGGCAAGAATGGAAAAATCATCTATATCAAGAAATTTCGTACAATGCACCCCTATTCTGAATATCTTCAGGACTATGTTTTTACTACAAACGACTTACAGGAGGGGGGAAAGTTCAAAGACGACTTCCGTGTCACATCCTGGGGCAAAATCATGCGCAAATTATGGATAGATGAACTTCCGCAATTCATCAATATGCTTTATGGTGAGCTTGCTTTGGTTGGCGTCCGTGCTCTGAGCGAACACTACTTTAGCCTCTATCCTCCTGATGTCCAGGAGATGAGGCTTCGAGTAAAGCCAGGTTTGATACCACCCTTCTATGCCGATATGCCAAAGACATTCGATGAAATTGTGGAGAGCGAACGCAGATACATACTTAAGAAGCTGGAGAAATCTTTTTGGACAGATGTGGAATACTTCTGGCGGAGTGTGTGGAATATTGTATTTATGCATGCCAGAAGCAATTAGTTAAAGTTTCACGCAGATTTCCGCTGATTTAAAAAAGACGCGGATATCGCAGATTATAGAATCTGTAGGAATCGAATGACTGAGAATGAAGTAGGTTACATAATACGGGGTGCTTGTTTTTCTGTATACAATGCTTTGGGTCCTGGATTACTAGAGAGTGCATATGAAAGGGCATTGATTATTGAACTGGCAGACAAGGGCTGTAAGATTGATTCTCAGGTACCCTTGAATATTTCTTACAAAGATAAAACCATAGATAGTGCATTCAGATTGGATCTTTTGGTAGAAGACAAAGTAATAGTTGAAATCAAATCCGTGGATCGCTTGATGCCAGTTCATCATAAGCAGATTGTCACGTACATGAAGTTGTCCGGACTGAAGCTGGGTTACTTAGTAAATTTTAATACAACTGAACTCAAAAAAAACATCATTCGTTATGTTAATAAGTTGTAGTGATATGTTTCACGCAGATTCACGCCAAACGGAAAAGACGCAGATATCGCAATGGCTTTATGTAATCTGACACTTATGAGAAACCAGATTTGTATCTACAATGTTTGTCTGTATCTTTTTAGCCTAATCTACACTCTTTAAATGTAACCTCCCACACTGAACCCCTCTGAATGTCATAACCCCAAATTATAGCATATATAGATCTGCGTCATTTATGATTCTGCGTAACTCTGCGATAACCATGAGAATCCAAACTTCGCTGTAGTGGGAAGTATCGCGCAGATTCACGCCAAACGGAAAAGACGCAGATATCGCAATGGCTTTATGTAATCTGACACTTATGAGAAACCAGATTTGTATCTACAATGTTTGTCTGTATCTTTTTGGCCTAATCTACATTCTTTAAATGTAACCTCCCACACTGAACCCCTCTGAATGTCATAACCCAAAATTATAGCTTATATAGATCTGCGTCATTTATAAAATCTGCGTAACTCTGCGTGAACAAAGGGAAACCATGAAAATTATTCACATCGTCGGGGCTCGTCCCCAGTTTGTCAAGCTCGCAGCTCTGTCACGTATTCTGCGTAAACAGTGCACAGAACTGATTGTCCATACCGGTCAACACTACGATATCGCCATGAGTGAGAGTTTTTTCACCGATTTGGAGATACCGCCACCGGACATCAATCTAGAAGTAGGATCTGGTCCACAAGGATTTCAGACTGCCAGAATGATTGAAGGACTGGAAACTCTCCTGCAAAAGGAGAAACCGGATTGGGTGATAGTATATGGTGATACGAACTCCACTCTCGCTGCTGCTCTCGTAGCAGCAAAGCTTAACATCAAATCTGCCCATGTGGAAGCGTGCCTCCGAAGCTTCAACAGATCCATGCCAGAGGAGATAAATCGAATAGTAGCAGATCACACCTGTGATGTTCTCTTGTGCCCGACTCCAGTTTCGATGCAAAATGCTGAGACTGAAGGCCTACTCCCAAAGAGCCACCTGGTGGGTGATATCATGGTTGATAGTGTCCTATTCGGCAAAGCAAAAGCAGAGCGAGAATCCTCGATAATCCAGAAACTGCAGCTTCAGGAAGCAAGGTACTATCTACTTACCTTACACAGACCGTACAACGTAGATGATCCCAAACACTTGAAGCATATTCTCGATGGCTTGGACAGCCTCCATACAACGATAATCTTTCCCGTTCATCCCCGGACCAAAAAAATAATCAACGAAAAACTCGGAAGGTACTGGAAAAACATAGTTTTGATAGAACCACAATCATATCTCGACTTTATGATGCTCCACATTTCTTCTCTTGCCATGATCACAGATTCGGGAGGAGTACAAAAAGAAGCGTATCTGCTATCAAAACCTTGCATCACACTTCGGACAGAAACCGAATGGACTGAAACTGTCTCTACAGGATGGAATCTGCTTCTACCTCCGTTTTCTAGCGATTTTCCAAACAAAATACCGGAATTTATAGTTCCTGCTGAACATCCTGATTTATACGGAATCAATGTGGCAGAAAAGATGGCGGAGATACTGATAAAATAGCATATACAATTCTTGTTTATCTTCTCGTTTAAAGATTCTAATCAGACCCATGAAGACTTTGTATCGCTACGATACAGCGTGTATGTCTTCATGGGTCTTTTTTTTTAGCCATACCAAGGAGAAAGGCCGTTGAACGTGTCTTCCGGTATAACAAATCGGTAAGACCGTTGAACGTCTCTTCCAGTGTAACAAATCGGTGTGTTTTCAGCTTATCTTAGCGGACAAAAACAACCATCTATACCCACCCACCACCCTTATTGTATGGGGCGCTGCCCCATACCCCGATTATTCAACGGTCTTTCGGTGTGTTTTCAGCTTATCTGAGCGGACAAAAGTAGTTATCTATACCCACTCACCACCTTTTTTGTATGGGGCGCTGCCCCATGCCTCGATTATTCAACGGTCTTGGCGAATACTTTTCACTTGACTTTATATAGCAGTGCATAAAAATGCTGAGCAGTTAATTGTATAGGATTATTGCTTGTGGTACTTGTACTTCGATACGTATCTGTTTACTCAGCTTGGGAGGAACTATGGCTAAAAGCGCACGCGTAATACTTCACTTTCTTTTATTTATGACAACGGCATTGATAGGGCAGACGAATGGAGACTATAGATCGAATGCCAGTAATGTTTGGAGTGCTTTTGGAACATGGCAATACTATAATAATGGATGGACATCAACTTCTGTAGTTCCCACTGTTAGTATGGAATGCCAGATAACAATTAGAAGCGGACATTCAGTTTCACACAACGTCAGTAATTATTCTGGTTCTCCCCGTAATAGCTTAACCATTGAGGGCAATGGCATTTTGAATATCAGCAATAGCGGATCGATTCATACTCAGTTTAAGCATCTTACAATAGAAACAGGTGGAGTATTAAACCAGGTTTCAAACGGTGTGTTCGTTTCAACCCAAGCGATAATTTCAGGTTTATTCGTCAATACCAGCACCAAAACCCCAAACTTCAACGGAGTTGGCGTTGTTACGGGTACTGGTGTCTATGTGCATGGAGCTAATGGAGGCACCATTCCAACAGCTGATTGGGAGCCATTTTCGAAGCTCAGGATTATTGGAGTAACACAAAATATCCCAGTAGCTACAGGTACTTACCAAAACGTAGAATGGAATTGCCAAAATCAGAATACCAGTCTTGTGCTTGAGAATAATTTAAACAACATTAATGGCAATTTTGAGATAATGAATACCGGAACTGGAGTGATTACCCTTTCTAACGTTACAGAAAGTAAACTGCTCACAGTCGGAGGTAGCTTCTGCTTAACCGATGGAGTTTTTGCATTAAAGGGTGCCACACAAAGCCTCGGTAGTCATGGATTATTAGTTAACAATAACTATATTCAATCTGGGGGGATCTTTCAAATGAATCGCAGGGGGGATGTGTCCACTGGAGTTCCATACATGGAAGTACATGGCAATTTCTCGATGACAGGTGGCAACATAACAAATACAAACGCTACTCATGGAGTCGGAGATATTATTTTCAATGGATCTGGCATTCAGTTTTATAGCAAAACTGGTGGTACTATTTCAAACAAAATCAACTTCATAGTTAATCCAGGCAGCATTCTTGATCTCGGAACTTCTGTAATCGACGGTAGCACAGGTTCATTTACCCTTAAACCTGGCTCCGGGTTGATCACTGCGCATCCCGAAGGAATTTCAACATCAGGTATCTTGGGGTCTATTCAAGTAAGTGGTAGCCGCGTGTATCCTTCGGAAGCAAGCTACACCTATAATGGCAGCCTTGCCCAGGTAACCGGTAACGGATTGCCAGGCGTAGTACAAAACCTCACGATTGATAATCCTGCCGGCATATCACTGAGCAAAAACGTAGTAGTAAATGGAACCCTTTCGATTGGAAGAGGGGCTCTGAATTGCGGAGATTTCACCCTGGGTTTGGGTGAAGATGCCACAGTGGAGGTTGTCTCATCAATGCCAAGCTTTGTCCCCCAGGAAATTGCAGTTCTGCAGATAAACGGAGATGAAACCATTACTCTTCCCAATAGCGTAAGCTGCGGATCCCTGATACTGGATACACAATTGGATCTGTCCAGCCATGAAGTGACGGTGATTGACGATAAGATTGCCCTGAAAAACGGAGTTCTAAGCAGCTTGTCCATGAGTGATCAGGCAAACACGATCGGCGCTAATATGAGCATTCCCAGAACTTGGACAATCAATGGCTTTGGAATATCAAGACTCACATTTGTAGTGGATGATCTGATCACGGGACAGTCTCAAGTCTGGAGAAGAACTGCAAACAGCGAGGGAGATTGGATTCCGGTAGGATCTCCGCAACCCGTTGTTGAGGGCAAGATTATAGTTCATCTATCAAAAAACAGTGCAAAGGCAGAGGAAGAATGGACAATTACTGATGGTTCACAGACTTTGCCTGTCGTGTTATCTTCCTTTAGCTCCTCATATAGTCCCGATGGCAATGTTCGATTGATGTGGATCACCCAATCCGAGACCAATCTTCACGGGTTTTATCTGTATAGGTCTATTACGAATAGCGATTCTGATATGATCTTAATCTCGAGTTTGATCCCTGGAACAAATACCTCAACAACTCAATGTTATGTTTATTCAGATTCGGAGATTTTCGAGGAAGGTGAGTACTATTACTGGCTACAAAGCATAGATTTTGATGGAACCGAAACGATGCATAAACCAATCCTGACTTACTATCATCCAGTGGATAATCATGGTGGGATGTCAGTTCCCCTCAAAACAGGATTGGACAGTGTATACCCAAACCCATTCAATCCCTCAGCTACAATAGCGTACAGCCTGGCTCATTCCGCGAATGTGAGCATTAGATTATATAATCATAGAGGACAATTAATCCGAAGTTTTGATCCTGTTTCCAAAGCATCCGGGACTCATACATTACAATGGGACGGCAAAGATAATACTGGAGCATACTGTGCTTCAGGGATTTATCGAGTAGTTCTGAATGCCGATGGACGTATGTTTACCCGTATGATAACGATTATCAAATAAAGACCGTAGAATAATCGGGGTATGGGGCAGCGCCCCATACAAAAAGGGTGGTGGGTGAGTACAGATACTGTCTATATAGACTTGTAAGGAGACTCAATTTCTTACAACGAAGGATACCCACTTAGTATTAGAGTGAGTCGAAGCTACTCTACACATCTTTTCAATAAGCTAACCAAAGGTCGCTTTCCCCGTGCAGACGGGGATCAAGTTAAGAAAAAACCGCTGGTGCATTCATGCCTCAGCGGTTTTTGTGTTGTGAGTTGAAGCTGTATCAGATATAGCTTTTTAGCTTATCGACGATTTTGTCTTTTTGAACCAGTCCCACCAATTGTTCTACTACCTCACCTTTGTGAAACACCAAAAGAGTGGGGATCGACATAATTGAATAGCGGGAAGCAATCTCTGGATGGTCGTCAATGTTAACTTTGGCAAATTTGACTTTGTCTGTATAGTCTGCAGCGAGTTTTTCAATCGTGGGAGTCAAAGCTTTGCAGGGTCCACACCATGGAGCCCAAAAATCCACCAATACAGGTGTTTCGCTCTGTAATACTTCCGCATCAAAACTGGTACTTGTCAGTTCATGAAGGGCCATCGTTCTACTCGACAATTGCAAGGATATCGCTCTTGGACAGTATGAGCAGTTTCTCTCCCTCGATCTCAATTTCGGTGCCAGCATACTTGCCATAAAGCACTTTATCGCCTATTTTGACTATTTTTTCCAGATCTTCATCAGTTCCCACGGCGATTACTTCGGCCATTTGTGGTTTCTCTTTTGCGGTATCGGGGATAATGATTCCACCAATTTTTTTCTCTTCGGTTGCGACAGCGATCTTTACCACTACGCGATCTTCGATAGGTTTCAATTTCATTTGATTCCTCCCAGTTTTACTTTTTAGATTCTTTTAATATTATAAGGCATCTCGTTTACTTAGCAAACACAAATTCAGACTGCTAAGAAATTGTCAAGTAAAACGTGGTTTGCTTTTCTAAAATTGGTACATTCCTGATAAATTATGCCCGCAATTCTTACATGTAGTCTGGTACCAGTGAGTTCTTGTATTACATTTGGGGCATTTCCATAGCTCAGCCTGCTCAGAAAGCCATGCTTGTATCCCTATTGATTTGATTCTGTTTAGGTTAGCTATCACATCTGCATGATGGGGCCATTCTGTATCGTTGAAGTTTTGAATCACCGGACATGGAAACTCCGTACACAAAGCACAGCACTCGGTATTGTGTAGTTTGTTACATGATACGATTTCACAGCTATCGAGTCCATCATTGTTGCAGCCCAGACACGCTGTTTCGCCTTCTGGAACCGGTGATTGAGATACTGATGGTTCATTATGAAGTTGCTCATTTATTATCATACTGGGGCAAGCGCCGCAGTACAATCCACAGTAGGTCATGTATTCTTCCATCTTTCTCCTCTCTCAGCTATTGAGTTAGTGAATATTATTAGCTTCATTTGATAGACCTATGTATGTATTCATGTACTATGTGTCAATGACTTTCAAGTATTTTAATTTAGGCCCAGGAGGAATGATATATCTGGGTAGTTCGTATAGTAAAATGTTTAATAGGCTGGTAAGACGATTAGTCTTACTCGTTCTCAGAAGATTATCGTTTCATCTTTGTTATAATATCTTACATAGACTTACAAATGAATATCACAGGCCACAACAGTTGTATGGTTCTACGAAGCCGAAAGGTACATAGTGATGACATGGAATTTGTCATCTGGGTCGTTTTTTGAAGTTTCACACTCTCAATTATGGCACGTTGTGCTGGATTTGGACTTGTTTTGGATCTTTAGTGTTAGAAAAAGACAATCACACTTCCTGATTCTTTTACTGTAACAGGAGTGGACACCGTCGGAGAGTGCCAAAAAATGAATGTATTCAAATACTAGCTGTCATTTATCTATTGATGTACTTATGTAGCATTGGAAAACATCTAGTATCTGTTTGAAATTTGTTACAATAATATTCTCCCTTTAAGCCGGTATTGAAGTTATGAAAGTGAATTGATGTTTGGTGATAATCTCGCGAACTTATGTATTGACAGAACTTAACTTATTAACTTTTATGTTCGGATAACTAAAGTAGGAGTATTTATGTTGCGATATGTTCCAGGTTTTATTCTTGATCATTCCGCTACCCAGAGGGAATTGGGTTCTTTTACAGGCTTCGTTTTATTTGCAGATATTGATGGGTTTACCGAATTGAGTAACATCCTCCGTAAAGAAGGTAAAAAGGGGGCAGAGGCATTAAACCAATACCTTACTAGTGCCCTCTCTTATCCGATTGAGATAGTGGAGAAGAATGGTGGATTTATCAGTCACTTTGCGGGAGATGCTTTCTATGCTATCTTTCCTTATGCTGATGCGGTTCAGCTAAAAAGCATTGTTGATAAGCTGAAAAGTTACTATGCTCAGAATCAAACATGTCATACGGGGATTAGTGATTTTCCTCTCAAGGTACGCATCACAGTTTGTTTCGGTAAAATGCACTGGCAAGTTTATCGCCTGGCCCACCAAGCAGAATATGTGTTTTCCGGCAAACCATTACAAGAGATTAAGACGATCTCTGCCCAGAAACTGGATGTGGCGTTATCTTCAGCTGTACAGGCTTCTTTCGCTAGAGTCACTTCTGATCAGGCTGTTCCCAAACAACTTTACTTCAAGTATGATGAAGCACAGGAGAGGCAGTTCCTGAATCTAAAGCTTCACAATGTTAATCCCGATAACGAGATACGTGATGCGGGATATTGCTTCATCAATATGTCTTGGCTAAAGAAATGCCAGATTGTGCCTGCGTTAGCTCTGATTCATGAGAAATTGGATAACTATGGTGGATATCTGAACAAGCTTGATGCTGGCGACAAGGGACTGGTAGCATTGGTACTATTTGGCCTTCCGCGTGCATTGGGAAATACTCTGGAGCGTGCCTGTCGGTTTGCATTGGAGATCGTAGCCGGAGTTCCCGAACTGGCAATCGGATTATCCTGTGGTAACTCTTATGCGGGTTATGTTGGTAGCGAACACACCCGTGAGTTCACAGCTCTCGGTGCTGCAGTAAACTTGGCTTCCAGACTGATGCAAAAGGCTAAAAAGGGAGAAATCCTAACTGATAGTTATTTAAACCCAAATAATGCAGTAGCTCCCAGCCATTAAAGAAAAGTGTTGCATAT